>CAZDAQ010000017.1:0-26927 GCA_964503425.1 uncultured Opitutales bacterium
TCGCCGAGAACATGACTTACACCCAGTTCATCCCTTACACGGACCGGCTGGATTACATCGCGCCTTTGGCCAACAACGTCGCCTACGCTCTGGCGGTCGAAAAACTGGCCAAGCTGCAGGTGCCGCCGCGCTGCCAGGCCATCCGCGTCATGTGCTGCGAGCTGGCCCGCATTTCCTCCCACCTGCTGGGCCTCGGCGTGTTTGGCATGGATTCCGGCGCCATCACCGTCTTCATGTATTGCTTCACGCAGCGGGAAAAACTTTATTCGCTGTTCGAGGAGCTCACCGGCGCGCGCTTCACCACCAGCTACACCCGCGTCGGCGGCCTCATGCGCGACCTGCCGCCCGGCTGGCTGGGTCGCGTGAACAAATTCTGCAATGAAGTGCTGCCGGTGCTTGACGAAATTGACGCCCTGCTTTCGCGCAACAAAATCTTCCTCGACCGCACCGAGGGCGTCGGCACCATCACCAAGGAGGACGCCATCAGCTATGGCATCACCGGCGCCAACCTGCGCGCCTCCGGCATCGAGGCCGACCTGCGCAAAGACAACCCCTACAGTGGGTATGAGCAGTATGAATTTGACGTGCCCATCGGCACCAAGGGCGACAGCTACGACCGCTACCTCGTCCGCATGGAGGAAATGCGCCAGAGCGTTCGCATCCTGCGCCAGGCCATTGAGCGCATGCCCGACGGGCCCTGGTATGCCGAGGACGCCAAGAAAATTTTCGCCCCGCCCAAGGGCAAGGTGCTCACCAGCATGGAGGAGCTGATCCAGAACTTCATGATCGTCACCGAAGGGCCGCAAATGCCCGCGGGCGAAGTCTATTTCGAGGCGGAAAACCCGAAGGGCACGCTCGGCTTCTTCATCGTCTCCAAGGGCGGCGGCGTGCCCTACCGCCTGCACATTAAGGGCCCGAGCTTTGTCACCCTCAGCGTTCTCTCCAAGATGGTGCCCGGCCACATGCTCACGGATATGACGGTCATCCTCGGCAGCCTGGACTTTGTGCTTGGCGAATGCGACCGGTGAACCTTTTATCGCTTGCTTTTGCCATGAACCTTTCGCCTGAAACCTTCGCCGGCATTGACCGGACCATCGCCCGCTACCCCCAAAAGCGCAGCGCGATGCTCATGGTGCTTCACGCCATCCAGGAGGATCAGGGTTACATCTCGAAGGAAGCGGTCGAGTGGACGGCGCAAAAACTCGAGGTCGCGCCCATCGCGGTTTACGAAGTCATTACCTTCTACCCGATGTATCGCCAGGCGCCCATTGGCCGCCGGCATGTGAAGGTCTGCCGCACGCTGTCCTGCGCGCTGCGCGGCGCCTACCGCGTGTGCGACACGCTCCAAAAGGAACTGGCCTGCCCGCTGGGCGGGACATCCGCCGACGGCAATTTCACCGTCGAGTTCGTCGAGTGCATCGCCGCCTGCGGCTCCGCGCCGGTCGTGCAGGTGGACGAGCACCTGCTCGAAAACATTTCCCCGGAAAAGGCGCAGGGCCTGGCCGACCGGCTCAAAGCCGAGACCACCGCCGCCATGCCGCCCTCGCGCCAGTAAACCCCGGCCACCTTAACTTTTTTTCGTCATGCCCATCCAGGAACGCCGCATCATTTACCGTCACGTGGACGAGCCGGGCTATACCACGGACATTGACTGCTACCTGCGCAACGGCGGCTATGAGGTGCTGCGCAAGCACATCCAGCGCAAGCCGGAGGAACTTTGCCAGGAGGTCAAGGACTCGGGCATGCGCGGGCGGGGTGGGGCGGGCTTCCCCTGCGGCGTCAAGTGGAGTTTCCTTGACCGCAAATCCGGCAAACCCGTTTACCTGATTTGCAACGCCGACGAATCCGAGCCCGGCACCTTCAAGGACCGGCAGATCATGTATAAGGATCCGCATCAGCTTATCGAGGGCGTTGTCCTTTCCGCCTATGCCATCCAGGCGAAGCAGGCGTTCATTTACATCCGCGGCGAAATGGTGCATGGCTTCAAAATCCTCGAACGCGCCATCGAGGAAGCCCGTGCAAAAAACTTTGTCGGCGACAACATTCTCGGCTCCGGCTACTCGGTCGAGGTCGTCATGCACCGCGGCGCGGGCTGCTACATTTGCGGCGAAGAGACGGGCCTCATCGAATCGCTCGAGGGCAAGCGCGGCTATCCGCGCATCAAGCCGCCCTATTTTCCCGCCGTCCTTGGCCTCTACAATTGCCCGACCATCGTCAACAACGTCGAGACGCTCTGCCAGGTGAAGCACGTGCTCGACATGGGCGGCAAGGAGTTCACCAAAATCGGCGCGCCTGGCGACAGCGGCACCCACATCTGGGGCGTCAGCGGCCATGTCAGCAAGCCCGGCTATTGGGAAATCGAAGCGGGCAAGGCCACCATCCGCGATCTGCTTTACGACTTTTGCGGCGGCCCGCTCCCCGGGCGCGAGTTCAAGGCCATCATCCCCGGCGGTTCCTCGACCAAGGTCCTGCGCCTCGGAGAAAAATTCAAAGTCAAATTGCCCGACGGTTCGCCGGCGGAATGGGGCGTGCTCGATATTCCGCTCGACGCCAACAGCTTCACCGCCTGCGGCACCGGCCTGGGCACCGGCGGCATGATCGTCATGGACGACACGACCGACATGGTCGAGGCGCTCGCCAACCTCAACGCCTTTTACGCCCACGAAAGCTGCGGCCAGTGCACGCCCTGCCGCGAAGGTTCCCTCTGGCTCAACAAAATCACCACCCGCGTTTGTGCCGGGGAAGGTCGCCTGGAGGACGCCGACCTCGTCAAGAATATTGCCGACCAGGTTGCCGGTCGCACCATCTGCGCCCATGGCGAGGCCGTCGCGTGGCCCTGCCAGAGCAACGTGCCCAAGTTCCGCGACGAGTGGGAGGCCAAAATCCGCGCGCAAATCCAGGCCCGCGAGCATCCCGCTGACCACGCCGCGAATGGCCGCAAGGGCTTCCGCCTCGTGTAAATTTATTTCCCTCTTTCTCCTTTTACCTTTCTTAATCGTCCCATGCCCAATCTCGTCACCATCACCGTGGACGGCCGCGACCTCCAGGTTCCCGCCGGGGCCAACCTGATTGACGCGCTCCAGCAGTTCGGGATCGAGGTGCCGCATTATTGCTACCACCCGAAGCTGACGGTCGCGGGCAACTGCCGCATGTGCCTCGTCGAGACGGGCATGCCGCTCAAGGATCGCGCCACCGGCCAGCCCGTGCTCGAAGCCGACGGCAAGGCGAAGATCGGCTGGGGGCCCAAGCCTGCGGTCGCCTGCACCACCAATTGCACCAATGGCCTCAACGTCCGCACCAACACCCCGTTGGTCAAGGACTGCCAGCAGGGCGTGATGGAGTTCCTCCTCGTCAACCACCCGCTGGATTGCCCAATTTGCGACCAGGCCGGCGAGTGCCGACTCCAGGAATTTGCTACCGACTACGGCCGCGGTTACAGCCGCTTTGTCGAGGAGAAGAACGTCAAGCCCAAGCGCACGCAACTCGGCCCGCGCGTCACGCTTGATGACGAGCGCTGCATCCTCTGCTCCCGCTGCGTGCGTTTCTGCGATGAGATCGTGAAGGACCCGGTGCTCGGCTTCATTGACCGTGGCAGTCATTCCACGCTTACCTGCTACCCGGGCAAGGAACTGGCCAACAATTACTCGCTCAACACCGTGGACATCTGCCCGGTCGGCGCGCTGACCAGCACGGATTTCCGGTTCAAGATGCGCGTCTGGTTCCTCAAGCCCACGCCGAGCATCTGCACCGAGAGCAGCGTCGGCGTGAACACCTCCGTTTGGAGCCGCGAAGGCAAAATCTACCGCATCACCCCGCGCGACAACGACGCCGTCAACGACTGCTGGATGTCCGACTCCGGCCGCGAGTTGTTCAAGCCCGTCGAGTCCGCGAACCGCATTGATTTCTTCGCGGTGGACAATTGCAAGACCACGGCGGATGCCGCCCTCGCACGCACCGCCGAGTTGTTGAAGGCGGGTGGGGTGGGGTATCTCGCCTCCGCGCACAGCAGCCTCGAGGAGCAATTTCTCCTGCGCCAAATCATCGGCCTCGAACCCGGCCCGGTTTTCCTCGCGCAACACCAGCGCGCGAGCGACGGCCTGCTCATCTCCAACGACGGCACCCCGAACTTGCGTGGTGCTTTCCTTGCGGGACTGCTCAAGGAGCCGCCGGGCGGTTTGGCCGACTTGCGCGCCAAAGTCGCGTCAGGCGCGATCAAGACGCTTTTCGTCGTCCACGAAGACCTCTCCGTGCTGGGCTTCCCCGACGCCCAGATACAAAAGGTGCAGGTCATCTACCTCGGCACGTACGCCAACCGGTCGAGCGACCTCGCGCAGGTCGTCCTGCCGGGGCTGACGGTGTTTGAAAAGACCGGCAGCTTCGTCAACCAGCAGTGGCGCGTGCAGCGGTTTTTCCAGGCGGTGCCGGGCCCGGCGGGCACGGTTCCCGACGCCCAGTTGCTCGCGCGGGTGCTGGCACGCGTCAGCGGCACAACCGCGGCCGCTGTCTCTCCTGAGGCTCTTTGGCAAACGCTGGCGGCAAAAATCCCCCAACTGGCCGGCTGGACGTGGGGCGGCCTTGGCGGCCTGGGCCGCGTGCTTGACGCCTCCGCCTGGGCCCATGTGCCATTTCCCGAGGGCGCCTCGCTGCATTTCGACCCGAAAGCGCTCACCGCCGTCAAAACCGGCTAACCTTTTGCCTTATTATTATCCATGAGTCCCGGCCTTGAAGAATTCCTTTTCCGCGTCGTCGCCGCGCTGGTTGTCATCGTTGTTTTGATGACGGTCTGCGCCTACGTCGTGCTGCTGGAGCGCAAGGTTTGCGGCTGGATTCAGAACCGCCCCGGCCCGAACCGCACGCAAATGCCCTTCCTGGCGGTCATTCCCATTCTCGGCACCATCCTGCGCCGCGGCGGTTTCATGCAGCCGGCGGCGGATGGCCTGAAGTTCCTCTTCAAGGAGGAGGTCACGCCCGGCCACGTCAAAAAGTTTTACTACGTGCTCGCGCCGCTGCTTTCGCTCGTGCCCGCGCTCACCACCTGCGTCGTGCTGCCTTTCGGCATTTACTGGGTGAACGGCGTGGCCCATCCGCTGGTGCTGGCGGATCTCGACATCGGCCTGCTCTTCATCATCGCGATCAGTTCGCTCGGCGTTTACGGCATCGTGCTGGCGGGCTGGTCGTCGAACAGCAAATACCCGTTTATGGGCGGCATCCGCGCCTCGGCCCAGTTGATTTCCTACGAGCTGGCCATGGCCCTGTCCCTCCTGCCGGTGTTCCTGTGGTCCAGCCACCCCGGCGCGGCGCACGCGCTCAACTTGTTCGACATCGTGCAGTCCCAGCAAGGCCTTTGGCTCGCCATCTGGCAGCCGGTCTCGGCGCTCATCTTCCTGGTTTGCATCTTTGCCGAGACGAACCGCCTGCCGTTCGATATGGCGGAATCGGAAACCGACCTCGTCGGCGGCTTCCATACTGAATACGGCAGCTTCAAGTTCGGCATTTTCTTCCTGGCCGAATACGCCCACGTCACCATCGGTTCGGCTGTCTTCGTGGTGTTGTTCCTTGGCGGCTGGAATTTCTTTCCCGGGATTGCCGATCCCTGGCCGCACAACTGGCTGGGCACCGCGCTTTCCCTGCTCTGGTTTTTTGGGAAGGTCTTTTTCTTCGTGTTCCTGTTTGTCTGGGTGCGCTGGACGGTCCCGCGCTTCCGCTACGACCAGGTCATGAAGCTCGGCTGGAACACCCTGCTGCCGCTCAGCGTGGCCAACCTGTTCGTTTACCTGCTTTTGTTCGCCCTGTTCCCGAATCTCTAATCCGCAACTTTAACCGCACCCGCCATGGCCAAAGTCCTCGAACGCAAACCCCTTACTTTTTGGGAACGCACCTATTTGCCGCAGGTGCTCGGCGGACTGCGCATCACCTTCTTCAACATGTTCCGCCGCAAAGTGACGCTCGAATACCCCGAGCAGCGCCCGGCCATCCCCGCCGGCTACCGCGGCGCGCCCACGCTGGTCAAGGACCCCAATGGCCGCGAAAAATGCGTCTCTTGCCAGCTTTGCGAATTTGTCTGCCCGCCCAAGGCCATCCGCATCACCCCCGGCTCGATTCCCTCCACCGACCCGGAGGCCCATGTCGAAAAGGCCCCGCAGGAATTCGAGATCAACATGCTCCGCTGCATCTACTGCGGCCTGTGCGAGGAGGTCTGCCCCGAGGAGGCCATCTGGCTTCAGGACGTCTACTCCATCACCGGCACCAGCCGCCAGGGCATGATCCACAACAAGCAAAAGCTTTACGAGCTCGGTGGCACCCGCCCCGACCCCTACCTGAAGTGGGACAAAAAACTCGCCGCCGAAAAGGCCCACGCCGACGGCGGGGATCACCACTAAACCACCCTGCGCCAACCGCCCAAACTTTTCTCCACTGCCGCTCCTCCCGCTTTCGCCGCCATGGCCACCTTTTTCTTCTACTTCTTCTCGCTGCTGACGATTGTGTCCGCGCTCTATGTCGTCCTCAGCCGCGACACGGTGAACAGCGCGATGGGCATGATTGTCGCTTTTGTCGGCATCGCGGCGATGTTCCTGCTTTTGAACGCCTATGTCCTCTTTGCGCTGCAGGTGATCGTTTACGCTGGCGCCGTCATGGTGCTGTTCCTCTTCATCATCATGCTGCTCGACACCGGCGACCGCCACCGGCCCATGGTGCATGGCTTCAATCTGCTTCTGGGTATCGTTTCGGCCATCCTCCTGGTCGTCGGGGCCATCTGGCTTGCGGGCCAGTTTCCGCTTACCGTTACGCCGCCCGCGGAGGCGCCGCTCATGCCGCCGGACAACAACCCGCTTGCCTTCGCCACCACCGCCAAGGCCTTCGGCATCGGCCTGTTCTCGCGCTACATGCTGCCATTCGAGGTCACGGGCTTCCTGCTCCTCATCGCCATGGTCGGCGTCATCGTCTTGAGCAAACGGTTGCCGCCGCCCGCGCCCGCGCCCAACCAGCCTCCGCGCTAAACTTATTTTTATACGCACTCCATGACTCCCGGATTACAAGCCTACCTGGCCGTCGCCAGCGTCCTGTTTGCCATCGGTTTTGCCGGCGTGCTCCTGCGCCGCAACGTGCTCGTCATCTACATGTGCCTTGAGCTGATGCTTAGCGCCGCCACCCTCGCACTGGTGGCGTTCTCGCGCTTCAACGGCACGATGGACGGGGTGCTGTTCGTATTCTTCATCATCACTGTCGCCGCGGCGGAAGTCGCCGTCGGCCTGGCCATCATCGTCGCGCTCTACCGCCGCCGCCACAGCGTGCAGGTGGACCAGCTCAACTTCCTGAAAAACTAGCCCTGTCTTTCGCCTGTCCATGAATTTCTCCCTCCTCTTCACCGTGATTCTGCTGCTGCCGCTGGCCTCGGCAGCCATCATCATGCTGTTCCTGCGGCGGCGCGGCGCGCTGGCGGAGTGCGTCTCCGTGGGCACCGGCTTTGCCATCATGGCGCTGTCGCTCTATGTGCTGCTCAAGTGGGACGGCACGACCATCCATCTGTCCTGGAACTGGCTGACCTTTGGCAATTTCACCTACTCGATGGGCTACTACTTCGACCGGCAGGCGGCGGTGATGCTCATGGTCGTGTCGTTCGTCGCCAGTTGGATCCAGCTATTTAGCGTCGGCTACATGGATGAGGACGAGGCCCAGGGCCGGTTCTTCGGTGGCCTCTCCATATTCATGTTCTCGATGCTCGGCATCGTCCTGGCCGACAATTTGGTGATGCTCTTCGTCTTCTGGGAGCTGGTCGGCTTCAGCTCCTACATGCTCATCGCGCACTATTACAAGACCGACTTCGCCAACATGGCCTCGCGGAAGGCTTTTATCGTCAACCGTATTGGCGACTTCGGCTTCATCCTCGGCATCGTCTGGTGCTACCACTTTTACGGCACCGTGGATTTGCAAAAGCTCGCGTATATTGCCCCATCCTTCGCCCACACCACCGCCGCCATCGGCATCGGCTTTCTGATCATGTGCGGCTTTGTCGGCAAAAGCGCGCAGTTCCCCCTGCAAGTGTGGCTGACGGACGCCATGGCCGGCCCGACGCCCGTGTCCGCGCTCATCCACGCCGCCACCATGGTCGCCGCCGGCATTTACCTGATGGCCCGCGTGTTCAACCTCCTGCCCGGGCCGACCCTCGATTGGATCATGTGGAGTGGGGCGGCCATGACCGCTTTCGCCGGCCTGTGCGCCCTCGGGCAGACGGACATCAAGAAGAGCCTCGCCTATTCCACGCTCTCGCACCTCGGCTACATGGCCACCGCCATCGGCCTCGGCTATCCGGGGCTGGCGCTGTTTCACATGACGATGCACGCGTGCTTCAAGGCCACGCTCTTCCTCGGCGCCGGCTCCGTCATTCACGCCTGCCACCACGAGCAGGACATCTACAAAATGGGCGGCCTCCTGCGCCGCATGCCCGTCACCGCCGTCACCTTTGCCCTCGCCTCGCTGGCCATTTGCGCGATTCCGTTCTTCTCCGGCTCCTACTCGAAGGACACGATCATATCCGCGGCCTTCCTCCGCGGCGCCAGCGACGGCACACTGTTTTACGGCGTTTACAGCCTCGTGCTCTTTGGCGCGGTCTGCACCTCCCTCTACATGGGCCGCATGTTCTTCGTCGTCTTCCTCGGGCAGCCCCGGAGCGAACACGCCGCGCACGCCCATGAAAGCAGCGCGTTCATGACCATCCCGCTCATCGTCCTCGGCTTCCTCTCCCTTACCGCCGGCTGGGTTGTTTACGGTTGGGTCTGGGATGGCGGTCAGATGACCTGGCTCATGCCCACCCAATGCGTCCAGGTCTTCATGGAGAGCTTTGATCCCATCTCCAGGGGCATTGAGCAGGCCAACCTCGGCCACCCGATGGAAATCGTGGATGTCACGCTCGCCGTCATCGCCATCGTCTTTACCTATTACTTTTATGGACGCGCGAAGGATGGCGACCCCGTCGCCGCGAAAGACCCCCGCGTTTACCACGTGCTCGAACGCCACGGCTGGTTTGACGACTTTTACGACTGGTATGTCGCGAAGGTGCAGCAGCGCATCTGCGACATCCTCGGCCTGCTCGATAACCTCTTCATCAAACTCTGCTGCGTCTGGGGCACCGGCGGCGTCGCCGGGCTGACGGGCTCGCTCCTCAAGCGCTCCTACGTCGGCGACCTCCATGCCTACGTCTATTGGTTCCTCGCTGGCGTGATCCTCTTCTGGGCCTACGCCGTCGGCTGGCTGTAAACGCCTGCACCCCTCCTTTTTAACTGACATGACTTGCGAACTACTTTTGCTGCCGTTGGCGATAGGCGTGCCGTTCCTCGCGGGGCTGCTGCTGCTGGTCGGTGGCGACCGCCTGCCCGTGGCCCTTGCACGTGCCGTCGCGTGGCTCGGCTTTTTCCTGCCCGCCGCCGCGGGATTCTATGCCTGGTATATCGGCTCGGGTTACGTCAACGGTTTGTCGGAATACATCTTTCGCGGCAATTATGACACCGGGCTCAGCCGCTTTGGCATCAATCTCACGCTGGGCCTCAATGGCGTGTCCCTGCCGCTGTTCGTGCTCGCCGGGGTGGTCGGCCTCGCCGCCGGCGGCTACGCCATGTATTCACCGGTGGACCGCAAAAACGCCTATCTCGGCCTGCTCTTATTCATGGTGTCCGGGCTGATGGGCGTGTTTGCCTCGGTGAACGTCTTTTACTTTTACTTCTTCCACGAGTTCGCACTCATCCCGACGTTTATTCTCATCGGCTGGTGGGGCGGCCCCGGTGGGCGTTCGGCGGCGATGGAAATGACCATCTACCTGACCCTTGGGGCGATGCTCTCGCTCCTTGGCCTCATTGCGCTCTATCTGCTGAGCGACGCCACCAGCTTCAGCCTCGTGGATCTTGGCTACGCGATTGCCAATGGCGCGCTGGGCCTGCACGCGCAGTATAAAATTTACGCCCTGCTGCTGTTCGGCTTTGGCATACTCGTTTCCCTGTGGCCCTTCCACACCTGGGCGCCCACCGGCTATGCCGCCGCGCCCGCGCCCGCCGCCATGTTGCACGCTGGCGTGCTGAAAAAGTTTGGCCTCTACGGCCTCTTGCAAATCGCCGTGCCGCTGGTCCCGCTCGGTGCCGCTCATTGGAACTCCGTGCTCGCGTGGCTGGCGCTCGGCAACATCGTCATCATTGGCGCGGTCACCATCGCCCAGCGCGACCTCAAACTCATGGTCGGCTACAGCTCGGTGATGCACATGGGCTACATTTTCCTCGGCATCGTCTGCATGAGCATGTTGGGCGTCGGCGGAGCCGTGCTGCTCATGTTCGCCCACGGCCTTTCCGTGGCCGTGCTCTTCCTCCTCGGCGACGCCATTTACCAGCGCACCCAAACCTACGACTTCGGCGCGATGGGCGGCCTGTGCCAGAAGGCGCCCCTGCTCTCCGGCTTTTTCGTCGCCGCCACGCTGGCCAGCGTGGGCCTGCCGGGCTTCGCCAATTTCTGGGGCGAGTTTTCGGTCTTCATTGCGCTCTGGGAATACCAGCCGTGGATGGTCGTCGCCGCGGCGCTGGGCGTCATTATTTCCGCGATTTACGGCCTGCGTGCCGTCTCGCATATTTTCTTCGGCCAGCCCACGCCCGCCTTTCAGCCGCTCTTCGACCGCCCGCTGCCGGACATCCGCCTCCATGAGCGCCTGCCCGCGATCCTCCTGCTGGGCGTGCTGATGTTTGTGGGTTTCTGGCCCGCCGCCATCACCCGGGGCATCAACGCCTCGCTGCCCGAACTGTACCACAATCAGCCGGCTGCGGAAGAAATGCAGACTTCGCCGACGGAACGGGGCGAAGCCCTAAAAGCCGCGGTGTCCGCCTCCGCCATGCGGTAATCTTTAATTTTTTTCGCCTTTTCCGACGATGACTTCGCTTTTCCAGCAAAACCTGCAGGCTATTACCGACACGAACCAGTGGCTTGTCCTCTGGCCCGAAATCACCCTCGGCCTGATTGCGCTGCTGCTGCTCGGGCTGGAAATCGTGTTGCCGAAGGCGCGGCACGACCTCATCCCGCGCGTCGCCGTGTTCGGCCAGTTGCTTGTCCTCATCGGCCTGCTAGGCTCGCTTGTCGCCGAGGGCACCGACCCCTTGACCCAGGCCTTCAACGAAAACACCTTCTTCGACGGGTTGGTGGTGCTTACCCCGATGGGCGAAGCCGGGCGTGTTTTCATTCTGCTCACCTCGGTCGTCGTCTGCTATCTCGCTAAGCTGTATTTTCAACGCCAGTCGCTTCCCCAGATCGAGTATTACCATCTCGTGCTGGTGGTGACCGCGGCCATGATGCTCCTCGTGCAGAGCGCGCAGTTCGTGCTCTTGTTCGTCGCGCTGGAGACAGTGACCGTGGGCTTCTACGTCCTCGTCGCCTATTGCCGGCCCAGCCCGCTCTCGCTCGAGGCCGGCCTGAAATACCTTATCCTCGGCGCGCTTAGTTCGGCCATCCTGCTTTTCGGCATCGTGCTGCTCTATGGTGTCGCCGGCACTCCCGGCCCGCACCCGGTCATCCCGTCGCCCGACGCCATGAACTTCGCCGTGCTGGGCCAGTATATCTTCTACCATTCCCACGACCCCCTGGTCGTGATTGGCGCGGTTCTCGTGCTCTGCGGCATCGCCTTTAAAATCGCCGTCGTGCCGTTTCAGATCTGGGTGCCCGACGTTTATCAAGGCTCGCCCACGCCCACCACCGCGCTGCTCGCCGTCGCCTCCAAGGCCGCCGGCTTTTTCGTCCTGCTCAACCTCGTCACGGGCCCCTTCCTGCCGCTCGCGGACAACGTCGTCATCCCCTTGCTGTCCACGCTCGCGGTGCTCAGCATTCTCTTCGGCAACCTCGCCGCGCTCACGCAGCGCAACGTCAAGCGCGTGATGGGGCTCTCCGGCATAGCTCACGCCGGTTACCTGCTGCTGGGCGTCATTGCCGCAGTCAGCACTCCCTCCGTTTCCTGGGCCGTGGGCGCGGTGCTGTTCTACCTCTTCACCTACCTGCTCGGCTCGATGGCCGTCTTCGGCGTGATGGCCCACGTGGCCGGACCGCAGGATGAAACTCAGGAACTCGAACATTACATCGGCCTCGGCCAGCGCCAGCCGTTCCTCGGCGGGGTGTTGGCCATCGGCCTCGGCTCGCTCGCGGGCATCCCGCCCCTGGCCGGATTCATCGCCAAGCTCCTGCTCTTCTTTGCGGCGTTCGAGGCGCATCTTTACAAGCTGCTGCTGGTGGCCATCGTCGGTGTGGTCATTTCCATTTATTACTACTTCGGCTGGATTCGCGAAGCGCTCTTCCGCCCCTCCGGCCTCTCCGGCTCGTCCCAAAGTCTGCCCGCCGACCTGCCGCGCGCACCCACGCCCTGGAGCCGCGTCACCCTCGGCCTCCTCGCCGGGGCGACGCTCTTCCTCGGCCTTTATCAGGGCTTTTTCAGCGAAGCCGCTGCCCCGACCACGCCGTATTACACGCCGCCGCCCCACGCGCCGAAGATGTTCAAGCACTAGAAGTTGCCGGCGCTCCGTGCAATCACGGCGTCGCCACCGCCGGCGTCAGGGTCCATTGACAGGTGTCGCGGACTTCCTTTGTCCCGCCCGTGCCCACCGCCACCACGTCGTTCACGCCCGGCTGGAGCGTGACGTTGCTCCACTTTGCGACTTTGAACGTGTCGGGCGCCACCTTGCCGAGGGACTTGCCATTGAGCAACAGTTCCACCTCCGGACAGTTCGAATACACCTTGATGTCCGTCTGCGCGAGCGTGCGCTGCACCAACCGCCGCGACGTGAGGTAAACCATCGGCGTGTCCGTCCAATTCGCCTGGTAAAAATAATAGACGTCCTTCTTGATCTGCCGGTCCTGCGTGACCATCCCCTTGTCATTGATTCCCATCTGGATGCTTTCGCGGCGCCCGTCGCTCGCGAAGTCAAACATCACCCACATGAAAGTGCCCCAAAGCTTGGGGTTGCCCTGGATTTCCGCCCAATCGCGCTCGTGCACGTAGGCTTGCCATTCCTCCGGATGCACCGGGCCGTTGTTCGCCTTGGGCTGCGTCAACGTGCCTTCCTGGTGCTGGGCCGGGTTCGCGCCCGCGCCATACTCGCTGAGACCAATCCGGTGGTCGTGCTGCTCCGCGAAACGCTGGTCCACCAACTTCGCGAGGTCGCCCGCCTCGAACGTCGAATACCAGCCCGGGTAAATATTGTAGCAGAGGCGGTCCGGCACGAAATTGGTTTTGTTCCCGAGGTGGTTCGACGCGGCCACCGTGATGCGCGTGTGGTCCAGCTGGTGCGCCAGCGCATTCAGTTTCTGCACGATCGGCAGCGCCACCTGGTCGTTCGTCCCGTTGGCCAGCTCGTTAAACAAACCCCAGAATGCCACCGCCGGATGGTTATAGCGCTGCGAAATCATTTCGTGCATCTGCTGCAGGAGATTTGCCGTGAACGCCTGCGTCGCTGCCGACGGATTGCTCGGGTTGTCCTTCGCGTCCGGCACGAAGTTGACGAACGGCACTTCGTTCCACAACAGCACGCCGCTGCGGTCGCACAGGCTGTGGAAATACTCGCTCTGCGGATAATGCGCGAGCCGGATGGCCGTCACCCCCATGTCCAGAATCATTTGCATGTCCCGGTCGTGGTCGGCCTGGCTCAGCGCCCACCCGTGATCTTTGAGGTCCTGATGGCGGTCAATCCCGTGAATCGGATACGGCTGCCCGTTCAGCAAAAATCCCTGCTCATCGGTGATCTGCACCGTGCGCACGCCAAGCGCCTGGTCCACTTCGTCCACCGGCTGCCCGTCGCGCTCCACCCGCACGCTCGCGGAATAAAGATAGGGATCCTTGCGCCCGTTCCACAGGTGCGGAGTCGCAATGCTCACGGTTTGCACCACTTGCTGCGGCGCGGCATCCGCCGGCAGCGCCAGCGCGGTGCTGTTTGTCGCCACCGTCTGGCCGGCCGCGTCCTTGATTTCCGTGACAATCTCCGTCGAAACCGGCTTGGACGACCCATTGGAAACCAGGGTTCGAATTTCCACCTGGGCCGCTTTGTCATTAAGTGCCAGCGTCGTCAGGTAAACTCCGGGCGAGGCATAATCCAGCGGCGTCACGCACACCGGATCCGTCACGATCAGATGCACCGGCCGGTAAATGCCGCCATCCAGATTGAAATCGCCTCCCAGGGGCGCAATCGCGCGCGTGACCGAATTATCCACGCGCACGCGCAGGTCGTTCGGCTGCCCGAATTTTAGGTTGGGCGTCAACTCGATGCAAAAGGCCGTAAACGAACCGCGGTGCTCGCCGATCTGCTGGCCGTTGAGGTAAACCGTCGCTATTTCCGACGCCGCCTCGAATCGAATGAACACCCGTCGTCCCTGCCATGCAGCCGGGATGTCGAGCGGGCAATCATACCAGCCCACGCCACGGTAATAATCGGCGCCCCCGCGTTCGCTGGGCCGCGGGATCGCGCCCGGTGTGGAGCCGTCCTGCCCGTCCAGGTTGTTCCAGGTATGGGGCACGGAAACACTCTGCCATGACGTCGCCGCCGCGTCCGGCGCCACGTCCTGCAGGATGAATTTCCACCCCGACGTTACGTCGGTGACTTGCCGTTGGGCTTTGGCCGAAGCCATCGCGCCGAGAAAAAGCATGAACAGGGGTAGGATTTTTTTCATGGGGTGGGGGAACTCGCAAACCATTTGCCGGGCTGCTCGCCAACGCAACCTTCGGCATTCCCCAAGGAATCTCTCCATGCCCTGAAACTTGTCAAACTTAACCCTCGGTGAAAATCCGCTCGCCATCGGGCGCCGCGCCCGGCCCGCCTCCATGCGGATAATCGCCCAGCGCTACTCGCCGATGATTTTCACCAGCACGCGCTTGTCCCGCCGCCCGTCAAACTCGCCGTAGAAAATCTGCTCCCACGGCCCAAAGTCGAGCTGCCCGGCTGTAATCGCCACCACCACCTCGCGGCCCATGATCGTCCGCTTCAGGTGCGCGTCCGCGTTGTCCTCGCCGGTTTCATTGTGGCGGTATTGGTCGTGCGGCTTTTCCGGCGCCAGCTTCTCCAGCCATTTCTCAAAATCCGCGTGCAGCCCGCGCTCGTCGTCATTGATAAACACGCTCGCCGAAATATGCATCGCATTCACGAGACACAGCCCTTCCTTCACACTGCTTTTCCGCACCGCCTCTTGCACCTGCCCGGTAATGTTCACATACGCCCTCCGTGCGGGCAGGTTAAACCACAGTTCCTGGCGGTGGGATTTCATGACGACGGGCTCTTTCGAACATACCGCACGATTTTAAATTCCGGTGTCTCGCGCAGCGTCTCCACCGCTGCGAACTGGTTTTCGTAAAGCAGAAAGAATGTGTCGCCATCCGGCTTGCCGCATACCTGCGTCAAATAAAGTTCCGCGCAGCGTGGCAGCGCCAGCGCATAAATTTCCGCGCCGCCAATCACCCACACCTCCCCCTGCGTCGGCAGCGCCTCCACCGCCTCCAAACTCGGCACCACCACCGCACCGGGCAGACTCTTTTCGCCCGGCGGTAATTTGCGCGACACCACCACATTCCGCCGCCCCGGCAGCGGCTTTCCCAGTGAGTCCCAGGTCTTTCGCCCCATCACCACCGTATGCCCCAGTGTCTTTTCCTTAAAGAACTTCAGATCCTCCGGCAGCCGCCAGGGGATTTTCCCGCCGGCGCCGATGACGCGGTTCTCCGCGAGCGCGGCAATGGCTTTCCAGGTCGTGGGCATGGCAATCTCAAACCGCTATCGGCGCCTTGATGCCGGGGTGGGGGTCGTAGTCGATCAATTCAAAGTCCTCAAAGCGGAAATCCTCCAGCGTCTTCACCTCTGGGTTTAGTCGCACGCGCGGCAGCGCCCGCGGCACGCGCGCCAGTTGCGTCTCCACTTGTTCGCGGTGGTTCAAATACAAATGCAAGTCGCCGAAGGTATGCACGAACTCCCCCGGCTGTAAGCCGCATACTTGTGCCACCATCAGCGTCAGCAGCGCATACGACGCGATGTTGAACGGCACGCCGAGGAACAAATCCGCGCTGCGCTGGTAGAGCTGGCAGCTCAGCTCTCCCTTCGTCGAAACATAAAACTGGAACAGCGCGTGGCACGGTGGCAGCGCCATGCGGTCCACGTCCGCCGGGTTCCACGCGGTGACGATGTGCCGCCGCGAGGTCGGGTTCTTTTTCAACGCCTCCACCAGCCGCGCGATCTGGTCAATCTCCCCCGCGTCGCGCGCCGGCCAGTGCCGCCACTGGTAGCCGTAAACTGGCCCGAGCTCCCCGTTCGCGTCCGCCCATTCGTCCCAGATGCTCACGCCGCGCTCGCGCAGCCAGTTCACGTTCGTCTCCCCGCGCAAAAACCACAGCAGCTCATACACTACGGATTTCCAGTGCACCTTCTTCGTCGTCAACAGCGGGAAACGCTCGCGCAGGTCATACCGCGCCTGCGCGCCGAAGACGCTCTTCGTCCCCACGCCCGTGCGGTCGCGGCGCTCTTCGCCGCGGTCACGCACCAGCCGGAGCAGGTCCAGGTATGTTTGCACCCGCTGATGAAACGCGATTTTCCCGCAAAGGGAAACCGAAAACCGCGTTTGTCCGTCCAAACCCGTCCGGTATGGCAGGGTAGGGCCCCTCCTCAAAAAACCACCCCTCACACTCGCCTCCCGCGAACCGAGTTGCCAAATGCCCCCGAATTTGCCTACACTGCCTTCCCATGTTGCCCCCCGCCCCGGGTCGCGCCCTCCGCGTTGCCGCCGTCCTGGCTTTTGCCGGACTCGCGGCGGTGGCCGCGCACGCCCAGGTGCGGCCCCTCAACATGACCCAGCAAAACTCCCAGTTCGCGCCCACCCAGTCTTCCGGCACCTTCGGCCAGTCGTGGAACGCCCGGCAGCCCAACCTCGACCAAAGCGTCAACGGCCAGCGCATCACCATGGGCACCTACGACACCAAAATGAGCTCGTTCAACGGCATGCAGGGCCCCTATGACTGGCGCACCGCCTTCCCCCAATCCCGCACCCTCGACCTCAAAATGATGGACCAGCCCGAGATGCGCGAGCCCGACATGGGCGCCCTCAATGGCCAGCAATCCAGCCTCAGCCATTACACCAACTACAGCGAATGGCAGCACCCGTCCGGCTCGCCCAAGTTTAGCGACACCTGGATCCTCCACACCGGCACCGCCAGTTCCGCCAATTCCTCGCCCACCAGCCAGGAGCTTTCCCTTCAGGACATCAACCGCTACGAATTCCGCTCCTCCCGCTCCAACGAACCCGGCCTGCCCGTGACCCATGCCGGCTCCGGCGCGGACGGCTCCGGCTCCGGCGGCGCCCTCGTCAACACCCCCGCCTTGTTTGACTTTGGCGACGGCAACGGCCTGCGCCCGGCGTCCACCAGCCAGGTCCATTCCGGCGGCATGGTTGCCCCGCAGATGATCAGCCCCAATGGCGAAATCAAATCCATGGAGCGCAGCCATCCCGATGTTTCCAACATCCCCGCGCCCAACTCCATCAATCATCCCACGCTCAGCTCCCCCGATTTGCAGCAGCCCGGTTCCGCGCCCGTCACCCAGGAACAGGAACTCAAGGACGGCTCCAAAGTCATCACCAGTTCCCGCGTTTTGAACTAATTTCGTTACCCGCCGCCGACGGGGAGCCGGACCTTGAAGCGGGTTTCGCCCGGGCGGGATTCGAACTCGATTTCGCCGCCGTGCCGGTCCGCCACGATGCGGTTGCTTATGATCAGGCCCAGCCCCGTGCCCGCGCCCACCGGCTTCGTCGTGTAAAACGGCTCGAACAGATGCGCCTGCACTTCCGGCGGTATGCCGGGCCCATTGTCCACAATTTCTACCACAAGTTGATTGTGTTCCAGGCTGGTGCCGACACAGATCTTGCCCTTGCCATTCACCGCATCAATCGCGTTATCAATGAGGTTCGTCCACACTTGGTTGAGTTCGCTGCCGTAGGCCATGATGGGCGGGATGGAACGGTCAAACGACCGCACCACCGTCACGTTCTTCAATTTGTGGCCCAGCATCGTCAACGTGCTCTCGATGCCTTCGTGCACGTCCACCTTCTGCATCGGCGACTGATCCATGTAGGAATACGATTTGACGGCCTTGACCAGTTCCGCAATTCGCCCGGTGCTTTGCTCAATCTCCCCCAGCAGCAATTTCAAATTCAGGCGCGCCTCCACCCAGCCCAGCGCATCGCCCCGGCTCGCCGTCGGCAGCTTCTCCACCAAGGCCTCCAGCCACGCAATATCCAGACCCGCGCTCACCAACGTCGGTGCGAGTTCCCAGCCATTGCCAATCCCGTTGACCGCGAGCCACGTTGCCAGCGATTCCGCCCGGTCGCTGCGCTCCAGGTGGCCGAGCACGGGAGCCTTGGCCAGCCGCGCTTCCGCGTCTTGCGTCGCCTCCATCACCTGCGCCCAATTGTCATGGTCCAGAATCTCCGACAAGTGGCAGATATGCTCTTGCACCTTGTCCGTCGTCAGCCGCAGGTGCGCGGCCGCCCGCCGCGCCGCCGACGCCGGATTGTTCAACTCGTGCGCCAGGCCCGCCGCCATCGTCCCCAGCGAGGCCAGCTTCTCCCGCTGCTGCGAATAGCCCTCCACATTGCGCATCCGCAAGGCCGCCATGCGAAAAATTTCCCGCGCCACCGTGGGCGAGTCCGCCAGCATCTTCCAGAATGTCGCCTCGTCGAACCGGTAAAATTTCGCCGGCTTGGCCACCCAGCACGTGGAGAACCACGCCGCGTCCAGCAGGAACGGCAGCTCGCCGAAGTGGTTGACCGGCTTGCCCACCGCCATCAGCACTTCCTGGTTGTCGTAGGTCCGGGTGATGCGCACTTCGCCTTCCAGCAGCACATGCAAGTATCCCGTCCGCTCCCCCTCCCGCGCCAGGATGGTTCCCGCGGGCACCTCCACAATTTCCCCCGCCTCCAGCCACGCCGGCGGTGGATCCCCCAGGCCGGCAAAAATCGGCGCGCGGCGCAGTTGCTCCAATGTGGTTGCGTCCAGTTTCATGAAAGCCCCAGGTATTCGTGGACGAGTTTCACCGCCATCGCCCCTTCGCCAACTCCGGAGGTGATGCCTTTGGCTGAACGGTGGCGCACATCGCCCGCGACAAAAATGCCCGGCACACTAGTTTCCAGGTAGAACGGATCACGCTCCGCCGTCCACTCCACTGGCCGGCGCCCGTCCTTCAGCAAATGCTGCCCGGAAATCAGGTAGCCCTGCGCGTCCCGCTCGACAACTCCGGCAAGCCATTCGGTGCGCGGTATCGCCCCGGCGTAAATCAGCAGCGCGCTGGCGGCCACCGTCTCTTGCGCGCTGGTTTGGTTGTCCTGAATCACAATGCTTTCGCAACGTTCCGCCCCGTTTACCGCCAGTACGCTGGAGTTTAACCTGACCGCGATGTTCTTGGTCGCGGCAATCTGCGTTTCCAAATATTGCGACATCGTGCGCGACAGCGAGCGTCCCCGCACCAGCATCGTGACCTGGCGGGCAAATTTTGAAAAATACATCGCCGCCTGACCCGCGGAATTCGCGCCGCCAACAATGTAGATGTCGCCATCCCGCAGCGAAAACGCCTCCGACATCGGCGCATAATAATACACCCCCGCGCCGTTCAGCCGTTCTGCTCCCGTCATTTCCAGTTTTTGAAACGCGATGCCGGTGGCGATGAGCAACGCCCGGCAGCCGATCTCCACGCCGTCCGCCATCGTCAGCACTTTTGCCGACCCTTCTATCCGCACCCGGCTGACTTCCTGCGGCGCCAGTATTTCCACCCCAAAGCGGCGGGCCTGGGCCACCGCCCGGCGCGCCAGATCCGAGCCGCTCAATCCCGTGGGAAAACCGAGATAGTTTTCTATCCGCGAGCTGCGCCCGGCCTGTCCGCCGGGGGCCTCTCGCTCAACCAGCAGCGTGCTCAAGCCATCCGCGGCTCCGTAAACCGCCGCCGCCAGGCCCGCCGGCCCGGCTCCCACCACTACCAAATCATAAAATGCCACCGCCGCCTTCGTTTTCAGTCCCAGCTTGCGGGCGACCTCGGCGGTGGGCGGATTGCCCAGGAAGGTGCCGTCGGAAAAAACCACCAGCGGCAAGGACGCCAGCCCCGCGCCCGCGGTGTCGAGCAGTTGCTTCGCCGTCTCGTCCGTCTCCACATTCAACCACTGGTGCGGCACGAAATTGCGCCCGAGAAAGTCGCGAATCTCGCTAGAGTGGGGGGACCAGCGGTGCCCGACCACCCGCACCCCCTCAAACACCGGGCGGTAGGACGCCTGCCAATCATCCAGCATGTCATCCACCACGCCGAAGAGCCGCTCCTCCGGCGGATCCCACGGCTTCATTAGGTAATGGTCGACATGCACCTCGTTGATGGCCCGGATCGCCGCATCCGTGTCCCCGTAGGCCGTCAGCAGCGCCCGCTTGGCCTCGGGGTAGAGCTCAATCGCCTTTTCCAGGAACTCCACGCCAGACATCTGCGGCATCCGCTGGTCCACCAGGAACAGCGCCACCGGCTCGTTGCGCAGCTTCAATTGCTTGACGGCCTCAAGCGCGGAAGCGCCGGAATCTGCCGAGATAACCTTATACCGGTCGCCGTATTGGCCTCGCAGATCCCGCTCGACGGCCCGCAGCACGTCCGGATCGTCGTCCACCGTCCAGATTACCGGCTTTGCCATAACCATTTATTCAATAGTCTGCTCGCGTTAGGTCAATCAAATGGGCGCAAACTTCCCGATACCCGCACCGTTTTCGTCCCTGAACCTCGGCAGGGTGGTTCAGCCGCTTTACCCGACAAAAACACTCACTTTACGAGGGAAAACTAAATTAGACATAATGTTTATTGTGCGAAATATAGGGTAACTATCCCTTGTGGACAGGTAGCTCTAGCTGAACCTGCACATATCCAATTCCGTCAGGCCATTACCTTTGCCTTCCCGGTCTATGTAATGCAGTAAAACACTTCGCATGAGCAGTTCCAAGCGCATCCCCACCGACGGCGGCCAGGGTTTGGCGGGCCATAATCCTTTTGCCAACCTCACCACCGACGGCCTTCCGCCCGCGCCGCCTAGTCCGCCTCCCGCGCCACCCAAATCGGCTGCGGAATCAACCGCCACCCGCAAAAGTCGTGGCCGCGTGGACATCATTCGCGAAAAGGCCGGCCGCGGCGGCAAGACGGTCACGGTCGTCACGGGCTTTGTCGGCATCGGCCTGCCGGAAAAAACCCAGCTCGCCAAGGCCATCCAGCGCGCCTGCGGCACCGGCGGCACCGTCAAGGATGGCTGCATCGAAATTCAGGGCGACCACCGCGACGAGGTCGCGCGCATCCTCACCGAGGCCAACTTCCGCCCGGTCTTCGCCGGCGGCTAAACCGGGGAAATCCCCCATTCCGCCGTTTGGCATCGCGCCACCTCGCCGCGTTGTCTTAGCCTCGCCGCGCTCTCGCAGAATTTATTTTCTACGCCGGTTGCCTCGTTGGTGTTTTCCAGTTCTTCTTCCGCGTCCGCCATGCCCAAGCCTTTCTTCATCTACCTTTCGGTATTCCTCGGCTCGCTGGCCATCTCGCTCGATTTTGCCTCGGTGGACCTCGCGCTGCCGTCCCTTGAGCGCGACTACGATCTCAATCTCGACCAGGTTCAGTGGGTTATCAACGGCTACGTCATCGCCTTTGCCGTGCTCATGGTCACTGGCGGCCGGTTCGCCGATGCCTATGGCCGCAAGCGCATCTTCCTGCTCGGCATGGCCATTTTCGGGCTGTCTTCGCTCGTCGGCGGCATGGCCTGGAGCGGCGGCTCAATCATCGCCTTCCGCGTGCTGCAAGGGGTCGGCGCCGCCCTGATGTGGCCGGCCATGATCGGCCTCGCCTGCGCCGCCGTCGGTGAGAAAAACCGCGGCTTCGCCCTCGGCCTGGTGATGGGCACCTGTTCCATTGGCAATGCCGCCGGGCCGGTCGTGGGTGGTGCGCTCACCTTGTGGCTTTCGTGGCGCTGGGTGCTGTGGATCAACGTCCCCATGGCCGCGCTGGCCATGCTCATCACCGCGCTCACCGTGCCGCGCGACCCGCCGGTCGAAGGCCCCCGTCCGCAAAACGATTTCCTCGGCATGGCCATCCTCACCGTCGGCCTGGTTGCCCTGATGGTCGTGGCCTACCAGGTGCAAACTTGGGGCTGGTCGAGCGGCAAAACCCTCGGCCTGCTGGCCCTGGCCGTTCTCCTTCTCGGCACGTTTCCCTGGGTAGAGCGCCGTGTGCCCGAGGCGCTCGTGCCGCCGGCCCTCATGCGCAACCCCGAGTTCCTCACGCTCTGCCTGTCCGCCATGGTCATCTGCGAACTGTTTTTTGTCGTCCTGCTTTACTTCACCCAATACGCGATGAAATTTCGCGGCGACAACCCGATGTGGGCAGGCGCCTGCGTCGTGCCGTTCATGCTGAGCTACGGCGTCGTTTCCTACGCTGGCGGCCCGTTGTATGCCCGCTTCGGCGCGCGCCGCCTGCTGGCCTGGGGCCTGGGCGCAACGATTATCGCCGGCGTCTTGCTGGCCGCTGGCGGCATGAATGGCGAAGGCTGGATTTACAACGGCGCCTTGATTCTCCTCGGTCTTGGCGTCGGCGCGGTCATCCCGACCATCAGCACCCGTGCCATTGAAACCGTCGGCGTCGCGCACGCCAGCCTTGCCAGCGGCGTCACGTTCATGTGCCAGTTGTCCGGCGCGGCCCTGCTGCTGGCCGTCACCACCGCCCTCTTCACCTACGGCACCAATCGCACGTTGCACGAACAACTCGCGCTCAACGGCCTGACGCTCTCCCCCGTCCAGGCGCAAAAGGTGGATGCATTGCTCGCCGGTGGCAAAACTCTTCACACGTTCGTCAAAGAGCCGGATTTGAATCCCTCCACGCTCCTCACAAGCGTCACCGTTGCCTACCAATCCGGCCTGCAGCTCGCCCTCTGGGCCAGCACGGGCCTCGTGGTGTTCACCCTCTTGCTCGTCCTGCGCTTCGTGCCGCCGCGCGCAACGACCATCGCGGCCTCCAATGCCCCGCCGTGACCACCGGCATTTTCCTTAATTTTCCGCCAATAATTCCGCTATCATATATGGATACACCTCCGGTTTCGCCCCCTCGCGAAACGCTTGCACAACCCCCGGGATTGTCCTTATAAAGCTGCCAGCCACTACCCCGCTTCCTGTCGCCGTTCCCGTGGCAAACCCGCCACCCGAGCGGAGCTTGCAGCTCGCCCCATGGATCAGACCCCGGCACCCGATGCCTTGTTCACCCGTTTTTACGGAGCCTGGTGGGCCATGTTTATCGGCGACGCCCTCGCCATGCCCAGCCACGGTTACTACACCCGCGCCAGCCTCAAGCGCGATTTCGAGTCCTTCGCCCGCTACAACGCCCCCAGCCCGTCCCACCCCGACAGCACCCTCTTCCGCACCCGTTACGAATTCTCCACCCCCCGCGGCAACATTCTCCATGACCGCGCCGCCGCCTGGAAAAAACCCGGCACCCATTTTCACCATTTGCTCCAGCCGGGTGAAAACACCCTAACCCTCCAGCTCACCCGCGAAATCGCTGACATCGTTTCCGAACGCGGCCGCTTTGACATCGATGTCTACACCCAGCGCTTTCTCGACATCATGCTCACCCCCGGCCGGCACCGCGACACCTACATGCCGGAAAACTTTCGCGAATTTTTCTCCCGGCACGACAAGGGCCGCGAGCCCGCGCAATGCGGCGTGGACAGCCTGCACATCGCCGGCCTGTGCCTGACGATTCCCTTGATGCTCTTCTATCACCGCCGGCGGCAGGAGGGCGTCAAGGCCATCCGCGAGGTGCTCCACCTCACCCACCGCGGCGAGCCGCTCGCCCTCGCCACCGAGCTGGTCTTTGACATCCTCACCCATCTGCTCAACGGCTGGCCCCTCGGTGCCACCATCTTTGAAAAAATCGGGCACGACCGCCACCCCGCCCTCGCCTACCCTTTCCGCCGCTGGCTCGCCTCCCACCGCTCCGCCGAAGACCTCATCACCCACGACCTCAACGCCGGCGCCCACATCGAAAACGCCCTGCCCGTCGTCATCTTCCTCGCCCTCAAATACGCCGGTGACCTCGAAGGCGGCCTCGCCGCCAACGCCGCGCTCGGTGGCGACAGCACCCACCGCGGCGCCCTCCTCGGCGCGCTGCTCGGCGCCGCCAACGGCTGCGAAAACATCCCCGGCGAATGGGTCGAGGGTCTGCACTTCCGCCCCCAGATTGAAGCCTCCGCCGACAGCCTGTGGGCCGCCGCAAAGTTCTAGCCGCCCGGCGGCTTTTCTTCCGCTTCCGGTTTCTCGTCGTCCCACACCAGCCAGCTTTTTAGTTTCTCGTAGGAGAAGCCAATCGCCAGCAGCACCACCGCCAGCGCGCCGAAGGCGATGATCCGCCCGAGCGGTTCCGTGATGTCCACGATGAACAGCCGCGGCACGCACAGCGCCAATCCAGCCAGCCCTACATAGCGATAGGGCCGCAGCCGCCCCGCCAGCCCCGCCGCAAAAACCAGCGCCCCGGCCAGCGCCCAATACGCCGTCGTCGCGCCATGCCCGGCCGATTCCGGCAGGTGCAGCGCCGGCCCGTCAATCACCACCAGCGCCGCCACCGCGCTAAAGCCCAGCAGCCACCGCAGCGTGCTCCCTTCCGTCTTGCGCAATTGCCGCCAGCACAGCCAGCCGGTGCCCAGCAACACCGCCGCCACCACCACTGGTGTCACGCATTCCGCCGGCGCCATTGGCCGGAGTTGCACCGCCTTCCACCACGCCATCGCCAGCAAAAACGCCGCCGTCGGGCCGCCGCTCGGCAGCCATTCGCGCCGCGCCACCAGGGCATACACCGCCGCCGCCCCGGCCAATACGAGCGCGCGGTTCGATTCCGTCAACGGCACCGGCACCACCTCCAGCGTCCAGATAACCAGCAGTATCCCCGGCAAAAACATCCCGGCCTTGTCCAGCGCCAGCAAAACCACGCCCGGCTTTTCCCGCCGCGCCAGCGCGCCCCACATCCAGCTCAGCGCCAGCGTCAAGCCGAGGCACAGCCACGGTGTCTTGCTGTAAAATATCCACGGTGTATCGGTGACCAGATCGGGCCATGGCCCCGCGGGATGATCGGGAAATACGCTGTGTCCCGCCGCCAGTCCCGCCAGCGCCCAGAACCATGCGATATCTCCCGCGCAGCGCCACGGCCCGCGCCACGCCAGCGCCGCCACTCCACCCGCCGCGACCGTGAACACCAGGCTCTGATACTCGACGCCGACCAGCCGCAGCACATAAAGTCCCATGCACCACGCGGCGAGCAGTGAGAAGAAATAAACAATTTCGCCGGCTATCGGCCAGGTGCGGTTTTCGTCGGTCGCCGTCTTTTGCCACCAGCCGGTTCCGGCCAGCACCAACCCGGTCAGCGCCGCCAGTCCCAGCCAGGCCTCGCCGTCGCCCGTCCCTTTAAACTGCCCGTAGGACCACAACGCCATCAGCAACGCCGCGCCCGCGGTCATGAATCCGCCGCGTTCCCGCAAAACTTTCCCCAGCATCGCTGCCGCCACGGCCACGCCCATGAATAGCCATGGCTGCGCCGGCCCTTCCCAGGCCAGCCATCCCAGCACCACCGCGCCCACCGCCGTGCCCAACCGACCGACATACTGCGCGTTCACTTCCCATGCCGCCAGTTCGCGCGGACTGTGGCTCCACCAGCCCCATAACCCCACCGACACCAGCGGCCACAGGAAAAACACCAACCGGTCGGGCGACGTCATCGCGGACGCCCCGTCCACATGCACTGCCGCATACGCCGCCCACAATCCCGAAAGCGCCCACGCCGCCATCACCCCCGCGCCCGCCATCACCGCTTCCCGCCGCCGCGCCCAGCCCACGAATACGAACGCCTCCGCCATCAGCGCCGACCACCGCACCCACCCGGCGTATTCCAAAATCAAATACACCGCCGTCCACGCCCCCGCCGCGGCAAACAGCATTTCATAAAGCGACGCCAAATCCTTCCGCCGCCGGTAAATCTCCCCCGTCACCAGGCATAGGCCTGCCGCCGTCAAAATATTCCACGTCACCCACTCGCCGCCCATCACGTTCCCGCCCCACCACCCACCCAGCCCGTAGGCCACCGCCGCCACGCGTATCGCCATTTCCCGCGCCGTTTCCTCCCCGGCCCGCTTCAGCACTTGCGCCCACAGGTCCGCCACCACCATCAGGGCAAACAACGCCGTCGGATACGCCAGCGTGATCCCCGGCCAGATGCCGTAATCCAGATGCGCCCGCGCGGCCACCGCGAGGAAATCCAGCAGGTGTCCCGTCGCCGCCAGCACCGCCGCCACATAGCACAACTGCGCGCCCGCATAACCCAGCGCCAGCGGCCACGCCCAGCTTCGCGCCACCCGTAGCAGCGCCCCTACCGCCGCCAGCCCGAAGGCCGCCCCCAGCGTCACCTCCAAATGATCGTTCCGCAGCGCGAACACGCACGACAGCGTGCCCAAAAACACCGCCATGGATGCCACCTGCGAACGGTTTCGCACCCATGCCACCGCCGTCAGCGCCGCCACCGCCGCAAATTGCAGCACCAGCCCCACCTCCAGATTCGTCACCACCTGCAACGCCGGCACCGAATATGCGCCATAGGCCGCAAAATAAAACATGGCCAGGCCGCCCGCGAAAACGATCTGCCCGTAAACCGGCGTCTGCCGCTCCAGCCACCATCCCAGCATTGTCACCCCGCCCGCCACCGCCAGCACTTCCAGCATCCGCACCCACGGCGTGGCGTGCAGGTTCATATACACGCCGAAAAACACCAGCGCCACCACCAGGAACCCAATCCCCAGTCGCGTCGCCCACCACGCCCCAAGCGTTATTTCCAAATGCGGATCTTTCGCCTCCGGCGTTT
>CAZDAQ010000018.1:0-14631 GCA_964503425.1 uncultured Opitutales bacterium
TCTCCAACACCTACCGCGGCCTGCGCAACACGCTGATGTATCAGCTCGGCAACCTTGCCGACTTTGACGCCGCCCGCGACTCCGTCGCCCCCGCGCAGTTCACCCCGCTCGAAAAATGGGTGCTTAACAAGCTCCACACCCTTGTCACCGAAGTCACCGCCGCTTTCAGCAATTACGACTTCCACCTCGGCGTGAAGGCGATTGACCAGTTCGTCTCCGTCACCCTTTCGCGCCAGTATCACGACATTCTCAAGGACCGCCTCTACACTTTCGCGCCCGACGCCCCCGAGCGCCGCGCCGCGCAAACCGCCATCCACGCCACTGTCCGCGCCCTCCTCGGCCTCCTCGCCCCCGTCCTCCCCTTCACCGCCGATGAAGCCTGGAGCCACCTCGCCGCCGGTTCTGATTATACCGGCGACTCCATCCACCTCCAATCCTGGCCCGTCGCCAATCCCGCGTGGAACTCCGCCGACTTCGCGCAAACCGCCGCCGATATTGACGCCATCCTCAAGTTCCGCGAGCAGGTTTACGAAAAACTCGAAGCCCTTCGCCAGGAAAAGAAAATCGGCAAGTTCCTCGACGCCGTCGTCTCCCTCTCCGGCGCGGAGGACCCCTTCCCCCTCCTCCGCCGCTATGCCGCCGCCCTGCCTGAGATTTTCATCGTCTCCCAGGTAAATTTGCGCGAGACTCCCGGCCCCATCCTCATCGCCGTCGCCCCCGCCGCCGAATCCGGCCTCGTCCGCTGCCCCCGCAGTTGGCGCTGGGTTCCCGAGTTGGTCGCCGTCGAAGGCTTTGAGGAAAAAGTTTCCCCGCGCGACCGTGACGCCCTCCTGGCGAAATGCGCCCCGCAAAAAACCTAACCTCATTTTTTATTAATCCACTCTCCCGCGGGTTTGCTCCCGCCCAGCCATGAAAAAAGCCGCTCCCAAAAAATCCCCGCCCAAGGCCGCCCCCAAACCCGCCGCCAAAGCCCCGGCGCCCGCAGCGAAGCTGGCCGCCCCCAAGGCGCCCGCGCCCAAGGCCAAACCCGCCGCCCTGTCCGCCGCGGCCAAGGGTAAAACGCCGCCCGCCTTCCGGCCCACCGCCGAAAAAGCCGCCGCCGCCCTCAAGCCCTCGCCCCACGCTCCCGAGCCCGCCCCGGAAACCAAGGCCCTCGTCCTCGGCGCGCGCAAACGCAAAAGCACCCCCGCCATTTTCAAAATCCGCTCCCGCAAAAACACCCCCATCGTCTTCACCCTCGACGACGTGCGCGAGATCATCAAAAACCGCCGCCAGGAAAAACCCAAGGCCGGCGCGGATGAGGTGCTGATTAAAGGCTCGCCCATCCCGGAAAAATTCCCGCCGGCCCCCGGCAAAGGCAAGGCCCCCGCGCCCATCGCCGCCAAGCCCCGTAAAAACCGCACCCTCGGCGCCGCCTCCCTGGCCGACATCCTCGGCGTCGCCTCCCCGCCCAAGACCACCAAGGCCGTCTCCATTTCGCAAATGATGGACGACGAGCGCATCCCCCAGAAATGGCGCAAGTTTTACCGCCAGCTCGTCGAAATGCGCGAGGAAATCCGCCAGGGCCTCGACCTCCACACCTCGGAAACCCTCAAGCGCTCCTCCAAGGAGGACTCCGGCGACCTTTCCGGCTACAGCCAGCACATGGCCGATGCCGGTACCACCACCTTCGACCGCGATTTCGCCCTCAGCCTCGTCTCCAGCGAGCAGGAGCTCCTCTACGAGATCGAGGAAGCCCTGAAGCGTCTCCGTAACAACGCCTACGGCGTCTGCGAAATCACTGCCAAGCCCATCTCGACCGAACGCCTTGCCGCCGTCCCCTTCACGCGCTATTCTCTCGAAGGCCAGAAGGAACTCGAAAAGCAGCGCCGCTTCGGCATCCAGCGCGGCGCCACCGTCGGCGTCTTTGGCGAAGCCACCACGGAAGACGCCGCCGCCCTGGCTGAAGATGACGCTGAGGCCTGATAGTTCCGCGCCCCCCGCGGCGCCCGCGCCCCTCGTCCGCGCCGCCTCGCCGCCGCGTCCGCTGGGGGCATTCTACCTGCGCTTCTGGTTCACCTTCGGCGCGCTCTTTGCCGCCGACCAGTTGAGCAAGCTCTGGGTCACGCGCCACATTCTCGACCCCGACAATTACTCCAATCCGATACCCGTCATTGATGGCTTTTTCTACTTCGTGAACATCACCAACGCCGGCGCGGCCTGGGGCATGTTTTCCGGCTACTCGGCTTGGCTCGGCTGGCTCGGCGTGCTCGCCCTCGGCGCGATTTTTTTCTTCCGCCGCCATCTCGAACTCCACCGCCCGTATCTCCAATACGTCTTCGGCCTGCTCTGCGGCGGCATCCTCGGCAATCTCTGCGACCGTGTCCACTACGGCCACGTCGTGGACTTCCTCGATTTCTACCTTCCCTGGGGTTATCGCTATCCCGCCTTCAACGTGGCCGACAGCGGCATAACCGTCGGCGTCATCCTCTACCTGCTTTATTCCTTCCGCGACTTCAAATCCTCGTCGCGCCCGCCTTCCTCCTGAATAATTTGCCCGCGGCTTCCCTCAACCGCGATAAAATCCTGTAGCCATTACTTAGCCGGCGGCGTGGCGGCGGGAGCCGGCGATGTCGGAGCAGGCTGCCCCTGCCCTTGGGTCAACGGGGAAAATTGCGAATACGGCGCGCTCGCCGAACTTGGCGAACTTGTTGACGGCGGCGCCATCGGCGCCAGCGGTGAAAGCCCCGGAGCGGAAATTGAATTCTGCGGCGCCAGCGACGGCGCGCCGGCTTTGACCAGTCCCAGCGACGGTGCGATCTGCGCCAAGTCCGTCGCCTCGTGCCCCCACGAGCCGGCTTCCGGCAGTCCGGCCACCCGCTCGATCCACCCATGCGCCCCGGCAATGTCTCCGGCCTGCAACGACAGCACCGCCACATAATACCCCGCCTCGGCGCGGAAATTGTCCAACACTGCGTTGTCGCTCGCCAGCGTCTCCAGTTCCTGCCGTCCGCCCGCGGCGTCGCCGCCCAGCAACAGCGCCAGCGCATGGCCCATCCGCGCGCGCTGGGCCACCGGCTCGCCCTGCCACGCCGAAGCCGCCTGCGCGTAAACCGGCGCAGCCTCCTTGAACTGACCCTGGGTATACAAATCATCCGCCGCCTGCAGCAGCGCCATCCGCCCGAGGCCCGTATCCGGATGCGCCTGCGCAAAGGCTTGGTAAGCCGCGGGCCCGTCCAACAGCTGATATGCCGCCTGCAACTCGGCCTGCGCGTGCTTCTGGTATAAATACCAACCGCCCCAGCCCAGCCCGCCCAGGCACGCCAGCGCCACGAGGCCAAAAATCACCTTGCGCTGCTTCTGCCAGAACAACCATGCGCGATCCTCAAAATCCGCCTCGGCAAAAGACTGGTCCACCACCACCAGGTTGCGGTCGTCCCCCGCGCGCGGATCCTCCACGTGCGTTGCGCCCTGCAACGGCCCCTCCAGCGGGTCGGCGCTCGGCTGGTTGGCCGGAAAGCGCGACCCCGGGGGTTCGGGCGGTAATTTCTTCCTCGGGGGACGGTAAACCATGGGTGCGGGGCGAGATAAAAACGACCATTGCGCCCGAAACCCGCCCCCAAGTCAAGCCCCGGCTCCCCAATCCCACCGCCATCAAATCACCCTCCAGCCGCACCACCAATTTTCAACTCTCGTGCAGATCCGCATAGCCGTGCCGAAAGAAATAGTGGTAAATCATCCCGCCCACCAGCCCCCCCGTCATCGGCCCAAACACATACACCACCAACCACCCTGAACCGTTAACTTGAAAGGGCCATGAACCCCAGCCCGCCAGCGCGCTGAACATTCGCGGCGCCAAATCCCGCGCCGGATTGAACCCGGCCATCGTCAGCGGTCCCAGCAGTGAAATCAGCAGCGTGATGGTCAACCCAATGGTCGCCGCCGTCAGCACCCCCGGGCGCGAGGTGTTGCGCGCATCGGTCGAGCACAGGATCACCAGCACGAGGATCGCCGTGCCCAGCCCCTCGATGAAAAACGCGCTCGCCGGCGTCATCAGGTTGCGCGCTTCCGGCGTCAGCGCATGTCCACCGGGATTCGGATAATATTCCCCAAAAATCATCGCTGAGGCCTCGCTGCCCGGCGTGCCGCGGATGATCGCGTGCGCGCTTTCATACGCCGCCAGATGCCCGGCAAAAATCACATAGATCGCCGCGCTCGCCACGAAGGCCCCCGCCAGTTGCGCCAGCCAGTAGCCCGGCACCCGCCGCCACGGGAACCCCGCATAGGCCGCGCTCGCCAGGGTCACCGCCGGGTTCAGGTGCGCCCCGCTCAGGCTGCCGGTCAGGTAGATCGCCGTCGCAATACCCAGCCCCCACACCATCGCCACGTCAAAGAGCCCGACTTGCGCGCCCGTCAGCACTGCCGTCGCCACGCTCCCGCAGCCGAAAAACACCAGCAGGAAGGTGCCGAAAAACTCGCCGACGACCCATGCCGGCACCCTTCTTCGCGGAGCGGCCATGATTCAGCGCGCCATCCCCGCTTCGTTCTCCAGCTTGAACTGCCCGCCAATCTCCTGCACTTGCAGCGCCTTCAGCTTGTTCTCCGGCAGCGCGCAAAACAGGTTGATCCGCTGTGAAATCTGCGACGCCACCGCGATGAACAACCGTTTTTTCTGCTCCTCAGTGCCCTCGAACGCCGCCGGATCCGGCGAACCCCAGTGCGCGACAATCGGCTGCCCCGGCCATACCGGGCACGACTCGCGCGCGTTGTCGCATACAGTGATCACGAAATCGAACTTCACGTTGCGGAATTCGTCCCACGACTTGCTGCGCGCGTCGCTCGCGTCAATCCCGTAGCGGTCCTTCAGCACCCACAGGGCCAGCGGGTTGACGTTGCCCGTGGGCTTCGCCCCCGCGCTGTAGGCTTCGATGCGCCCCTTGCCCTGCGCCCGCAGCAGGTATTCGCCAATGATGCTCCGGGCCGAATTGCCCGTGCAGAGAATCAGAACTTTCTTGGGTGGGATCGTGCTCATGGTAAATTTAATTGCAACAGTTCGATGTTATCGCGAGTGGCGAGCAACCGGTCCCCTTCTTCGCCAGCCGCGCGCGCACCCGCCGCAGCCGCGCCTCGTCCCGCCGGAACTCCGCATCCTCCCCGGAGCAGTCCTGCAGGCACCGCAGATTCGCCTGCAACTCCCGCGAGGGCCGGGCCGGCAGCCGGTAAACGCGCCAGTTGGCTTGCTTTGCCACCTCGACCAGCCGCCGCGTCTTCAGGTAGCCCAGGTGCCGCGACACCTTCACCTGGGGCTCGCCCAGAATCTCCTGGATGTGGCAGACACATAGCGGCCCGCTCGCCAGCAAATGCAGGATGCGCAACCGCGTCCGGTCGCACAGGCACTGGTAAATGCGGATCAACTCCATGCCGCCTTCATACACAAAAGCATATATTCGTCAACATGTATATAGATTGCCACTTGCTTCACCTTTCTCGCGTCTCCGTGCATGCCACTCCTACCGCTTCCCGAAAAACAGCAGCAACAAATCAATCGCGAAAAACACCACGATGATGATCTCCAGCACCAGCATCCGCCGTTCGTTCACCTCCGCGTGCGCCACGCTGTAAAGCTGGTCCAGTTGCGCCAGCCGCTGCTCCACGCTGCTGCGCCATTGCTCCAGGTAAAAACGGTCCCGCGCCCCCAGGTATACCCGCGCCAGGTGCCAGTCCCCGAAAAACTTCGTGATGTGCGTCACCTCGTCCGCCAGCTTCGTCACGTCCATGCGCAGCCGCCGCAGCCGCCCGAGCGACTTCGACGCCCGGTCAAACCACCCCCGCTTGGGCCGCTCCAAATCCTTGTAGGCCCCGTCCAGGTAGCGGTCGAGCCGCTGGTCCATCACGCGGAACTCCTGCAACTGCAAATTCGCCAGTTCCAGCGCATACAGCACATCGTCCACATAACCCGTCAAATCCACCACCAGCGCTGCGTCCCAGTCAATCACCGTCAAGTCAGTGTTCTCGAACGACCGCTGGATGCGCAGCACCTCCGCCACTTGCATCTCACTCAGCCGCTCCGCTGGCGTCTCCGTCAGCAACCCCGCCACCGCGCGCCGCTGCTGTGCCAGCCACAGGTTGGCGTCGCTCGTCTCCCCCAGCTCCGTGCAGCAAAACACCGTGTAGGCCTCCGGCGGCAAAATCGTCTCCGAATGCCCGATCATCGAACCCTCCAAACTCCGGCACACCTCCATGCACAATTCCTGCGCCACCGCGTCCAGCGTGCGGCCATCCTCCAGCACGGGATGATGCTGTGGCATTAGTTCGTCCAAAGTCGCCACTGCAAAGCTCGCCCGCATCATCACCGTCACCACCCCCACGTCATAAAGCCGGATCAACAACCGCACCGGCTGTCCGCCCAGCCGTGTCTGCAATGCCGGCGGCTCAATCGCCAGCGGCTTGTAGAGCGGCATGTCCTTCGGCAGCGTGCGATCCATCCGAATTTCGAATGGAAACGGCTTCGCCGATAAAATCTCCCGCACCCGCGGCGTCACGATCTCGTTCGCCACGTCAAACGCATACAGGTAAACTACTTCGCCTTTCATTCCCCAAGTTACCCCCCTCCTGGCCATTTGTCGAACTTGTCCGGGTTACACGCGTCCCACCGCCATACCTTCAACATTTCACGCCTCCAACGCACCCCCGGCCCATCTTGTGCCGGTGAATTTTTACAGCAGGGCCCTTGCGCGCAATCGCCATCGCACTTTCACAGGCTCGTCACGGCCCCGTAACCGCCATGCCATCATTCTCCGATAGGATGGGCGTCCATGCTTTCCGGCCGCTCATCCCGACAGATTTTCCGCGTCGGCCCGGCCCCACATCCCGCCCTTCGCCGGCGGCCCGGCTTCGCCTTGGTTATCGTCCTGACCATGATGAGTTTCCTGCTTCTCCTCGTGGTTACCCTGTCCCTTTCCATCCAACTCGAAATGCGCACCGCGGCCCTGGCCCGTGACCAAGCCCTTGCCCGTGAAAGCGCCCGCCTCGCCCTCACGGTTGCCCTTGGCCAGTTAAGCAATACCGCCGGCCCCGACCAGCGTGTCACCGCCCGCTCCGACCTCCTGCCCTCCGGCTCCACTTCCGGCTCTGCCCAACCCGGAAACACCTTTTGGACCGGTGTCTGGAATGCCAACTCCACCGCCTCCGCCAATAGCACCGCTTACGTCCCTCCCCTCGCCTGGCTCGTCTCCAGCTCCAACGGCTCCATCCCTGACCCCAGCAAAGGCCTGCCCCCGGCCAATGTCATTGATCCAGTCACCGGCACCCCCGACGTCGTCACCCTCGTCGGCAACGCCACCCTTGGCGGCAAACTCAACCCCGGCAACCTCACGAACCTCTCCGTCCGCGTCCCCGTCACCAACATCACCAGCGGCGTTGATTCCCCGTTTCTCCAAATCGCCTACTGGGTGGGTGATGAGGGTATTAAAGCCCCTATCGCCGACCCCGACCGCACCGCCCAGGTCAAAGCCTTTTCCGGCAACCTTGCCCCCGGTGAGCAAGCCAACCTCACCGCCAATTTGAAACAACTCCAGTCCCCCATGACCCCCATGCTCAGTTTCCTTGGCGTCTCCAACCCGCTCGACCCCGCCCTCCAATCCGCCCTCGCCCGCAACCCCACCCCCGCTCAGCTCCCCAACCTTCCCGGCGCCAACGCTGGAAAAGTCCTCAGCAATTATTACGACATCACCACGCAGACCGCCTTCACCCTCGTGGACACCCTCAACGGCGGCCTGAAAAAGGACCTCACCTATCTCAAGTTCCCCACCACTGATCCCTCCACCTTCAATACGTCCAACTGGAATTACATCAATGACCGCGTGCAGGCCTTTATCGTCCCCTACGGCAATGTCACGTTCGCCGGCACTCCCTCCATGCACATCCCGGAACGTCAAGGTTTCGACGGTAGTTCCAGCGGTAACTTCGAATACGGCCTGCCCATCCTCTACCCCAACGTCTCGGGTAACACTACCGAACGCACCAGCTTTAACCTCCATCCCGTCATCACCGAGTTTTTTCTCGGTCTCAGCATCTGCGCCTACCCCATTAACGGCACCAACCACCTTGTCCTCGCGTTTGATGTTTACGCCGAGATCTGGAACCCCTTCCCTGTCAACTTCCGCTACACCGGACAAAAAACCCCCAATACTGCCATTTGGGGCCAAACTCCGCCCGACACTGGCGACATCCAAGTCGTCATCTCCGGCCTGCCCCGGCTCACCATCACCGCCAGCCCTGGCGGCACATCCAGCGTCCCTCTGCCCAACATCACGACCAGTATTGATGTCTATAATCCTCAGTCTCACGACAACAACGGCCAAACCGACGTACTCCGCGCCGGCAAGGTTTATTGGGTGGAATGGCCCACCGGCAGCACGGGTACGAGTGGTCCCCCACCCAATAATGCGTCGCCTCAGGGACTTTGGATTATTGACACGCAGCAGACTGTTCCAGGAGACCAGACCTCCGCCTACCAAGTCAAGTTTGGCGCTACGAATGTGAGCATCAAGTTCGCCCAGGAAAATCTCGGAAGATCGAACGCCTCCCCTCAAGTTTTTCAAACGGTTCACCTCAACAATTACCAAGCTGAAACCATTTCGTATCCCGCGTCAGGCAGCGCCACCGCTTTCATGCGCACTTTGGGCACCAGCACCTCCAACCTCGATCGTGCCACCATCAACCAGCGCCGCGACAACTTCTGCTACTATTTCAAACTCAATGATGAGTTGACCCCCAGCCCCGGTAACACCGCCTGGCCCGACCTCCTTGCGAAATACGGCTGCCTCGCCTCCAACATCTCCATGGATGTCACCGACGCCGACTACATCAGCGGAGGCAACATTGATTTCAAAACCTGGGCCGACCCCTCCCAATGCGACCGCAATAACACCTGTTTCCTCGGCAACGACTACTTGATGGCCCAGGAAGAAATTGACCCGGCCGCCACCATCCAGATCCCGCGCTATGACCGTTACGGTCTCGTCTTCGACTTGCCCACCCAGGACCTCATTTCCGTCGGCCAGTTGGCTGAACTTAACTTCAATAATTATCTCTCCTCGGTCAACGGCACCCTTACCACCACCACGAGCAATCAGCCGCAGGCGCTTGGAAACGAATGGGGCGGTGAAATTAATCAGTTTTATGACCGCTTTTTCTTTTCCGGACTCCCCGCCAACGCGGCCAACTTTACCGTCTGGGATCGCGTTTCGCCTCTCCCCAACACCCGCCTCATCTTTTACAATGGCACCTCCCCGGCCTTTGCCAATGGCACCGCTATTACCGGCAACGTCACCACCAACCTCTCCTCCGCCAACTCCTCCGCCAATCTCCTTCTCCAAAACGGCTTCAACGTCAATTCCACTTCCGTCAACGCCTGGCTCCTGGTCCTCAGCGGCGGTAATCTCGCCGGCGGGGGCAATACTACGTCTGCCCAGTGGCAATATGACATGAACCCCCCCGACGTCCAGTCCCTCGCCCAAAATGGCACCGTCCTCCACAACACCTTTTTCAATTTTCCCTTCCTCGCCGAACGCCTCCTGCGCCCCATCTCCACCGCCACCGCCACCAAGGGCAACATCGACTTGCCTGATTTCACCGGCCTGCAGCAACCCGCCAACCGCGCTCTGCTCACCTTCGACGCCGGCAATGACAGCGTCGGCACCAACGCCAATACCCCCAATAACTCCGACCCCGTGCTCCTTCCCGCGCTGCGTCAGGGCGTGTGCATCCTCAAAGACGACGAAGTCCAGTCCCTCGCTCAAAACATCACTCAAGCTATTCAGCAATACGAGCAACATAACGGCCATCCCTTCTATTCCATGCAGGATTTCGTGAACAGCGGGGTACTCAAAAACGCCATTGCCAACGTCACCTCCATTAACAACCCCGACCCCAATAATCCCGATAACTCTATCATCCCCTATTCCCCCGCCTACCTCTCCCAAGCTACTCTCATCAACAACCTCGCTTCCCGCCTTTTCGTCCGTTCCGACACCTTTGTCATCCGCGCCTATGGCGCCGTCCCCGACCCCTTTGGTGGCCGTCCCGCCACCGCCTACTGTCAGGCCCGCGTCCAGCGCGTCCCCGACCTGCTCTATCCTGCCAGCGTCACGGGTAACAGCACCGCCAGCACCGACCTTAAAACCCGCCGCCAATTTAAAATCATCGAATTCCAATGGCTATCTCCCAACGACATCTAGGGCTCGTCGCTAAATTCGCCCTCAATCATTCCTCGTCGGCCCGTTGCTTCGCCGCCGGCCTGCTCGCCTGCCTTGCTGCCGTCATTCCCGCCTTCGCCCAATCCAACACTACGACCACCCCCGCCGGCCCAGCGCCCGACGTCTCGTCCACCGACGGCTCCGCGCCGCCCCGCCACTGCTGGTTCACCGTCTTCGAGGCCGCCGGCCAAGCCCCCGATGATGTGTGCTTCGAAGACCCTGGCCATAAGGCGCAAACTCTTGTTTTCGACCCCCGCAGCCGTTCGATCACTTATGAATACAAAGGCCCAAATAAACTGGTGTTCTTTAAGCAAACGCCTCCCCTCGCGGGCTTGCCTGCCGGCACTCGATCTGCGCGCGAATCCTACGCCTCAATCGACATCCCGTCCAAAGGCGATCATTTCCTGTTTGTCTTTCTCCCGCCCGCCTTCGCCCAACAGAACAATCAGCCGGTCATCTACGCCCTCGACGATAGCACCGCCGTTTTCCCGTTTGGCAGCGTTCGACTCTTGAACGTCACCAAAAACAACTTGGCCGGCGAAGTTGGCAACACCCGTTTGCCACTCCAGCCGGGCGCCAGCCAATCCCTTCCTGATAGCAGCAATGGCTCTCTCAACGTAGCTCTCGCGATCTACTACGAAGGCAAAGCCCGCCTTTCCTACGCCAGCAACGTTCGCACCAAACGCGGTGCTCGCACGCTGCTTATCCTCATGCCCTCGCTCCGTCCGGGCTCGATTCAGGTCAACCTTGTCTCGCTCGACGAGTTGCCCACCAAGTCTCCCGCCACCCCCAAGGCCGCCCCTACCGATGCCATAGCGCAAACCAACTGAATCCACCCTCACCTCCGCGCTTGGTCCAACCATGTCCTTCCATCGACGTTTGTCACACTCCTCCCGCCGCGGCGCCGCCTTCTGCGCCACGCTCCTAGCCGTTGCCGCGCCCGCCTTCGCCGCACAGACGGAAGACCTGCGCATCGTCTCCTACAACATCGAGGCCGACGTCAACGGCAACAAAACTCCCAACCCCGGCCTCTCCAGCGTCCTCGAAGCCATCGGCCAGCAAAACGTCAACGGCATCACCCAGCCCATTGACATCCTCGCCCTCCAGGAAACCACCAGCAACTCCCTCACCGTCGCGCCCATCGTGTCCGACCTCAACGCCTTCTACGGCGCCGGCACCTATGCCATGAGCACCTACCAGGGCCTCTCCTCCGGTAACAATGTCGGCACCGGCAACGGCCCCAACGCCCTCATCTACAACACCTCCGCCCTCAACCTCATCGCCTCCGTCGGCGTCAGCACCCCCCTTGGCACCTCCGTCAACGGCATTAACCGCCAGCCCATCCGTTACGAATTTGAACCCATCGGTGGCAGCCTCAGTGACGTATTTTACCTCTACGTTGACCACTACAAATCCGGCGCTACGGCCACGGACCTCACGGCTCGCAATGACGAAGCCGTAATCATTCGCGCCGACGAAGCCACCCTCCCCGCCAATGCCCGCGTCCTTTATATGGGCGATTTCAACACCGGCAGCAGCTCCGAAGCCTCCTACCAAACCATCACCGCCCCCGGCCAGGGCCACGCCGTTGACCCCATCAACCTGCCCGGCAACTGGGCCTCCAATACCACCTTCAAGGGCATCCTCACCGAATCTGCCACCGACCTGCGCTTCCGCGACGACTTTATCCTCGCCACCTCCAACATTATCACCGACCCCTCCGGCCTCCAATACGTTACCAACTCCTACCACGTCTTCGGCAACAACGGCTCCACCGCCGTCAACAGCACCGTGGACCTCAACTCAAACACCGCCCTGAACGGCGTGCCCAACGCCGGTGCCATCCTCACCGATCTCACCACCGCCAGCGACCACCTCCCCGTCGTCGCCGACTTTATGTCGCCCGTTCCCGAGCCTGCATCCGCCCCACTCCTTCTCGGTCTCGCCGTCTTCCTGTGGCGCTGCCGCTCCACCCGCCGCCACTAAAACAGTCCGGGTCTCTCCCGGCATAACGGCTTTTCGTCCCTGTCGTTTTTTGCCTTTTTAATTTTGCATTTTTAATTTCATTTTACCGTCAGTTTCACCGACGCGCTCGGCGTCGTCCCCACATTGTTCTTCACATTCACCAGGTAGGGGCCCGCATTGGCTTTCGTGACGCTCGTGATCGTCAACGTCACGCCCGTCGCCCCGGAAAACTGCCCGCCATTAGTGATGTTCTTCCCATTGAACGTCCACTGGTAGCTCAGCGCGCCCGAATTGCTCGGCCCGCTCGCCACTACCGTAAACGTCGCCATTGTCCCCGCCTTTGCCGTCGCCGCCTTTGGCTGCGTCGTGATCGTCGGCGGCGACTGCACCGTCAGCGTGATGTTCGCGCTCGTCTTGCTCCCCTGCGCGTTGCTCACCACCACGTCATAGGTTCCCGCGTTCGTCAGCGCCACCTTCGCAATCGTGTAAGTCGCCGACGTCGCGCCTGTAATGTTTTTCCCGTTCAACTGCCATTGGTATTTCAGCCCCGTGCCCGTGGCCGTTACCGAGAACGTCGCGCTTTTGCCCACCGTCACCGTCTGGTTTCCGCTCACGCTCGTGATGGCCGGCGGCACGTTCACCGTCAGCGTCGCCGCCTTGCTCGTGGCCGTCCCCACGGCGTTAATCGCCACGGCATGATACTGGTTTCCTGACTCGCTCCCCGTCGTGTTGCTCACGCTCAGCGTCACTCCGGTCGCGCCCGAGAAATTACCCCCGTTCGTGATATTGCTCCAGTTGGTCCCGTTATTCGTCGAAATCTGCCATTGCAGCGTCGGCGTCGGCGTGCCCGTCGCCGCCACAGTGAAGGACGCCTTGCCGCCGGCCGTCACCGTCACGCTCGCCGGCGATGTTGTCACTTTCGGCGCCACCCCCAGGGCCAGCACCGCCTTGCGGCTCACGGCCGCCGGCCCGACTTCCCCGCTCACCACCACGTCGTAATTGCCCACATTCGCCGCCGCCGCCTTTGCAATTTTGTAGGTCGCCGCGGTCGCGTTGCCGGTCAAATTCTTCCCGTTGAACCGCCACTGATAAGTCAATGGCCCGGTCCCTGTCGCCGTCACGGTGAATGCCGCCGGCTCGCCGCTCAGCACGAATTCGTCAGCCGGCTGTCCCGTGATCGCCGGTGGCGTCGTCGCCGGATTCACCCTCAACACCGCCGCGTTGCTCGTGGCCGTCCCGGCGGTGTTCGTTGCCACCAGTTGAAACTGGTCGCCCGACATCGCCACCGTTGTATTGCTCACCGTCAGCGTCCCCGTCGTCGTCCCATTGTAGCTTCCTCCGTCCGTCAGATTCACTGGCGTCGTGTTCCCCGCCGCCATCCGCTGCCACTGCAAGGTCGGCGTGGGCACACCACTCGCCGCCGACGTGAAGGTCGCGGTGTTCCCTGAAATCACCGTCTGATTACCCACCGGCGTTGTGATCTCCGGCACCGTGTTCACAGTCAGCATCGCCGCGCCGCTCGCCATCGAAGCCACGCTGTTGCTGGCCAACAGCCGGAACTGATTGCCGGATTCCGTTGTCGTCGTGTTGCTCACTGTGAGCATCCCCGTCGTCGAGCCGGAAATATTCCCTCCGTCCGTCAGATTGCTCCAATCGGCCCCCTCATTCGTCGAAATCTGCCATTGTGTCGCCGCTGCGGGATTACCGCTTGCCGCCGCTGCAAAGTTTGCGCTCGCCCCCGCCAAGACCGTCTGGTTGCCCGGTTGCGTCGTAATTCCCGGCGCGAAATCCACGGTCAACGTCACCACATTGCTCGTCGCCGCGCCCTGCGCATTGCTCGCCACGGCCCGGAACTGCTCGCCGTTCATTACCGCCGTGGTGTTCTCCAGCGCCAGCGTTCCTGTCGTCGAGCCGGAAATATTTCCTCCGTCGGTCAGGTTCGCCCAATTGCTCCCGCCGTCCACGGATGCCTGCCATTGCAGCGCCGGCGTCGGTATGCCGCTTGCCGCCGCGATAAACATTACCCCGTCACCCGCCATCACCGTCTGGTTCCCCGGCTGCGTTGTGATGTTCGGTGCCACCGGCTGGGGATCCACCGTCAGCGTCACCGCTCCGCTTGTTGTGGAGCTTACGGAATTCGTTGCCACCACCCGGAACTGCTCGCCCGACATCGCGACCGTCGTCCCGCTGATGCTCAATGTCGCCGTCGTCGAACCCGTGATCCCATTTCCATCCGTCACGTTGGTCCACGTTATCCCGCCGTCGGTCGAAATTTGCCATTGGAACGTCGCCGGCGGCTGCCCGTTTGCTGCGGACGTGAAGGTTGCTGTTTGCCCCGCCACCACGGACTGGTTCCCCGGCGATGTGGTAAATCCCGGTGCCGTGTTTACCGTCAGCGTTGCCGCATTACTGGTCACCGAACTCACCA
>CAZDAQ010000018.1:14731-26610 GCA_964503425.1 uncultured Opitutales bacterium
GCCCGATACTGGTTCCCCGACATCACTCCCGTAGTTCCGCTCAGTGTCAGCGTCGCCGTGGCCGAACCCGACACCCCGCCGCCGTCCGTCAAATTCCCAAAGGTCGAACCACCATCTGTCGAAACTTGCCACCGGAACGTCGGTGCCGGGTTCCCGCTCGCCGCCACCATGAAACTCGTCGAGTTCCCCGCTATCACCGTTTGGTTTGTCGGCGACAAGCTGAATCCGGGTGCTGTATTCACTGTCAGCGTCGCTGCATTGCTCGTCGCCGTGCCCAATCCATTAATCGCCAAGGCCCGATATTGGTTGCCCGACATCGCTCCCGTCGTCCCGCTGATGGTTAGTGTCGCGCTTGCCGAGCCGGATATCCCGCCCCCATCCGTCAAATTCCCAAAGGTCGAACCACCATCCGTCGAAACCTGCCACTGAAACGTCGGCGTGGGCACGCCACTCGCTCCAGTCGTGAACATTGCCGCGCTCCCTGCTGTCACCGCTTGCCCCACCGGCTGCGTCGTGATCCCCGGCGCCGCAGGCACCGCGCTCACTGTTAAAACCGTTGCGTTGCTCGTCGCCGTGCCCGCGCTGTTCGTCGCCACCAGTTGGAATTCATCGTTATTCATCGCCAACGTCGTCGGGTTGATCGTCAGTGTCCCGGTCATTGAGCCGGAAATCGCGCCCCCATCCGTCAAATTCCCAAAAGTCGTTCCACCGTCAGTCGAAAGCTGCCACTGCAGCGTCGGCGTCGGCGTCCCGCTCGCCGCCCCGCTGAAATTCGCGCTCTGCCCCACCGTCACCGACTGGTTCCCGGGCTGCGTCGTGATGTTTGGCGCCACCGCCGGATTCACCGTCAGCGTCCCCGCCAGCCCCACAAACGTGCCCGCTGCGTTCGTCGCCGAAAGCCGGAACTGGTCGCCCGACATCGCCACTGTCGTGTTGCTCACCGTCAGCGTCGCCGTCGTCGTGCCCGTGTAGTTCCCTCCTTCAGTCAGATTGACGGGCGTTGACGATCCCGCGGGAATCCGCTGCCACTGCAATATCGGCGTCGGCAGCCCGGTCACGTCCGCCGTGAACATCGCATTCTGCCCCGCGAACACCGTGGCATCGTTCGTATTCTCCACGTCCGGAAACACATCCACCGCCACCGTCGCCACATCGCTCGTCGCGTTCCCCTGGTTGTTGGTCGCCACCACCGTGTAGTTCCCCGCCTGGTCCAGTTGTATGCCCGTGATTGTCAGGTTCGCCGTCGCCGACCCGGTTATCACCGAGCCGTCCGCCTGGTTCCCGTCATTCAAAGTCGCGTTCCCGAAAAACCACTGGTAGGTCGGCACTGGGAATCCGCTCGCCACCGCCGCTAAGGTCGCCGTGTCACCCAGGTTGAACGTCTGGCTCTTCGGCTGTGTAGTGAACCCCGGCGCGGCTGGCGGGGGCACCGTAATCGTCAAAACCGTCAGGTTGCTCGGCGTGGAACCTCCGAAGTTCGTCGCCACCGCTCGCAAAGTTAAGTTCGTCCCCGCCATCGCAAACGTCGTGCTCACCGTCAAAATCGGTGTCGCCGTCCCCGCGAGCGTCGCGTTGTCCGTCAAGTTGTTCCACGTCGTCCCCCCGTCCGGCGAAACCTGCCATTGGATCGTCGGCGCCGGCGCCCCGCTCGCCCCCATTTGTATCACCGCGTTCTGCCCTGCCGTCACCGTCTGATTCCCAGGCTGCGTCGTGATCAGCGGTGCGGACGCCGCCGCGTTGACTGTCGGCGCAAAATCAATCCCGCAGAACGCCGTGTTCGTCGCCGCCGTCGCCAGGACCGTGATTGTCGAATTGGCCTGCGCGTTGTCCACAATCTTGATGATCTGGTTCGCCCCGCTTCCTGAGCTTGCGGTGGATGTCGTGGCATAAATCACCGGGCTCGCCCCCGACCAGTCCACCACTACGCCCTTTCCTCCGATTTTGAAATTATTGGAAACCGGGTGAATCACATAGTCCATTGTCCAAGTGCCATTAGCCAGCACCCAATGCTCAATCCCGGAAATGGTGCTGTTGTTTGCGCTGTTGCCGGCGTCATCCGCCACATAGGCCATCGTCCCGTCCGGGCTGAAGGCAAATCCGTATGGACTCGCGCTATTTGTAACCCCGCCAAATGTAAAACTGGATGGAATCGGTATCACCTGCGTCACGTTCGCGCTCCCTGTCGGAATTCCCTGGAACTGCCAGATGCCCACCGTGCCGTTCACCGCCACCGCCGTCGAAAAACAGATGTTGCCGTTCTGGATCCGCACTGACCGTGTGTTGTTAATCGTCGTCTCGATGAAGGTTCCCGTCTGGAACAGGAATATCCCCCCGTTCGCCCCCGAACCGTAAATGGATGTCCCCGCCGAGAACGACGCCCGGATGTCTGTCCCGCTAAATGCCGTCGTTGACGTCACTGGCGCCGAATAGTTCCCGTTCGCGTCCAGCAGCACATACCCGCGCGGCACCGCCGCCGAAGTCGTCGCCGGAATCGAACCAGAGCCTGAGATGTTCTGGAACACCGGCACGCACAGAAAATGCCCGTCCGCCGACAGCGACATTAACCCTTCCGCTGTCGCCGTTCCGCTCATCACAAAATTCCCCGTGGACGCCAGGCTCCCCGTGACATTGGTCGAAAACACCGGCGCTGCCTGATTCGGCGCGCTCGGATCGAATTCGTCCACATAAATCGCGCTCCCCGTGTTCGTCAGCGTTACCGCCCCGCCCACGCCCTTGCGCAGCACCACCACGTCCCCCGGCACAAACGGCGGCGTCGTGGATTGGTTTACCGTTAAGCTCGCTGCATTGCTCGTTGTTGACCCCGCCACGTTCGTCGCCACGCACCGGTATTGGTTCCCCGACATCGAAACCGTCGTCCCCGCGATCGTCAGCGTCGCCGTCGTTACTCCCGAAAAACTCCCGCCGTTGCTTAGGTTGGTAAAGGTCGCGTTCCCTGCCAGCGCCTGCTGCCACTGATACGTCGGCGCCGGGTTTCCATTCGCCAGCACGGAGAACGTCGCGCTCTGTCCCGAGCTCACGGTTTGATTCAAGGGCTGCGCCGCAAATCCCGGCGCTTGCGCCGCCGTCACCGTCAGCGTCGCCGCGCTGCTCGTCGCCGTCCCCGCAGCATTGATCGCCAGGCAGCGGAACTCGTCCCCATTCAGCGACGCATCCGCGGGCGTCACGCTCAACGTCGCCGTGCTCGACCCCGCGATCCCGTTCCCATCCGTCAGGTTCCCCCATGTGCTGCCGCCGTTGCTCGACATCTGCCACTGGAACGTCGCCGCCGGGTAGCCCAACGCCGACACTGTGAAATTTGCCGTCTGCGGTGCCACCACCGATAAGCTGACCGGTTGCAAACCGAACACCGGCGTCGCCGGCGTCGCCACGGTCGGCGCAAAATCCACCCCCGCAAAATGCTGGCTTGCTCCCGACACCGCCAGCACCGTCACGGTCGAACCTGCCCCCGTGTCCACGATCCGCACCAGCTTGTTCTGCACCACCCCGGGCGGCGCCGAAGTCGCGTAAATCACCGGATTCGCTCCCGTCCAATCCACTGCCAGGCCCCGCGCCCCGCCCGATCCGTTCGTCGGATCCGTCGGAATGCTGTAGGCAAAAGTCCACGTCCCGCTGGTCAACTGCCACCGCTGCACCCCGAAACCCGTCGCATTCCCGCTCGTGCTGCCCCCGTCATCCGCGATGTAGGCCGTGTTTCCATCTGGGCTGATCGCAAAACCATACGGACTCGTCCCGTTGCTCCCCACCGCAAACACCACCGATGCCGTGGCCGTGCTCGACGGTGTCCCGTTGAATCCCCACAGGCCCACCGTCCCGCTCGCCGTCGTGAAATACAAATTCCCGTTGATTACGTGAATCACCCGGTTGTTCGCCTGCGCCGTGTCCACATAACTGTCCGATTGAAATAGCAAAATTCCTGCGCCTGACGCCGCCGCGTAAACATTCGCTCCATTCGCCGCCACCGACCGGATTCCAAACCCGCCATACTGGTCCGGACTCGAGACAAACGGTGCAATCACCCCACCCGCGTCCACCGTCACATATCCGCGCGGCGCCTGCGCCGCCGTCTGCCCCGACATCGCCCCCGACCCCGTCCCCAGCAGATTATACCCCTCCACTATCAATTGATGCCCGTCCACCGAGCGCGACATCTGCCCCTCCGACACCGCATTCCCGCTCATCATCAAATTCGCCCCCGCTGACGCCACCCCCGCCGTCACGTTCTCCGTGAACGTCGGCGTCCCTTGGTTTGCCGTGGTCGCGTCATACTGGTCCAGGTAAATTGCGGTGCTGTTGCCGTTAATCGCATTCACTCCGTCCCCCACACGCAGCACAACCACGCTCCCCGCATTAAACTGCCCCCACGCTGGTGCCGCCGCGAACGCAGCCATGAATATTAAAATTTGAACGAAAAAACGGTATGGTCTCATGTTTGTTTGCTCCCGTTAGGTATCTCCGCCAACGGCAGCGCGACCATGATATATGACAATTGCGACAATCCCGTGCGCGGCGCGTGAAAACCGCGTGACATCCAAATTCCAAACGGTTCCCTCGCCGGGCTTCGTTTCACCCATTCTTCACCATCCCGCCACGAAATCGTTGCGGAACCTTGAGAAACTCGCCGTGGCTTGAGCCGCCCTACTCTTCGCCATCACAATCATCAACCAGACCTTCACCTACCATGAAAATGTTCCGCTCACTCGTCCTCCTCGCCGCGGCTCTCGCTGCCGCTCACGCCGCCCACGCTGTGACCTACATCAACGATCTCTTCAACAGTTCTCCCTACACCTCGGGTACGCTGGGTGGCCAAGATGGTTGGGCAGGTATTAGTGGTAACGGGACAAACAACATTCAGATCACCAGTGGCAACGTCGTCCTTACCACCTCCGGCCAGGATGTCCAACAGCCGTTCATTGGGGGCAACATCTCCACCTCGGGCCTCACCTCCCTTTACACCACCGCCAACTTCACCATTACGAGCGCGCAAACCGGCGATTATTTCCTCCACCTTGGCATCTTCACCAACACCTCAAACTTCTATCAGCGCCTTTTTGTCAAGGCCGGCTCTGTTGGTGGCACTTTTGACTTGGGTGTACTCGCTGTCAGCGGCAATACCTCTCCGGTGTCCTACGGCGCCGACCTCCCCCTCAACGCTCCCCTTACAGTCGTCGTCGCTTGGGACTTTGTCGCTGGCGCCACCAACGACACCTTTAGCCTGTATGTGAACCCGACGGATGTGCGGGCCAACGACACCGCCTACTCCACCGCTACTTGGGGCAGCCCCACTGCCGAGCCCACGACGCTTGGCTCCGTGGACTTCCGTCAGGGCTCCGCCGCCTCCGCGGCGGGCGTCCAGGTCAGCAGCGTCTCCGTTTCGGACACCTTCCCCGTCACCGGCTCCGTCCCCGAACCCTCCGCTTTCGCCGCCCTCTTTGGCGCCTCCGCCATCGGCCTCGCCGCGTGGCGCCGCTCCCGCCGCCAGGCCTGAACTCCTTCTCTCTCCTGATTACTGGCGCAGGCTCCGCAAGGAGCCTGCGCTTTTTTTTGCCCACCGTCACACTCTCCGTGAAATTGCCATGTTCTTGTGACGGAAACGTCGGCGCGCAGTCACGAAAACGTCATTCGCTGCTGCTACTTTCACCCCGCTTGCGGAAAGAATCTTTTTTCGCGCATGTAAAATCCAAACCTTCCTTCCTTACGCTATGAACTTGCTCAGCCACCTCCCTTCATTCGCTCCCGCCACTCGCGCAACCGTGCTGCGCCGCATCGTCGCCCTGGCCATCGGCTTGCTCGCCGCCCTCCCGGCCTCCGCCGCGAACTACACTTGGAATAACAGTGGCTCCGATTGGGCCACCGGCGCAAGCTGGACCCCCAGCGGCCCGCCCACCGCCTCCGACGGCGCCTTCTTCAACCCCTCCAGCGCCACGGCCAGCAACAGCCTCATCAACTCCCTCGTCAATCCCAACATTGGCAGTTCCCAATCCGCCCTCTCCCTCGGCCTCGCCAACAACCCCGCTCTCGGCAACTACATCTTCACCGGCGCCAACCCTCTCACCCTCGGCGGCACCAGTTCCACCGGCATCACCGCCCGCGGCTATGGCGCCACCATCTTCAACGGCCCCGGCATCACCGGCACCGGTGCCTCCGGCACCAACCTCGCCAACTTCACCGTCACCACTGACGCCGGCCTCACCCTCGCCGGCGCCTCCGCCGCCACTTCCAACGTCGGCCAAATTTCCAACTTCGGTGGCACCCTCACCCTCGACAACACTGGCACCAATACCCTCTCCCGCCTGCCCACCACCAATACCATTGTGATGAATGGCGGCTCCTTCTTCCTCCTCGGCAACAGCGCCGGCTCCGTTGTCAATGTCGGCATCTTGAACGTCTCAGCCGCCGCCACCACCCCGGGTGAAGGCTTCGTGACCATCGGCGTCACTGTCCCCTCCGGCGCCACCTCCGGCTCCACCCTCAACTTCGCCAACTCCGCCGCCTTCAGCCTCCGCACCACCACGGGCCTCGCTTACAATTTCGTCGGTGCTGGCGGCGTGCTTGGCAGCGCCGGCGGTCCGCGCATCACCTTCACCACCGCCCCCACGATCACTACCACCACCGGCACCGGCATGATTGACGGCAGCACCACCGTTACCAGTTCCACCGTCGGTTTTGCCATCGCCACCGACAGCTCCGGCACTGGCTGGGCCACCTATGTGACACCCGCAGGCAGCGGCGCCACCGCCACCGGCGGCATTGAAATTCTCTCACCCTCCACCACCGCCACCACGGCCGCCAACCTCCAAGCCCTCACTGCCGCCAGCGTCGCCGACTTCACCCCCGCCGCCAGTTCCACCACCTCCCTCACCGCCCTTTCCCAAACCGGCTCCATCCGCATTGCCCCCGCCGGCTCCGGCGCCACCCTTGCGCTCGGTGCCAATAATCTCAAAACCAATGGGATTCTCCTCACCGGCAGCAACGACTTCACTATCACCGCCACGTCCGGCAACCTCGATGGCACCGCCACCAAAAACATCTTCGTCGCCAACCCCGCCACCACCCTCTCCATCGGAGGCAACCTCGCTGGCGCCGGCTCCAACGGCAATCCCGTGAACATCAATGGCCCGGGCTTCGTCGCCCTCACTGGCGGCTCCAACCAATTTAATGTCACTGGCACCAATCGCTTCAATCTTATCGGTGGCACCCTTCGCGGCAACACCACCAATGCCGGCGGCTTCGGCTCCGCTGGTGGCACCGGCGTCATTGCCTTTCGTGGCGGCGTCCTCGAAATCACCAACGGCGCCGACGGTTCCGGCTCCAGCGCCGACTTCACCCGCATCATCAATAACACCAACACCGCCGGCGAAACCAACTGGGCCTCCTCCACCGGTGGCGACTCTCAAGGTGGTGGCGGCGGCTTTTCCGCCTTCGGCGCGGCCGCCTCTGTCAACCTCGGCGGTTCCGCCACCCCATCCACCCTTACCTGGGGTGTCGCCAGCAGCGGCTTCGTCCAGGACGGCGAATCCCTCACTTTCGGCTCCACCAAGTCCAACGCCCGCCTCGACTTCCTGAATAACCTCGCCCTCGATGGCGGCACCGCCGGCACCTACAACGTCCGCGAAGTCAATGTCATCGGCGGCGCGGGCGGCGATGCCACCCGCTTCACCGGCGTCATCTCCGGCTCCTCCTCCACCGACCTTGAGAAAACCGGCTCCGGCACCCTCCAGCTCGCGGGCGCCAACACCTTCGCCGGCAATACCCTCGTCTTCGGCGGCACCGTCGCCCTCGTCGGCTCCGGCACCCTCGGCGCCGGCAACCTCACCCTCGCCAACGGCAGCACCTTCGACATCTCCGGCAACACTTCCAATGTCGTCCTCACCAGCTTCCAGACCCTCTCTGGCAACGGCACTCTCAAAACCGGCTCCAACACGCTCACACTTAATGGCAATCTCTCTCCCCTCCTCGGTTCCAATGCCCTCACCCTCAATGGCCTGCTGACCGAGAATGGCTTTACCAACTTCCTCCTCAACGGCACCTCCAACTCCACCATCACCCAAATCGCCCTGCTCACGGGTAGTACCCTCAACTTCGGCACCAGCACGATTAATGTTAACGTCAACTACACGCCTGCCCTCAACGATACTATTGACCTCGTCTCCCTCGGCGGCTCGGCCACCATCAGCGGCAACCCTACCTTCGTCTTTAGCGGCACCTCCCTCCCCGGCGGTCTCTTCTGGAACACCAGCAACTTCGACACCACCGGCTCCATTGTTGCCGCCTCACTCGCCATTCCCGAACCCGGCTCCTTCGCCATTGGCCTCGGCGCCGCCGCCCTCGCTGTCGCCGCCTGGCGCCGCACCCGCCGCATCGCTTGAACTTCTTTTGCCTCTGTCCCGAGTAAAGCGCAGGCGCCGCAGGGCGCCTGCGCTTTTTTCCACCCCTATGCCTTCGTCACCCTGATCCGGTCAATCTCATCCCCGAACTCATCCACCTGCCGCATCGTCAATTCATCCCCCTCCACATCGAACAAGGTCAACGAATGCCGGTCCGCCACCATCTGCGCGACATAGGCCACATTGTTGTCGTCCGGATGCGTCCACAGTGTCGGCCGGTTGGTGTATCCCGGTTCGTATAAGTGCTTCCCGCCCGCGCCCGTGGTGAGGTAAATAACGCCCTCCGGCTTCGTCACTTTCACCCCGTCAAAATTCTTGTCCACCGTGAATTGCCCGGGTATCTGCCGGTCCGTTTTGTTTAGATCATGCGCCAGCGTCATGTCCCCCGGCGCAAACCGCAACGGCATCGTGCGCTGGTAGTTGTGCTCGTGCCCGCTGAGGACAAAATCCACTTTGTGCTTCTCCAACAACGGGCTCAGCACCCGCATCTGCTGCTCGGCATAGTGTTGCGCCCCCACGTTGAACGGCGGGTGATGGCAGACCACAAACTTCCACCGCGCGTCCGTCCATGACAGATCGGAATCAATCCACGCCTGCAAGTCCGCATCCGTCGGATCCACATACACATTCGAGTCCAGGCACAGGAAATGCGCGTCCCCGTAATCATAGGCATAGTTCGCCATTTGGGGAAACCGGTCCCCCGCCGCCCGCCTGAAATCATCCGCGTCCCCGGCCAGCCTCGTCGGATACGCCAGCTTCGCCGGCCCGCTCAACGGCAGGTAGAAATTCGTATAATATCCTAGCGAGTCTGGCATCGTACTAAAATCCGCGCATGGCCCGCCCGTGTCTGGCGCTTTGCCCCGCACATCGTGGTTGGCGATTACCGTGTAAAACGGCACCGACCGCAACAGCGGCGCCCCCACGTCCGGCGCCGCCGTCCCCGCATTGTATACCGGAAAGAAATATCGGCTGTATTCATTGTCCAGCCCGCTGTCGTAAACATTGTCCCCCGCATTCATGATAAAGTCCGGATTCGCCCGGTAGGCCTGGTAGGCCACCGCCCGCTCCCCGATTTCCCCAAAGGAATTGTCCCCAAACGCCGCAAATCGGATGTGCTTCCCCCGCGGCTGGCGCGTCGTAAAATACCCTTCCATGATTGTCATCCCGTTGCACCGCACCCGGTAGCGATACTCTGTCCCGAGTTCCAGTCCGCTGCACGAGTAAACATAATTAAACCGGCTGTCCCCCTCGATCATTGTGCTATAATTGCGGATCCTGCAGTCCTTCTCGACCACTTTCTGGTATTGGCCCCCTCGCCCATATTCGACCTCAAAATTTCCCGCCTGCAATGTCTGCCACGCCAGCCGCACCACCTCCGCTCCGGGCACCAGCTTCCCCTCCTTGCCCGGCTGAATGTACGGCAACGCCGTGAACATTGGCAGCGCCTCCGGTTTGATCTCCGCCGGCGCCGCAAATAAACCCCGCCCCGCTGGCACCAGGGCCAAAAACGTTATGCCTCCGGCGGAACGCAGGAATTGCCTTCGCGTCAAACTGTTTGCCATGACCATCTACTCTTCTGCCCGCCACCTTCGTCTTGGCCACCCTGAAATCCTTCTGACGCCAACTTGTAACCTGTTCGCCGCTTCATTGCAAAAAACCCTTCACCCTCGGTCCATTTGTGGCGTTTGTCGCCGAATTGTTGCGTGATTCCCCTTGCCGCGCTAATTGGGAAAAAGTTAGCTTTGCGATTTTCATGAGCCCTGTAGCCTTTCGTGGTTTGAACTCCATGCGCATGACGCGGCGACGGCTTTTGGGGACCACCGCGCGCGCCGCCGCGGCGGTGCTGGCAGGGACATTGATGCCGCCGAATGTGCGCCGCGCGCTCGCCCAAGCCCCAACCAGCGGCTCGCTTAAGGACATCAAGCACCTCGTGCTGCTCATGCAGGAAAACCGCTCCTTCGACCATTACTTCGGCACGCTCGCCGGCGTGCGCGGGTTTGATGATGCCAACGCGCAAATCCTCGCCCACGGCAAATCCGTATTCTACCAACCCGATGCCGAAAACCCGGACGGCTACCTGATGCCCTTTCACCTCGATACCCGCACCACCAGCGCGCAGAAAATCCCGTCCACCAGCCATGCCTGGGGCGTTCAGCACGATTCATGGAACGGCGGCAAAATGGACCAGTGGCTCGCCGCCCACCGCAAAGCCGATGGGAAAAACGGCCCCTATGTCATGGGCTATTACAAACGGGAGGACATTCCCTTCCAGTTCGCCCTCGCGGAAGCCTTTACCATTTGCGACGGGTATTACTGCTCGGTCTTCGGGCCGACCTGGCCCAACCGCATGTATTGGATGACGGGCACCATTGACCCCGAAGGCCAATATGGCGGGCCCATCATCAAAAACAAGGCTCCCGACGAGGGCTTTAGTTGGACCACCTACCCCGAGCGCCTCGAAAAAGCCGGCGTGAGCTGGAAAATTTACCAACAGGAAGACAACTACGGGACGAACGTGCTCGAGCTTTTCTCCCAATTCAAAAAAGCCGACAAAAACTCCCCGCTCTACACCAAAGCCATGGCGCGCGGCCCCGAAGGCCAGTTTGAATACGACGCCATCAACGACAAGCTCCCCGCCGTCTCCTGGATTCAACCCACCAGCTATCAGTCCGAACACCCCGACTATATGCCCGCCGACGGCGCCGCCTTCATCGCCAGCAAAATTGACGCCATCGCCGCCAATCCCGAGGTCTGGGCCAAAACCGCCTTCATTTTGAATTACGACGAGAACGACGGCATCTTCGACCACATGGCTCCGCCCGTGCCGCCGCCGGGGACGCCGCATGAATTCATTGACGGCCTGCCCATCGGCGGCGGGTTCCGTGTTCCCTGCATCATCGTTTCTCCGTGGACTGCTGGCGGCTGGGTCTGTAGCGAACCGTTCGACCACACTTCGTGCCTGCAACTGCTGGAGAAATTCACCGGCGTCCGCGAACCCAATATCAGTGACTGGCGCCGCAAAACCTTCGGCGACCTGACTTCCGTCTTCCGCTTTGACGCCCCCAAGTCCCAGCCGCCCATCTTGCCCGACACCAGCGGCCCGCTCAGCCTCGCCCGCGACGAGTCCACCCAACTGCCCCAGCCGGTTTTTCCCGGAACCGGCCAATCCCTCCCTGTGCAGGAAAAAGGTTTGCGGAAGCGTGTGCCCGGCAGTGTTAGTTGAGAAATAGGTGCAAATTCAGCGGGTTTGCTCCGGCAGAGACCTGTTGGCGCTCAGTTCTCCCGTTCACCACCAGACTCACACCTTTAATCTCGCCACAACCTTCCCCGTCCACAGTGAGGCGAACTGCGTCAGCATGACGGAAGTAAAAAACAGGAAAAACCCTTCGCCGACTTTGATATTTGCCACGCCCGTGGACTTCACCGTCAAAACCAGGATGGCCACGACGAACACGTCCAGCATGGACCATTTCC
>CAZDAQ010000019.1:0-26473 GCA_964503425.1 uncultured Opitutales bacterium
GGCGATTAGAATAACCGCGACAGAAACCGCCAGGACGGCGTATTCGGCGGGAGTCGGGGGTTTGGTGGGGGTCATCTTTGGCGCAAGCGGAAAAAAAGGAGGAAAAGATGCTTTCTACCAATAATTATGGACGGAGGGTTTGATGCGTTCGTCGTAGAGTTTTTGGAGGAGTTTCATTTTGGGGGCGGGGATGGGGGGGAGGTCGGCGGCGCGGGCGTTGTCGGCGACCTGGTCGGCGCGTTTGGCGCCGGGGATGGAGCAGGTGACGGCGGGGTGCATGTCAATCCAGCGGAGGGCGAACTGGGCGAGGGATTGTTTTTTGGGGACGAGGGGGCGGATTTCGTCCACGAACTGGAGGCCGAGGTCGTAGTCCACGCCGGCGAAGGTTTCGCCGCGGTCGAAGGCTTCGCCGTGGCGGTTGAAGGCGCGATGGTCGTCGCGGGCGAAGGCGGAGTCGCGGCGGAGCTTGCCGGTGAGGAGGCCGGAGGCGAGGGGGACGCGGGCGAGGATGCCGACGCGTTTCTTTTTGGCCTGGGCGAAGAAGAGGTCGGCGGGGCGCTGGCGGAGGAGGTTGAAGATGATTTGGACGGACTGGACGTTGGGGTATTCGATGGCTTTGAGGGCTTCCTCGACGCGCTCGACGCTGACGCCGTAGAAGCGGACTTTGCCGGCCTTGACCAGTTCGTCGAGGACGCCGAAGAGCTCGGGGCGGTAGTAAACGGAAGTGGGCGGGCAGTGAAGCTGGAGGAGTTCGAGGCAGTCGGTCTCGAGGTTTTTGAGGGAGCGGTCAACAAAGGCGGTGAGGTTCTGGCGGTTGTAGCCGCCGGCGGTGTGGGGGTTGAGACGGCGGCCGGCCTTGGTGGCGACGTGGAATTTGGCGGAGGGGCGGTCGCGCCGGAGGCGGGCGAGGAGGCGCTCGGAATGGCCGTCGCCATAAACGTCGGCGGTGTCGAAGAAGTTGACGCCGAGGTCGAGGGCTTTATGGAGGGCGGCGAGGGACTCGTCATCCCGGACGGAGCCCCAACTGCCGCCGATGGCCCAGCAACCGAAGCTAACAGTGGAGACTTTCCAGCCGGTGCGACCGAGGGGACGGTATTTCATAGGGGTAGTAGGGGTGGGGTAGGAGCGGGGACTTTGTAAGGATTTGGTGACGGTTCGTCACGCTGGAAATGAAGGAAACAGGTAAATTACCCCGAGAGACGGTTTTCCATTGCATTTGAGGGGGAAAGTGGCAGGATTTTGGGAGCGGGACGGGGAGGCCCGAACCGCGGGAAATGGCACAATTTTTCGCCCAGACCAAAACGCTGGTGACGACGCGGCCGGAACATGCCGCGGCGGCGGAGTTGGATTGGGCGCTGGTGCAGCGGGTGCAGACGGGGGATGTACGGGCGTTTGACCAGTTGATCACGAAATACCGGGAGCGGTTGTTTGCGATTGTGTATAATTTGACGTCGAACCGGGAGGATGCGTCGGACCTGACGCAGGAGGCGTTTATCAAGGCGTTTCGGTCCATCAGCCATTTCAAGGGGCAGTCGTCATTTTTCACGTGGCTTTACCGGATTGCAGTGAACGCGGCATTGACGCATTTGAAGCGGAACCGTCTGCGGAAGTTTTTCAGTTTTGAGAATCTGGACCAGGAAGTGTCCCAAACGGAGATAATGGAGGTTTTGGCGGAGCGGACGCAGACGGACAAGTCCACGCTGGTCAACGAGTTACAGGAAAAGTTGAACGAAGCCTTGCAGCGGTTGTCTCTTAAGCATAGGACAGTCGTTGTTCTTTTTGAAATTGAAGGGTTGAGCCACCAGGAAATCGCCCAAGTGATGGATTGTTCGGAAGGGACGGTGCGCTCGCGCCTTCACTACGCCAAACAACAATTGCAATCCTACCTGCAGGATTATCTGCGGTAATTTTACCTTTTAAACCAAGCATGTCGCAAACCCCCCACACGCCGCCCAAAGTGACGCTGGAAGACCTCCTGCGGCTGAAGCGCCATGAGCGCCCAGGGCCGGAGTATTGGGAGCGTTTCGACCGGGAGTTGCGCAGCGGGATGTTGCGGGCGTTTGTGCAGCCGGAGCCGTGGGCGTGGCGGTGGACGCGGAGGCTGGTGGTGCGCGCAACACCGTGGATGACGGCGGGAGCGGCGGCGGGACTGGTAATGGCTTTCGCGCTGCACAGCCGGGTGAGCCTGCCGATGGCGGAATTGCATATGCCGGCGCATGTGGCGATGGAGACCATGACGGCGGCGGCGCCCGCGAAGGTGGCGGTGAGCGATGCCGAGGCGACTAAAACCCTTTTGAGTTCGACTACGGCCGGGTCCGTGGAGCGTGCGCTGACGGATGCGCGGACGCAGGATGTCGTGGCGGTGCTGGCCGAGCCGTCCCAACCCGCCAACGACCACAAGGTCGCGGCCATGACGATGCTGCCGGGGAATCCCGGCGACGACGTGCGTTATGCCGCGGACACCTTGCCGGGCGTGGCCATGCTGTCCCGCGCGAGCGGGATGGCTTATTGACGGAGCGTGATGAGTCCGGCCGGCAGACGGGCCGCCTGGTTGGCGGCGTGGTTGCGGGCTTGGGCCAGGCGCGCGGGGGCGCTGGCAGCGGGGATATTTTTGGGCGCGGGTTTGCCGATGCAGGCGCAAACAGCGTTGACGCCGGCGGCGGGAACGGCGCCCGTGAGCGAAGCGACGGTGGTGAACTCAGCGACGGCGATCGCGTCAATAACGGCGGGGAACACGACGGTGACAAGCGGGGACTTCATGGCGTTGCAGCGGCGGTATATCGAGCTGTTTAACCAGGCGAAGCTGGCGGTGGTGAAGATTAAGATTTTGTCGAGCGACGGGATCACGTATTTGTCCACGGGGTTTTTCGTGAGCAAGGAAGGGTATATCGTGACGGCGAACGCGCATTTATTGCAGGAGGCGGTGCGGGTGGTGTTCGAGCAAGACGGGGTGGCGTATATTGCGGACGTGGCGGGGGTGGATTTGGTGACGAATGTGGCGTTGTTGCGCGCGCCAAAACTGCCGCCGGAATTCGGGGTGTTGAACCTGTCGAGCGACACGGCGCTGCCGCCGATTGGGGAGATGCTGCTGGCGGTGACGTGCAAGCACGGGGATGATGCGGGGCCGTCACCAGGGATTTTGGAGGGCTACAATGTAAAGCACGAGGAGCAAAGCCTGCACGCACTGTATTTGCGGACGAACATCCCCGACGACGGCGCGGAGAGCGGCTCGCCGGTGTTCGACCTGGAGGGCAAGCTGGTGGGGATGATGGTGGTGACGCTGCCGGAGACGCGGTCCATTTCGCTGCTGCTGCCAACGCGGGCGCTGCTGCGGGTGCGGGAGGATTTGGTGAACCACGGGCATGTGCTCTACGGGCATTTTGGGTTTTCGGGGACGCAGATCGTGACGGCGGAAACGGGGCCGCAGGTGTTGATTGACGACGTGGAATACGGCGGCCCGGCAGCGACGGCGGGCTTGCGGGTGGGCGACCGGCTGCTGGCGATGGACGGGGTGCCGATCCAGGCGGATCGGGATTTGATTCAGGCAACGTTTTTTGCGCATCCGGGGGAATACGTGACGATGCGGGTGCGGCGGGAGGGGACGGAGATTTCGCTGCCGCTGCAAGTCGGCGAGATGAAGCTGGAGGCACCCCCACCGGCGGCCAGCGGCGGCAATACGACGACCGGGACAGCGGGCAACAGCACGGTGACGACACCGGGAGCAGGGAACGCGGTTTCGGGCGGGAATGTTTCCGGGGGCAACGGGAGCGCGCAGATACCGCCGCCCCCGCCGCCGGTGCAATTGCCCGCGACGGACAAGACCGATAACAGCACGGGGCCGAGGCCGCTGTTCACGCCCCGGGGGACGCTGAATAACTAAGCCGGAAAACGGCGCGCAAGAATCGAGCGGCGAACGGCCTTTTATTTATACCAGCCATGGCTGTCCACACCGAGATACTGTCCCTGCGCACTCCCGGACGCGGGACGCACGAGATGACGGCGGAAGTGGAGGCAGCGTTGCGGAGGTCGGGTTTGCGGGAGGGGACGGCGACGGTGTTTTGCCAGCACACCAGTTGCAGCCTGGTGATCATGGAAAACGCGGACCCGAGCGCGCGGCGCGATTTGCATGCCTTCATGGACAAACTGGTGCCGGAAAACGATCCCGACTTCACACACACGCTGGAAGGCCCGGATGACATGCCCAGCCACATCAAAATGGCGCTGACCCGGACGGCGGAGGTCGTGCCGTTCCAGAGCGGGCGGTTGCTGCTGGGGACGTGGCAGGGGGTGTTCCTGTGGGAGCACCGCCGGAGGCCGCAGGAGCGGCGGGTGGTGCTGACGTTCCAGGGGGAATGACGGGCGGGCCGCCGAAATAATTTGCCAGCGCGGGCGCGGGCGCGTGAAGTCGCAGGCGAACAAACATGATCTGGATTTGGAAACACGCAGGTGGACAAGGCGCGCGCCGGCTGGCGGGCGCGATGGCAGTGGCACTCCTGGCGATGAGCGCCGGCTGCAACCCGCAGGGCGGCGGCCTGGAAGTCGTCGCGGAAACGGACGAGAAGCAATACCAATACGCGCAGCAGATGCTGCAGGAAGGCCGGCAGGCGGAGGCGCTGGCGGCGTATTTGCGGGTGATCAAAAAGCGGGAGGACGACGCGCCGCTTTCGCAACTGGCGGCGGGGGAATTGTGCCTGAAGGTGAAGGACGACCCGATTGAGGCGATTTACCATTTTCAGAAATATCTCGAAGTGGATCCGAAGAGCGAGCAGGCGCCGATGGTGCGGCAGTCCATTGACACGGCGAAGAAGGAATTTTTAAAGCACCTGCCCGGGCAGCCATATAACGGGGAATACGACCGGCTGGAATTGCTGGACGAGATTGCCACACTGAAGAAGGAAAATGACGCGCTGCACCGGCAGTTGGGCAGCACGGGCACCACGACGAGTGTGGCGCAGAGCGGAGCGACTGGCGGCATCCACCTCGGCACGCTGCCGCCAACGCCCAGTGACAACATCGCGGTGGCGACGGTGCCGCCGGGGACGACGAGCCCGACCCAGTCGAGCAGCCCGCCCAAGCCCGCCGTGGCGAAGACCTACACGGTGGTGGCGGGCGACACATTGTCGAATGTCAGCAGCAAAGTGTATGGGACGAAAACGCGCTGGAAGGACATACTCGACGCGAACAGCGATATCCTGAAGTCGCCGAAAGATTTGAAACCCGGGCAGGTGTTGAAGATTCCGCAGTGATCGCGCGAGGCGCGATGACCATGCCGTATTTTGATTACAACGCGACGACCCCGATGCACCCGGCTGCGCTGGCGGCGTGGCGGGAAACGGCGGAGCAGGCGTGGCACAACCCTTCGAGCCCCTACCGGGCGGCGGCACGGGCGCACGCGCTGCTGGAGGAGGCGCGGGAGCGGCTGGCGGCGGTGATTGGCGGAGCGGCGGAGGATTATGTTTTCACCTCGGGAGCGACCGAGGCGAACAACGCGGTGCTGCTGCATGCGGCGACCGTGGCGCCGGCGGAGACGCGCGTAGTGGTGTCGGCGCTGGAGCATCCGTGTGTGCTGGAGTCGGCGCGGGCATGGTTCCCGGGGAGGACGACGCTGATCGGCAGCGATGCGCGGGGGGTGACGCAACTGGAGTCTTTGAACGAGGCACTGCGGACGGGGAAGGTGGCGATGGTCTCGCTAATGGCGGCGAACAATGAGACTGGAGTGTTGCAGCCATGGCCGGAAGCCTTGGCACAAGCGCGGGAGCGAGGGGTGCCGTTTCACTGTGATGCGGCGCAATGGCTGGGGAAACTGCCTGCCAGGAGGCTCGCGGAATGCGATTATTTGACCGGCTGCGCGCACAAATTCGGCGGGCCGAAGGGCGTGGGATTTTTGAAAGTGCCGGCGGGAGACCGGGCGTTTCGCGGGCAGCGCGGGGGCGAGCAGGAACACGGACGGCGGGCGGGTACAGAGAACCTGCCGGGGATTCGCGCGATGGTGGCGGCGCTGGAAGCGGTGGCGCCGCGACTGGAGCGGGAGCGGGTGGGGTGGGAGAATGCGCGTTGGCATTTTGAAAAGGCGCTGATGGAGGCGGTGCCCGGCGCGGTGGTGGTGGGGGCGGGTGCGGAGCGGTTGTGGAACACAGTGATGTTTCTGGCGCCGCGGCACGAGAACACCCGCTGGGTGGCGGCGCTGGACAAGCGGGGGTTTCAGGTTTCAACCGGATCAGCGTGCGCGACGGGACATGCCGGGCCGTCGCACGTGCTGGCGGCGATGGGAGTGGAGCCGGAAACGGCACGGCGGGCGGTGCGGGTATCGGCAGGGTGGGATACAAACGCGCAGGACTGGGCCGCGTTGGCGACGGCGTTAAAGGAAGCGAACGCGGCACTGGAGGAAGGCCCGTGAATTGCCAGCGATTTTGAACGATGCAACTCCGCCGGCTGCACTTGCAGGATTTTCGCAACCTCGCGCTGGCGCGGCTGGAGTTGGGCGGGGCGCGGGAATTTTTTTGCGGGCCTAACGGGCAGGGGAAGACGAACCTGCTGGAGGCGGTGGGATTGCTGGGGGCGCTGCGGTCGTTTCGCGGGGCGGAGCCGCGGGAGCTGATCCGGCATGGGGCGATGGAGGCGCGGGTGTGGATGGAGGTGGAGCACGAACACGACGGGCTGACGGAAATTGAAATCACGCTGCGGCCGACGCGGCGCGAGGTGGCGATCAACGCGGTGCGGTGCCACCGGCTGGCGGATTTTCTCGGACGGTTTCCGACGGTGGCGCTGTCGTCGCATGATTTGCAATTGCTGCGCGGTGCGGCGGCGTTGCGGCGGCGGGCGCTGGATTTGGCGCTGGCGTCGCAGGATGCCGGGTATTTTCAGAGCCTGCGCCGCTACCAGCAGGCGCTGGACGAGCGGAACGCGCTGCTGCGCGGACCGCGGCGGGCGGGCGCGGAAGAGCTGGCGGCGTTTGAAACGCTGATGGCGGATGAGGCCGTGACGGTGACCGCGGCGCGCGCGGCGGCGTGCGCAGCGATGGACGGGTATTTGCGTGCGGCGTATGCGCAACTGGCTGGAGCGGTGGAGGAGAAGCCGGGGGTCGCTTATGCGCCGGAGTCGGAAGCGGCAACACCCGAGGCATGGCGGGCGTTATGGGCGGACGGACGCGCGCGGGATGTGCTGGCAAAAACGACGCGACAGGGGCCGCACCGGGATGATTTTTATTTTATGCTGGATGGACAGCGGGCGCGGGCGTTTGGGTCGGAGGGGCAGCAGCGCGGGCTGGTGGTGGCGTGGCGGCTGGCGCAGGCGGCGTGGCTACGCGAGCGGACGGGGGTGCAGCCGATTTTGCTGGCGGATGATGTGCTCGGGGAGTTGGATCCGGAGCGACGGGCGGGATTTTGGCGGGCGGCAGCGCTGCTGGACAGCCGAGTGGCGCAGGTGCTGGCGACGGGGACGACGCTGCCGGCGGGAACGGCGGAAGGATGGGCGGTGTGGAAGGTGAACGCGGGGGAGTTTGTTAAGGAAATGTAGAATGCAGAAGTGGGAAGCTGAAAATGAGAAACGATAAATAATAAAAGCGGGGTGAAGAATCGGCGATTGGCGACAGGTAGTGGAATGGCGGTGGATTTTTTTCGGGAATGGTGCAGACTGGGGGAATTATACATGGGGCGGAAATCCAATCGCGCGTTGTGGACGGCCAAGCTGGCGGGGAAACTCCCCGACGGGGTGGTGACGTTGAAGCGAAGCGAGACGCCGGAAGCAGCGACGCTGCGGCAGACGTTCCGGGGCGTGGTGCTGGGGATTGACCCGAGTTTGCGGGGGACGGGACTGGCGCTGTTGCGGGTGGCGGCCGGGGAGGCGCAACTGCTATTCAGCCGGACGGTGCGGGTGAAGACGGAAGTGGCGCTGGCGCCGTGCCTGGGAATGATTTTCAACGCGGTGGCCGAGGCGCTGGAGCGCGCGGAGGTCACGCACGTGGCGATGGAGCAGACGATTTACGTGCAGAATTTCCAGATCGCGCAGAAGCTGGGGGCGGCGCGGGGTGCAGCGATCGCGGCGGCGGCAGTGCGGGGGTTGCCGGTTTTTGAATATGCGCCGCTGCGGGTGAAGCAGGCGGTGGTGGGACTCGGGCGGGCCAGCAAGGAGCAGGTGGCGCGGACAATGGCGCAGCACCTCAAGCTGAAGGAGGCGCTGCCGAGCGACGAAGCGGACGCGGCGGCGACGGCGTTGTGCCATGCGCTGACGTGGCGAGGATAAGAGGAAAATAATTACTGATTTCTGATTGCTGAAGAGGAACGGTCGGAGGAATTAGTCCTTGCCGATTTCCCGCTCGGCCTGGAGCCAGTCCGCAGTGGCGTGGCCGTCGTGGCGGCCTGCCTGATCGTAGAGGGCATAGGCGCGCGCGGCAATTTGCGGTGCGAGGTTTAATGGACTCGGGGAAAGCGGCGAACTTTTGACGGGATCAAGTATCCGATAGGCGAGGAGTTTCACGCGGTCGTTGACGAGGAACCAAACGAGGGCATAGCCCCAAACGAAGAGGGCCCAGCCCCAGCCGAGGGGCGTCATGAGAACGCCGTAAACGGCGATGAACGTGGCGAGGAGTTGCGTGCCGATGACGGCGGCGAAAAGAATGGCCGCCGGGCGATGGGACCAGAACGGCCCGCGCGTACGCGTAAGGAAAATTGTCAGATGGCCGGCGATGGAAAGTTTCAAATACATCAGGGTCTGGAGGTGGGCGCGGTCGAGTTTAAAGATGCGTTCACCCAGATAAAACATACCGAAGGAGGAAATGACGCCGGCAACGCCGAGGACAGTGGCGATGCCGAGCACGAGGCGCATGTTCCAGGCCTCGGGCTGGTCTTTGTAAAGAACGTTGTCATACGCGATGGACAGGATGGCGCCGTCGTTGAGCACGGCGAGCATGACGATCATCACAGCCGTCAGCGGATAAAAGTTAAAGACCAGGATGGCGAGCGTCATGAACAAGAGCACGCGCAGGGTTTCCGTGATGCGGTAAATCGCGTAACTATTCATGCGCTGGAAAGTTTTGCGGCTTTCCTTGATGGCTTCGATAATGACCGAGAGGCCGGGGGTGAGGAGCACGATGTCAGCGGCGGCGCGGGCGGCGTCGGTCGCGCCGGAGACGGCAATGCCGCAGTCGGCCTGCTTGAGCGCGGGGGCGTCGTTGACGCCGTCGCCGGTCATGCCGACGATGTGGCCGCGTTTTTGCAGGACCTCCACAATGTGAAATTTGTGTTCGGGGAAGACCTGGGCGAAACCATCGGCGTGTTCGATGGACTCGGCGGTTTGGGACGTTTCCTGCTTTTTGACATCACCGAGACTGGAGGCGTCGAGGATGTCTGCGCCCAGGCCTAATTTGCGGGCGGTCTCCTGAGCGATGGCGAGGGCGTCGCCGGTGACCATCTTGACTTTCACACCCATGGTGCGGGCGGTGGCAACGGTAGTGGCGGCGTCATCGCGCGGCGGATCGAATAGCGGCAATACGCCGAGAAACTGCCAGGAGCCGTCGCCCTCAGCACGCGCCACGCCCAGAGAACGAAAGCCGCGGGCGGCGAAGGCGTTGACGGCTTGGTCCACGGGAGCCTTCACCTGCGCGGCATTGGCCGCCAGAGCCATAATGACCTGCGGCGCGCCTTTGGTGACTTTGAAGGTATGGCCGTCGGAGGCTTTGATGGTGGCCTCGGTGCGTTTGTGCACCGGATCGAACGGCTGGAAGTGAAGCACCTGATAATCCTTGAGGGTATCGCGGTTTTTCAGGCCACCGAGAACGGCAAGATCAATGGTATCGTTATTGTCCGCGCGGGACGCCAGGGCACCGTTGAGGATGAGCTGGTCGGTGGGGAGATCGTTGACGGTGAACGGATCGCCTAGAGTGAGTTGGTTTTGGGTCAGGGTGCCGGTTTTGTCGGCGCAGAGCACGTCCACGCCGGCCAATTCCTCGATGGCGACCAGGCGGCTGACGATGGCCTCTTTTTTGGCGAGGAGGCGCGCACCGACGGCCATGGTGACGGAGAGGACCGTGGGCATGGCGACGGGAATGGCGGCGACAGTAAGTACGAGGGCGAACTGCAATGTGGTGAGGAGGGGGTCGCCGCGAAAAAGCGCGACGGTGATAATCACCACGACGAGGGCGACCGCGAGGAGGATGAGGTAATTGCCGATTTTGAGCACAGCCTTTTGAAAATGGCTGACGGTGTGGGCGTCTTGCACGAGTTGGGCAGTTTTGCCGAAGTAGGTGCGGGAGCCCGTGGCATAGACCAGCGCGCCAATTTCGCCCTGACGGATGATGGAGCCGGAGAAGATGGCGTCACCGGACTTGCGCTCGGCGGGCAGGGACTCGCCGGTGAGGGCGGATTGGTCCACCTCGACGGGGTCACCCTCGAGCAGGCGGGCATCGGCGGGCACAATATCGCCGAGGCGCACGCGGATAATGTCGCCCGGCACGAGCTCGCGGGCGGGGGGGTTGATCCATTGGCCGTCGCGCTTCACGCGGGCGGTGATGGCGAGCCTGGCCTTGAGGGCGGCGATGGCGTTGCCGGCGGCGCGCTCCTCCCAGAAGCCGACGACGGCATTGGAAACGAGCAAGAGGAGGATAATGAAAAAATCCGGCCAGTGACGAACCACGCCGGAGAGGATCACCGCCACCTCGATCATCCAGGGGATTGGACCCCAAAAGTAGGTGAGGAATTTGAGGAAAAGATTGGTTTTCTTTTCCGCAATCTCGTTGGGCCCGTATTGGGCGAGGCGTTTGCGCGCTTCGGCCTGGGAGAGGCCGTCGGGCGAGGCGCCGAGTTTCGCCAGCAAGTCCGGCAGCAGCAGGGATTTAAAATCGTCCTGCGCCGTGGACTTTGTCCCCGGCGTTGGTTCGGCAACACTCAACCGGTTAGGTTTTTGTGCGAAAGCCGCCCATGATAAAGATCACGAGGCAGATCAGCAGGACGAGGCCGAGGGCGCCGCCGCCGAAAACGGGGCCGCCGAAGTAAAAGCCGCCGCCGCCGAGCAAGAGAAACAGAACGAGGATGATGAGTAGTAGATTCATGCGGCGAAGATACCACACGTGGGCGAAGGCGGCTATGGGGCGTTACCCTGCCACGACGAAGAGCCGGAACCAATCGGTGGCTATCGGGTGCCGAATGCACGTATTTATGCGGGCTTGCCAGCGGGGGCTGCGCCCCATTGCCAGTTGCGAATCTCGGGCATGTCCTCGCCGTATTTGTTGATGTAGAGTTTGTGCTCGATGAGTTTGTCCTGGAGTTGCTGCTTGAGTTGGAGGCCTTTGGGGCCGGTCTGCGGGAGGCGGTCAATCGTGTCCATGACAAGGTGGAAGCGGTCGAGGTCGTTGAGGACGGTCATGTCGAAGGGGGTGGTGATGGTGCCTTCCTCCTTATAGCCGCGGACGTGGATGTTGGCGTGGTTGGCGCGACGGTAGGTGAGCTTGTGGATGAGGGTCGGGTAGGCGTGGAAGGCGAAGATGACGGGTTTGTCGCGGGTGAAGAGGTCGTCGAAATCGCGGTCGCTGAGGCCGTGGGGGTGCTCGGTGTGGGGCTGGAGCTTCATGAGGTCCACGACGTTGACGACGCGGATTTTCAGCTCGGGCAGGTGCAGGCGCAGGATGGAGACGGCGGCGAGGGTCTCGAGGGTGGGCACGTCGCCACAGCAGGCCAGGACGACATCGGGCGCGACGCCCTGGGCGTTGCCGGCCCAGTGCCAGATGCCGATGCCCTTGGTGCAGTGCTTGACGGCGGCGTCCATCGCGAGCCATTGCGGGGCGGGGTGCTTGCCGGCGACGATGACGTTGACGTAATGGCGGCTGCGCAGGCAGTGGTCCATGACGGAGAGGAGGCAGTTGGCATCGGGCGGGAGGTAAACGCGGACGATCTCGGCTTTTTTATTGACGACGTGTTCAATGAAGCCGGGGTCCTGATGGGTGAAGCCGTTGTGATCCTGGCGCCAGACGTGCGAGGCGAGGAGGTAGTTGAGCGAGGCGATTTTGCGACGCCAGGGCAGGCCCGAGGTGACCTTGAGCCACTTGGCGTGCTGGTTGAACATGGAGTCCACGATGTGGATGAAGGCTTCGTAGCAGTTGAAGAGGCCGTGGCGGCCGGTGAGCAGGTAGCCCTCGAGCCAGCCCTCGCACTGGTGCTCGCTGAGCACTTCCATGACGCGACCGGCGGGGGCGAGGAACTCGTCGTTGGGCACGGTGGCGGCCTCCCATTGGCGATTGGTCGTTTCAAAGACGGCTTCGAGGCCGTTGGAGAGGGTTTCGTCGGGGCCGAAGATGCGAAAGTTGCACTGTTTGTGATTGAGCTTCGTCACATCGCGAAGGAATTTTCCGAGGACGCGGGTGTCGCCGATGCCGCGGACGCCGGGAGAAGGGACGGTTACGGCGTAATCGCGGAAATCGGGCATGCGAAGGTCGCGCAGGAGGATACCGCCGTTGGCGTGGGGATTGGCGCCCATGCGGCGTTCGCCCGTGGGGGCGAGGGCGGCGAGCGCGGGTTTGAGGCGACCCTGCTGGTCGAACAGTTCCTCGGGGTGGTAGCTGCGGAGCCAGTCTTCGAGGAGCTTGAGGTGTTCCGGGTGGGTGGCTGGGTCGGAGATCGGGACTTGGTGCGAGCGGAAGGTGCCCTCGATTTTCAGGCCGTCCACGACCTTGGGGCCGGTCCAGCCCTTGGGGGATTTGAGGACGATCATGGGCCAGCGCGGGCGCGAGGTTTTTTTGCGAATGCGGGCGGCGTGCTGGAATTTTTTGATTTGGGCGATGGCGGTGTCGAGTGCGGCGGCCATGGCCTGGTGCATTTTTTCCGGTTCGTGGCCCTCGACGAAGATGGGCGTCCAGCCGTAGCCGTGGAAAAGTTGCTCCAATTCCTCGTGGGTGATGCGGGCGAGGAGGGTGGGGTTGGCGATTTTGTAACCGTTGAGGTGGAGGATGGGCAGCACGGCGCCGTCGGTGGCGGGATTGAGGAACTTGTTGGAATGCCAGGCAGTGGCGAGCGGGCCGGTCTCGGCTTCGCCGTCGCCGACGACGCAGGCGACGATGAGCTCGGGGTTGTCGAACACCGCGCCGAAGGCATGGCTGAGGGAATAGCCCAGCTCGCCGCCCTCGTGTATGGAACCGGGGCATTCGGGCGAGACGTGGCTGGGAATGCCGCCGGGAAAGGAGAACTGGAGAAAGAGTTTGCGCAGGCCGGCTTCATCCTGGCTGATGTCGGGATAAATTTCGCTGTAGGTGCCCTCGAGGTAGGTGTTGCCGACCAGCGCGGGGCCGCCGTGGCCGGGGCCGGAGACGTAGATCATGTTGAGATTGTTTTTTTTGATGACCCGGTTGAGGTGGACGTAGATGAAGTTTTGGCCGGGGGTCGTGCCCCAGTGGCCGAGGAGCATGTGTTTAACGTCGGCGAGCTTTAGCGGGCGGCGGAGGAGGGGATTGTCGTAGAGATAGATCTGGCCGACGGAGAGGTAGTTGGCGGCGCGCCAGTAGGCGTGCATTTTGTCCAGCAGGGCGGGAGAGAGCGGGCCTGCCCGATTAGTTTTTGGCTTTTTCATGGCGGCGGTTTTTTTCGAGAGGAAGGCCCAGGAGGCGGCAAACGGTTTGGGCGATGAGGCATTCCTCATCGGTGGGGATAACGTAAACGGCGACCCGGCTGGAGCGGGTGGAAATACGAACAGCGTTGGCGGCGTTTTTTCGCTTGTCGAGGTGGATTCCGAGGAACGCGAGATCGTCACAAATACGGGCGCGAACAACGGGGGCGTGCTCGCCGATACCGCCGGAAAAGACCAAAGTGTCGAGTCCACCCAGGGCGGCGGCGTAGGCGCCAATAAATTTTTTCGTTTGGTAGCAAAAGACGGCGATGGCAGCGGCGGCGCGGGGGTCGCGGGCGGAGCGCTGGAGGAGATCGCGCATATCTGAGCTGGAGCCGGAGAGGCCGAGGAGGCCGGACTGGAAATTGACGAGGTGGTTGAACTGGCGGGGCGACATTGTTTCGGTGCGGGCGAGATACCAGGCGAGACCAGGATCGAGGTCGCCGGAGCGGGTGCTCATGGGCAGGCCGGCGGTAGGGGTGAGGCTCATGCTAGTGTCCACGGGGCGACCGTTTTTGACGGCGGCGAGGCTGGCGCCGTTGCCGAGATGGGCGAGAATGAGCCGGCCGTTGGCGGTGCGGGCACCGGCGATGCGCCGCAGTTCGCCGAGGAGAAATTCATAGGACAAGCCGTGAAAACCGTAGCGGCGGACACCCTTGGCGTAGTAGCGAAGCGGAATGGGGAGCAATTGCGCGATACGGGGAAGGTTATGATGGAAGGCGGTGTCGAAGCAGACGAATTGCGGAAGCTTGGGGAAGCGGAGGAGGAAGGCTTCGGTCAGGAGGATTTCTGCGGGCAGATGCTCGGGATCAAACGGCGTGAACCGGCGCAAGTCGCGGAGGAGTTTCGGGGTGATGCGCCGGGGGAGATGGTATTTAGGGCCGCCATGGACGATGCGGTGGCCGATGGCGGCGAGTTCGCCGGGGGCGATTTTCTTTTCCATCCATTGGGTGAGTACGCGGACGGCAGCGAGATGGGTGGGCGCGGAGATTTTTTGCGAAACACGGGAACCGCCGGCCAAATCCATCACCGTCAAGGAAGCGCCGGGGAGACCGATGCGGGCAATGGAGCCGGACCAAACGCGCCGGAGCGCGAGGCCGGACTCGAAGAGGGCGAACTTGATGCTGGAGGAGCCGCCGTTGAGGGTGAGGATTTTGGGGGCGTTGACGGGCACGGACTTCATGGAAGCGAAACAGCTTACCACGAATGAGCGGCGTTGGCGAAAAATATTTTCCGGGTTACCGCCACATGCGGGAAACAGGAAAGCGCCGGCTGCGACTACGCAGGTGGAGGTGAACGCCCCATAGTAATGCGAGCGGGCGTCAGCTATATTCCGGCGATGAAACCGCAACACTTCTATCAAGACAAGAATCAACGGCCCGCAGGCGCGGCGCACCAAGCCTCCGCGGGGGAATTAAACCAGAACAAGATTGAATTTATCCATGCGCCATCGGCGCGCGAAGTGGCCACGCGGGCGTATTTCAGCTACGCGAACCAGGGCTTTCCGCACGGGCGCGATGTGCAGCACTGGCTGGAGGCGGAGTCGGAAATCCTGACGGAACGCAATCTGACCCGGACGCACGGCTATCCGAACCAGAAGTAAAGATTTTCAGACAACCTGGAGAAAACTAAAAGATCATGAGCACCGCCATCCTCGCCCAAGACCTGACCCGACAAGCCCCGCACAGCCCGCGCAAACGCATCGAAGGATTCGCCATAGCCTGCCGGACGGCGGACAAATGCCGCGCCAGCGTGGCGGGCACGCTCGGGGAATACCATTACGATTGCCCGCTAGACAACATGTTGTTCAGCTTCAAGGGCATCAACGGCGAGCAGTTCAAAGTGGCGGTGCAAACTTCGAAAAATTATGAAGAGGTGGGCGAGTGGCTGCTGGCGAATGGCACGGCGAAGACGCCGGCGGAAATCAAGGCCTGGTCGGATGCAATGGAGGCAGGCAGCCCGATGCAGGATCCCGAAAAGCGGGCCTATTTCACAGGGGAATGCGGAAAACTTGGGTTGAATCCGGAGAAGACCACCACATTCGACTGGCTGGAAGCGGACGACCGCGTGAGTTTCAGCGGCAAGACCGTCCTGGTGTAAATTTTGCGTAAATCCACAGCCGGGCGGGAGAACGCGGCGATTATCAGCCATGAAAATCAATCTGCACAAGGAAACGGCCTTGATCGAGGAATCCGGCGATGCCGGGAAGATTTCGCGGAAGCTGGTGCGAGAGCGGGCCGTGGAAGTGGCGATCAGCCATGGCCGCACAGCGCAGGACGTGTCCAAAGCCGATTGGGAGCAGGCGAAGCGGGATTTGACGATTGAAACGGAGACGGATTTGCGGGAACCCGAGCGGGAATCCGCCGCCGAATCCGAAGGTTGGGCGATGGTCATGGGCTCAACGGGACATAAAATACGCGTGCCTTCCGGCGACGAGGAGGATGACGAAGGGCGCAGCGATGTGGAGCGGCTGGTGGTGGAAGGCGTCCGCGAAGCCGGGCGGGAGCAGAGGCAGGAAGCCGACCGGGAAGCCAAAGAAAATGCGTAGCGGCGGGCTGATGGCACGGCTTAGACGAACGGGCTGATCAGCGGGATGGAGGAATGGCGGTGGCGGCGGTAAACTTTGAAATCGCGGTCGAGGGTCCAGATGGCGGAATCTGGCAGCAGTTCATTCATGCGGACAAGGCAGGCGTCGGCAAAGGACATGGGCTGGTCGGCATAGCGCGCGAGGAGCTGGCGGAGGGCGGCATGTTCGCGATTGAAATCAAAGGCGACGCGAAAGAAGCCGCTTTCGGCCATGACGAGAAGGTCGTTGGGATCACGGTGCTGGCGTTTGAGCAAAAAGCAGGCCTCGGTGAGCACGGCCTCACACGTCAGCAGCGGCTGGGGGGCGCTGCGCAGGGTTTCGACAACCCAGGCATGGTCCTGCTCGGCTTCCTCCAGAAGAGCGATGAGCGGCCCGGTGTCCACGAGCCAGGTTTTCACCGGCCAAAGCCTTCCATGTATTTGGGATTGGTCGAGAGATCGCCGGGGCCGCCCTTGTTTTTGCCGATCAGGTGTTTCACGAGATCGTAGGCGCTGGGGGCGGGTTTTTCCCTGGGGGCGACGCCGTAGGCGCGCAGGGCGCGACGGACCAACTGGCCCTGGGAGATTTTGCCGCGGCGGGCGGCGGTGCGGAGGGCGGCGCGCTCGGCCTTGGACAGGCGGATGGACAGCGTCTCGATGTTCATAAACACAGGCAAGACATTTTCCAGTTTGAAGCAAGACAAAATTCGGCCACGCCAACGAAGAAAGAAGGGCGCAATAAGGTTGCGCTCGTGAGTGAAAGAGGGCCGTCGCTCTGCTGTCCAGCAGAGACGCCCTACGGAAGAGCGGCCCGGCGGAAGCGCCGGCCCTACGGGTGAGCGGTCAACCGACGGCCTGGAGTTTGTCGAGGGAGACGATGGCGTTGAGGGAGTCGCGCAGGGCGGTGAGCTGGGGGGAGGGGCTGGGCTCGTTGGGGTTAAGGGATTCGATGTAGAAAGTGTCGAGGGCGACGCCGCGCTCGGTGGAGATGCGGGCGAAGGTGATGTCGAAGCCGTGATCAGAAATGGCCTTGGACAGGCGATAGAGGAGGCCGATTTGGTCGTTGGCCTGGACTTCGATGATGGTGCGGCGGAGGGTGAGCTCGTGGTAAACTTCGATGCTGGGGGGGATGGGGGCGCGGAGGCGGTCGTGCTCGCGCAGGTAGGGGAGGCGGGTGAGCTTGCCGGCCTGCTCGATGATGGCAGGGAGGAAGTCCTTGTGGTGGAGGAGGGCGTCCTGGACGGCGCTGGTGAAAATTTCGCGGGACTGCTTATTTTGGACGGGGCCGCCGCCGGGGTCGCTAACGTAGAAGGTATCAATGGCGATGTGGTCGGTTCGGGAAATAGCCTTGGTGCTGAGGATGTTCACCCCGGCGACGGTGAAGGCGCCGGCGAGCTTGTAGAAGAGGCCGGCGCGGTCCCAGGTGACGACGTTGACGACGGTGAGGGACTGGTCGGGGTCGTCCTGCCAGTCAATGACGGGGACGAGGGAGCCAAGGGAATCGGCCTCGGAGATGTTGCTGAGGAGCTGGTTCACCATGCGCAGGTGGAGGTAAACCTCCTGCGGGGAGCAGTGGATGAAATAGCGGTCAGGCAGGAGGTTGAAGTGGGCCTCGATTTCCTCGGGCGCAATGCCGTCCTGATTGATGGCGAGGATGTCTTTAAGCATCATCTGCTTGCGCTCCCGGTGTTTGAGCAGGGTGGCTTCCTGGCCCTCGAGAACCTCGAGGGCATGGGTGAAGAGGCGGGTGTGAAGGATGTTTTTGTAGCTGTTCCACAGGGAAAGGGCGGTGCCGCGGGCATCGCAGTAGGTATGCACGAAGAGGTAACGGAGATGCTCGGGATCTCCGACCAATTCGGCAAACTTGGCTGCCGTGTCCGGGTCGTCCACGTCAAACCTCTGCCAGAATCGTGCCATTTCGATATGATGCCTAATTATATACAAAATTGTCTCCTTGGTTTTGATGTCGAGACCGAGGCGGTGGAGGACGGGTTCGGCCATTTGGGCGCCACTGATGGGGTGGTCCTTGATGCCGAGGCTTTTGCCGACATCGTGCAGAAGGAGGATGAGGTAGAGGAGCCAGGGGGCGGAGGTTTCGCGGAGTTCGACACCGTAGCGGCCAACGAATTCGCCATCACCAATGAAAACCTTGTCTAACTCGCTGATAGTGTTGAGAGTATGGATGTCGGCAGTGTAGCGGTGGTAGTATTCGTGCTGGACGAGGCAGGTGAGGGCGTTGAACTCGGGGATGAAGGCGCCGAGGACACCGAGTTCGTGCATTTGGGAGAGGATGGGGTAAACCTGGCCGACCTCCTGGAGGATGGCGAGGAAGCTGCGGACGGCGTGGGGGTCGCGCTGCAAATCGGGGGTGATGAGGTGGAGGCTGTCGCGGATGAGGAGGGTGAGTTCGAAATCGAGGGTGGCGCCGAGTTGCTGGGCGACGCGGAAGACGCGGATGAGGCGGGAGGGGTCTTCCTCGAAGACGCGGGGATTCTCCTGGGCGAGGGTGCTGCCGGTGAGGACGAAGCCTTCGAGGTGTTTTTGGCGGACATGGCGGCGGGCGGTGATGAGGGCCTTGAATGAGCCCGCAAGGCCCAGAGGCTCCTCGCTGGCAATCGCGAGGCGGCGCTCGAGGAGGCAGGAGAGGCGGTAAATGGTTTGCGCGTGGCTGTAATAATCGCGCATGAAGGCTTCGATGCGGCGGAAGATGTCGGGCTGCTGGTAGCCGAGGTCCCAGGCGACCTGGGGTTGTTTTTCGATGTCGAGGAGGTCGTTGGGACGGCCGCTGGAGAAATGAAGCTCGTTGCGGACGCGCAGGAGGAAGTCGTAGGCGGCGGCGAGGGCCTGGCTTTCATCGGCGCGGAGATACTGGCGGCTGACGAGGTCGGCCAGGGTGCCGACATCGAGGCGGATGCGGGCCATCCAGAGGATGTTGTGGAAATCGCGGAGGCCGCCGACGCCGTTTTTGACCTCGGGTTCCTGGAGGAAGACGGTGTCGCCGTATTTGGCGCGGCGCTCGGCGAGGTCGCGGAGGCGGGCCTGGATGTATTCGCGGGGGGACTCGCTGCGGCAATAGTTGCGGTAGGCTTGCTCGAAGATTTGGAAAAGGTTGTCGGAGCCGGTGACGAGGCGGGACTCGAGGAGGGAGTTTTTCGTCTGCATGTTGGCCTTGGCCTCCTCGATAGCTTCGTTGATGGCGCGGGTGGAGTGGCCGACCTTGAGGCCGAGGTCCCAAAGGGGGTAGAGGATTTCGTTGGTGAGGACCTCCTGGGCGGGGGCAAGGACTTTGGGTTTAACGTGGCGGGGGTAGAGGAACATGATGTCCACGTCGCTGAAGGGGCAAAGCTCGGCGCGGCCATAGCCGCCGAGGGCGACGACGCAGGTTTGGACGGGGAGCGGGCCATGGGCGGCCTCGTATTCGCGGATGGCGAAGAGGAAAAGATTCTCGAGAACGATGTCCATCATCAGCGAGCGTTCGCGGACGAGTTCGATGCCGGAGGCGCCGGCACGGTGGGCCTGGAGGAGTCGGGCGTCGGTGCCTTTGATGAACTGCTTGAAAAGGGGGAGGCGCTCGTTCTTGGAGAGGCGGTCAGCCGGGCGCAGCAACGCCTCGGCCTCCTGGCGCAGGCGGGCGAGGGTTTCGGGGGCGGGGGCAGCAGGCATAGAACAGGCCGAGCGCGGGGCTCATGCCGGAAGGCAGAGCGGGCGCGGAAGCCGCTACGGTATTGTCGGGGCCGGGCGCGGAGGCAATAGCGAAGAGCGGACTTAATTTGCGGCGAGATGGTGTTAGTGTGGCCGCTGGGAAACCGGAGATTCAGCCGCGCAGTTCGGATCGAGCAGCAAGAAGGGATGACAGCTTAAATCGGGTGCAAATGGACGGGCGGCGAATTCAAGACCGTAAGGGTCATGGGCTTGGTGGTGACTGAACTGAGGAAATTGGCGATGGTGCAGCGGTATTCATAGCCAGTCATAGTTAGTAACGGATCGAGCATATGCAGAATCAAAGTGGATGTGCCGGAATAATTAACTCCGTCGTCGGTGAGATTTTTCCACGTCAAACCGCCGTCAATGGAAACCTGCCACTGGCAAGTCGGGGTTGGAGTGCCTGTAGCGTCAACGAAAACCAACTCTTCATAGTTCACATTGGCAAACAGGGCTGATGCTTGACTGACGATTACTGGCGCAGCATTCGGTATGGTGAAGGTGGCGGCGGAACTGGTGGTGGAACCAACGGAATTGGCGGCCACGCAACGAAACTGGTCACCGGAGGCGTCATTGGTGACATCGAACAGAGACAGGTTGGCGGTGGCAGAGCCAAAAAAAATGCCGGTGTCGGTGAGGTTGGACCAAGTGACGCCGCTATCAAGCGATATTTGCCATTGAAGAGATGGGACAGGAAATCCGCTGGCGGAAACTGTAAATATGGCATTAGAACCCTCAAGAGCTTGGGTACTGGCGGGCTGCAAGGTGAACACGGGCGGATAATGGACGATGAGGACGGCGGGATCGCTGGTGGCCGTGGCTGCAGGATTGATGGCGAGGCAGCGAAAGGCGTCACCCGAGAGGTTGGCGGCAAGGTTGCTGACGGAGAGGGAGGTGGTGGTGACGCCGGAGAAGGTGGCGTTGGCGGAGAGGTTGGACCAGGTGTTGCCGCCGTCGGTGGAGATTTGCCATTGCAGGGCGGGAGCGGGGATGCCGGTGGCGGAGGCGGAGAAGATGGCGTTGTCGCCGACATTGGCGGTTTGGTTGGAGGGCGAAGCGGAAATGGCGGAGGGAAACGGAGTGACGGTGAGGGTGGCGTTGGCGGAGGTGACGCTACCGAAGGTGTTTTTGAGGACACAGTTGAATTTGTCGCCGGACATGGCGAGGGTGGTGGTATTGAGAGCGAGGGTGGAAGTGGTGACGCCGGAATAGGGGCCGGCGTTGGTTAAATTACCCCACTTGGAAGAGCCAGCGGGGAGGCGCTGCCACTGGTAACTGGGCGTGGGCAGGCCAGCAGAAACGATGACGAAGGAGGCGGGCTGGGAGGCTTCAACCGTGGCATTCACGGGTTGGAAAATGATGGCGGGGGCGGATTGGACGAGGAGCTGGGCGGCGGTGCTGGCCTTGGAGCCGCCGGAGTCCGACACGACGCAGCGGAACTGGTCGCCAGACATTTTGGCGGTGATGTTCTTGACCGTGAGGCTGGCGGTGGTGACGCCGGAGTAGGGGGCGGTGTTGGCAAGGTTGACCCAGACGTAGGTGCCGGCGGGGAGGCGCTGCCACTGGTAGAGGAAGGTGACGCCGGTTTGCTTGGCGGCCACGATTTTGAAGGTGGCGGTGGCTGCGGCCTTGACGGTGGTGGAGATGGGAGCGGTGGTGATGACGGGCAAGGGGACGACGACGGCGAGGGTGGCTTTGGCACTCGTAACGGAGCCGTTGGTGTTGCTGACGACGACAGCGTAAGTGCCGGCGCTGGCCGATGAGGTGGTAGAGATGGCGTAGGAGGATTTGGTGGCGCCGGGGATTTTGGTGGTGGTGTTAAAATACCACTGGTATTTGAGCGTGCCGGAGCCGGTGGCCACGACGTTGAAGGTGGCGGAGGCGCCGAGGTTAACGGATTTGGAAGCGGGCTGGGTGTTGATGACGGGAGCACTGCCGCCACCGCCCCCACCGCCGCCGCTGGCGGGGGTGAGGAGCATGAGGTGCTCGGTGCTGCCGCCTTCCAAATAGCCGCCGCCGGCGATCTGGCCGGAATCGTTGATGCAAGTCATGCTGATGGAATCGATATTCCAAGCGGAGATTCCGCTGATGTTCAGGCCGAAGAGGAAATACTGGGTGCCGCCCGTGTAAACGAACGAGGTGCCGATGATGGTGCCGGCGCTGTTAATGCCACGGGGGCTGGACTCGCTGTTCATGCCTTTGGTGCTCAAGTCCGTGAGGGTGCCGTTGGCATAGAGGAAGGGGTGGGCGTTGGTGTCGAATTGTCCGACAATCATGCCTGCGGCGTTCATGGTCGGGGTTTCATAGCCGGCATCGATGCCGAGGTCGGTGAATTTGCCGCCGGAGTAAAGGAAGAGCTCGGAGCCTTCGAAGGTCGGCGGCCCGACATCCTCGGCGATGAGTACGCGACCGGCGCTGTCAATGCCCTCGGCCCCGCTGCCAGCGTAGCCGGAAAGGGTGCCGAGGTCGGAGCCGGGGAAAATCCAGGCGTCCACGCCGATGTAGGGGGTGATGATGTCACTGTCGCCAACAATGACGCCGGAGGCATTGATGGCCGTGGCGGAATTGTCCTGGCTGTCCACGGAGGCCAGTTGCTGGAGGGAGCCGTTGGCGTAGGCGAAGCCGAAATAGGCCCCGCCGTTCGCCAACATAATGCCAATGACTTCGCCGGAATTGTTAATCCCGGTGGCGCGCATGGTGTAAAAGCCGGAGGGGGTGGGGATAACGGTGAAGGCGCCGTTGGCGTAGAGGAAGGCGTGCTGGTGGTTGTCGCCGTCGTAAACGTTGCCCGCAATCTGGCCGGAGTTGTTGATGGCGACGGCCTCGGTGTCGCTGTAGCCGGAGGGGATGCCGAGGTCGGTGATTTTGTAGCTGGGGGCGGCGGCCGACAGGGACGAAACGAGCGCCAGACCCAGGACGACGGGCAAAAGGCGAAGGAGGAGGCGCAGCGGACGAAAAGGGAAGAGAAGGCTCATCGCTGGTCCGTCAAAGCTAGTGATCAAGATGACAATCGGAGATCATCCTAACAAGTATTGCCGCGGAGTCAAAGCTGAAGGACCCGATGACGCGGCGGATGGCCTGCAGGCCTATTTGACGGTGAGCTTGACGGCGGCGCTGGTGATGGAGCCGGCGGGGTTGGAGACGAGGACGCGGTAGGTGCCCTGGTTGGCGGTGGTGGCGGCAGTGATGGTGAGGGTGGTGGTAGTGACGCCGGAAACGTTGCCGGTGTTGGCGAGGTTTTTGCTGTTAAGCTGCCACTGGTAGCTAAGTGTTGGGGAACCAGTGGCCTTGACGGTAAATTTGACGGTTGCGCCTTTTTTGACGGAGGCGGCCTTGGGCTGGGTGGCAATGACCGGCTTGGTGAGGATGGTGAGGACGGCGGGGTTGCTGGTAATGTTGCCGGAGGCGTTGGAGACGGTGACGGTGTAATTGCCGGCGCTGGCGGCGGTGGTTTTGGAGAGGGAGTAGGTGGCTTTAGTGGCGCCGGAGATTTTTTTGCCATTGAAAGACCACTGATACTTCAGGGGCGCGGTGCCAGTGGCGGTGACGGTGAAGTTGGCGGCTTTGCCGAGGTTGACGGTGGAGTTGGCGGGCTGGAGGGTGATGGCGGGGGCGCCGGGAGTGGTGTTGCCGTTAATCACGCCGGCCACGAGCACGGCGACGTATGGAGTCGCCGAGCCGTTTTTGACGGCAGTGGCGGCAATGTCACCACGGCCATCAATCGAGGTGGCGGCAGTGAAGACGTAGGTGGAATTGCTGGCGAGGGTGTTAAGGTCCTGCATGCCGCCGGAGGCGGTCCAGAAGAAGGCGTGGTAGGTGCCGTTGGCGATTTGGGCCTCGCCGACGACAGCACCCGTGGCATTGACGGCAAACGCGGTGCTGGCATTGCCGCCGAGGGCGCCTAGGGCGGTGAAGGTGCCGTTGTAAAAGAAGGCGTGATGGACACTGTCGTCACCGAAGGAAAAACCGACGATCATGCCGGCATCGTTGATGTCCTGGGCCTTGCCCTGATTATCGCCGGGGAGGGCGCCGAGATCGGTCATGCCGCCGCCGGAAGTCCAAATAAACGGACGGGTGTAGAAGGACGCGTTGGCGCTCCAACCGACGACAGCGCCGGAGTCGTTAATGGCATTGGCAAGGCTGGAGCCGAAGTTGCCACCGGTGAGGTCACCGAGGTCGGTGGGCGAGCCGTTGTGCCAAAAGTAGGCGTGGAAAAGGGTATTGGTAATGACCTGGCCGACGATGTCGCCGGAGGAGTTGATGTCGAGGGCGGTGCTATCCACGGAGTTGGGGGGGAGGGCTAGCGCATGCGCGGTGAAGTTGCCGCCGGGGGTGCTTTGCGTCCAATCGGACGCGAAAGTGTGCTGGCCGTTGGAGCAGTAACCGACAACTTCGGAGGTGGCATTGGCCGAGGCGGTGGCGGGAACAAAGGGGCCTTCGGCAAATTTAATATCGTTGGTGGAAAAAGTAAGCTCCGCGCCACTGTCGGCATAGGCGCCGATGGTTGCGGGGATGGAAGGAAGTTCCAAGGGTGCGACTTTTCGCGAATCAACAAGCCCTTGTTTGGTCGTGATGATGAGCTGAATCAACTGGGCGTCGGCGGTTGAATTGGCTTCGTCAAAAAAAGTGGCGGCGTTGGAGATGGTGATGACACTGCCGGTTTCGTAGATTTGAAGATCGAGCAAGGTCGCCTTTTGGGCGCTCTGGAGCAATTCCTGGACGGATACCTCAGAGGTGGAACTGCCGTCGGCAGCAGCACGGGCCGGCAGGAGCAGGGCAACGGCGGAGAAGACCAGGAGCAGCTTGCAATACATATTCACAAGTAGCGGAGGTGGGCAGATGCTAATAGTGCCAGAGCGCGGACGGAGGGGCAAGTGTGAAGACCAAGGTGGGAACGCGGGTGCGCCTACTTAACCGTGAGCTTGACGGCGGAGCTTTTGACGGAGCCGGCGGTATTGGAGACGGTGACCTGGTAGGTGCCGGCGTTGGCGGAGGTGAGGTTGCTGAGGGAGAGTTCGACGGAGCCGGCTCCGGAGGCGTTAGGGAAGGTGACGTTGCCGCCGTTGAAGGTCCAGTGGTAGAGGAGGGGGGTGTCACTGCCAGTGGCGATGACGGAAAAGTTGATGGAGGAGCCGGCGGGGGCCCCCGACTTGGGGGCGGTGGGCTGCTGGGTGATTTTGGGTGCAATGACTTTGACCGTAAGTTTGGCGGCGGTGCTGGTGACAGAGCCCTGGTTGTTGGAGACCACGACGGTGTAATTGCCCGCATTAGCAGAGGTGGCGGCGGTGAAAGAGAGGGTGGAGCTGTGGATGCCAGTGACGTTGTTGCCAGCGGGTATGGCGTTGTTTTGCTTCCAGGAGTAGGTGAGGGCGGGGCCGGTGGCCGTGACGGAGAGATTACCGTTGGCGCCGAACGTGAGGCTGAGGGCCTTGGGCGGGGAGGTTATGACGGGAGGGGTCTTGACCGTGAGGACGGCGGGATTGCTGGTGGTGTTGCCGGAAGCGTTGGAGACGGTGACGGTGTAATTGCCGGCACTGGCGGCGGTGGTTTTGGAGAGGGAGTAGGTGGCTTTAGTGGCACCGGAGATGGCTTTGCCGTTGAAAGACCACTGATACTTCAAGGGCGCGGTGCCGGTGGCGGTGACGGTAAAGCTGACGGAAGCGGGGGCGGTGACGGTGGAATTGGCGGGCTGCTGGGTGATGGACGGGGCGGCGCCTCCACCGCCGGAGGAATTGCCGCCGACGCCGGCGACGAGAATCGCCACAGCCTGGCTTACCGAGCCGAGATTGATCGCGACGGAAGCGATGTCGCCTCGGTCGTCAATAGCACTGGCCAAGGTGAGCAAGATGGTGGAATTATTGACGACCGTGTTGAGGTCTTTCATGCCGCCAGCAGCAGTCCAGATGAAGGGGTGGTTGGTACCATTGGCGATTTGGGAATAGCCGACGACGGCACCGGTGTCATTTATGGCCAGGGGGGTGCTGCTGTTGCCGCCAAGGGTGCCGAGCGCGGTGAAGGTGCCGTTGTAAAAGAAGGCATGGCGCACGGTGGTGCCATTGGTGGAATAGCCGACAATCTCACCGGCATTGTTGATATCCATGGCCTCGCCGTTGAGATCGCCGGGGAGGACGCCGAGGTCCTGCATGCCACCGCCGGAAGTCCAGATGAACGGGCGGGTGGCGGTGAAGTTGTCGCTTATGCCGACAACCGTGCCGGCATCATTGATGGCAAACGCAAAGCTGTCGTGTTTGCCATCGGCAAGGTCTCCGAGGTCCTGGGGCGAGCCATTGTGCCAGAGAACGGCATGGGCTACCAGGGTGCTGTAGATGACCTGGCCAACAATGTCTCCGGAGGTGTTGACGCCGAAGGCCCAACTGTCCGTGGAGTTGTCCGGGATGGTGAGGGCGCGGGCGCTGAATTTGCCACCGGGGGAACTCTGCGTCCAAGAGACTGCCAACATGTGCGGGCTGTTGGTGCAGTAGCCCACAATGACCGCGGTGGAATTAGCGGCGGCGGACAGGATGGCGCCATCGTAAACGGTGGCGCTGGTGGCGCCGGAAACAAGCGGCAGGTCAAATTCAGTGGTTTTTCTGGAAGTAATCTGGCCTGAGTTAGTCCC
>CAZDAQ010000020.1:0-11324 GCA_964503425.1 uncultured Opitutales bacterium
CCCCCCCACCCTGCGCCGCATAAACCTGCGGCCGCGACCATTCGTTCTCCACGTCGTTCAGCATCTCCGAGCGCGTGACCATGTGGTCAATGTAACCCTTTTGGTAGCGAATATTGTTAATCCGCTCCTGCATGCCCTTGGCCACCATGTTATCCGGGTCAATGGTGATCACCCGGCCGAAAGTCTCGAGGGCGGCGTCATTGTCGCCATACAGGTATTGCGCCTGCCCCTTCACCAGCAGCTGGTTGATTTCATCCCGCTGCTTTTCAAAACCAGGGCTGATCGCGTCAATGTCCTGCCGGTAGGGGTTGGTCTGCGCCGCGCCCAACTGGCTGGCCAGGCTCTGCGCGCGGCTGTCGTTGCCGGCCACCGCCACATACTGGGTCAGCAAATCCTGCGCCGCGGCGTTCTTCTTCGCGGCATAGGCGTCCTCCGCCTGCGCGTAAATCGCGTCGCCCAAGGCCGTCGTCGCCTCGGTGCGCACCGGGTCATAAGCCAGGCCCTGCGGCAGTTGCTGCTGCAAATTGGTCAGCGCCGTGCGCGCCGCGTCATACTGCCCCGCGGCCGTAGCCGACCGCGCCTGGGCAATCGTCTTCTTGGCTGCCGCAATGTCCGCATTCTGCTTCGCCAGTTGCGTCTTGATCGCCTGCTGATACGGGCTCAACGCCGGGGCGCTCGCCGCCGCCGGGGCTGCAGCCGGAGCCGCGGCCGGAGTGGCTGCGGGGGCCGGAGCACTCGAGGCCGGCGCGCTCACCGCTCCAGCGGTGCTGCCACCCGTCACTGCCGCAGGCACGGGATCCGCCGCCGGAGCCGAGGCCGGGGCGGTGGCTGCCGGGGCCGCTGTGGCTGCCGCGCCACCCTGCTGGTCAATCTGCTTGTTCACCGCAGCCAGCATCTGCACCACGCTTGGATCATCGGGTGCCAGCACGACCAGGCGGTTCAAATAATCCCTGGCTTGCGCCAGGTTCCCCGCATCGCGGGCCTGGATGGCGCTCACCATCAGCGCCTGCTTCTCGTCGGCGCTGGCGGTCTGCGCGCGCAGTCCCGGTGAAGTCAACAATAACGCGGCCAGCAAGCCGGTGGCGGATGCCAGGACCAAAGCGGCCGGGCGGCGGGTTTTCCGAAACGTGTTCATAGGGTAGGATTGAGGCGGTAGGGTAGATAGCGGAAGAAAAGTCATGAATCGAGTGTGAAAATCAGCGCTACGGCGACGCCGCCGGTGGTGTCGCTCCCGCTGCGGGCGCGGTGGGCGCGGGCGTGGCGCTGGGTGGCACTTTCGAAGTTGAGATGGGGGTTAGGGTATGTTCCTGGTCATCCTGCTTCGGCTCGGTTTTCTTCACCGTGACCGAAGGGGCATCGTAGTCAACTTTGGTGATACTGAAGTTCGCATCGCCCACGTCAAGCGTTTCTCCTGCTTTTGTCACTTCCCATTCCTTGGGGGGTAGCGGGCTTTCCGTCTCCAAAAGGAAATAACGGTCGTTCGGCAGGAATTGCGGCTCGTTTTGCGTCAGCGTCAGCGTTTCACCCGTCCGCTCATCCAGCAAGGAAATCTTGGCCACCCGGAATACCGTCCCGTCTGGTGCAGATTGGAGCACCATCTTGAAATCCGTCACCTTCACCCCCAGCTCCGGATTGTCCTCGTTCACCTTGGTGGTGAAGAACTCCTTGGTCGCCGTGTTCTGCATCTGCAGCGTCGCCGTCTTGTCCGGCCGCCCGATATACGACTGGAATTGCACCCGGTAAAGCCGCGGCAACATATTGTAAAGATGCATCCCGAACGGTGGTGGCGCCGCCTTTGGTGGCCGCGGCGATTCCGCCGACCACCCGCTCGCCGGGTCCCACCATATCTTCGGCGGCGTGAACACCCCATAATACCACAAACCCGCCGGCGGGTATTGATCCTCGCTCGGGTCCCATACCGGCATCTCGCCCGTCACGTTTGCCGTCGGCAAAGGCTGGTAGGCCCCGCCGCTCGGCGCCTGCTTCACGATGGCTGGCGGCTCGCCCGAAGGCAGGCCGCCCTTCATGAAACAATACGCCACCCCCAGCCCCAGCAACGCGAGCGCGAGGATGAACAAAATTTTGTCGTAATAATTTTTCATGCCGATTGGGAACAGCAGCGGGTTCGGCGCGGAAGGGATTAAGGGTTGGGGAAACGCGTTTCCGGCGGACTACGCCGAAGGCGCGCCCGTCGGTTTGGGCGGAATGAGGTTGATGTATTCAATAACCACCGTGAATTCCGACAAATTGTTCTTGATCACCGCTTCCCGCACCGGCCCCGTCGGGGCCGCGGTCGCGGGGGTCGCCGTGGCATCGCCACCCGGCAGCACCACCGCCGCTGCGCTCGCGCTGCCGCCCGCGGCCGTTCCCGCCGCCGGGTTCGCCGTCGCCATGGCCGCCGTCAGCGTGTCCTCGGTCGCCGGCTCCACTTCCACGCTCCGCACCACCAGCGGGTATTCAAATTGCGCCAGCTCGTTCAAAAACGTCCGCAAGGTGTCCGTGTAGGCGATAAACTTGAACCGGAACGCCAGCGTGTCCACCGCCCCCGCCTGCTTGGCCGACACCAGCGGCGCGACGGCAAAAGTATCCTTCGGCCCCGTGTCCGTCGGGTTGCCCCCCGCGCTCGTCGCCGGCGCCACGTTTTCCCGCTCCACCGACTCCAGCATCATCTTCTGGTCCGCGTCGCCTGACTTCGCCGCATACAACTGGTTCAGGATGTATTCCAAAATTTCCATCTGCTTGAACACGGCGGCTATCTTCTCCGGCGGCGGCGGCGGCACCGGCCCGTAGTATTGCCCCATGCCAAACGTGAAGTTCCCCGGATCCGCGATCACGATGTTGCCGCTCACCGCCTGCGCCTTGAAATTGTCCACAAAATGCTGCACGTCCGCCATCAAGGTCACTGCATCCGCCGGCGGCGGCGAGAAATTCCCCGTCGTGCCCAGGGTCTTGACGATGCCATCCAGTTGCGCCTGCAAATCCTTCAGGTTTTGCTGCGCCGCCTGCAGGTTTTCACTCGTCGTCGCCGGGGTCGCCGTCAGCGTCGTCGTCAGCGTCCCCACCGCGGTCTTCAAGGCCCGGTCCGCCTTCACCGTCGCGGAACTGGCCCGGAACACCAGGAACAGCTCCACGGCAAAGGCCAGCACGCACACGGCCACCAGGCCGGTGAATATCGGATAGCGTTTGAGAAATTCCTTGTCCATGGAGGGCGAAAGTGGGGGTGGCGAAGGGTTTAGAGCGGCTTGTTCGGATCAATCTCCAATGTGCAGTTAAACTGCACCAGCCGCCGGTCGGTCGTGAAATCCAGTGTGTAGTCCTGGTCCACGCTCTTGACAAAATTGGTGTCCGTCGTGAAGCGCTTCAGCAAATCCTGCACGCGCGCCGTGGCCGCGTCCTGGCGGAACGCCCCCGGATTGTTCGGGTCGTAATCACGCAGCAGCATCCGCCCCTTGATCATCAGCTTGTATACCGGCGGCGCTGGCGGCGGCGGCTGGGCCCCGGGCGGCGTCGGCGGCACCGCCGCCTGCTCCCGGTCAATCTTCAACTCATCCAGCCACACGTCCTTCACGTTCGTCAAAATCTTCTGCAAATCCCCGAAAAACAAAATCCAGTTCGACCGCGAATTCACAAGTCCTTCGAACTGCGACACCTGCGCGCGCACCTGCTTCGCTTGCGCCGTCGTATCGGCGATCTGCCCCGCCAGCGCCTGCAATTCCGCATTGCGGTTCTGCACTTTTGTCAGCGCGCTCTTGTCTGCCGACTGTTGCGCCTGATACATCACCAGCGGCACCGCCGGCGCCAGCGCCAGGCATATCGCCGCCAGCGCCAGGAACGGCTTCTGCTTGTTGAACCGCAGCCCCTCGCTCACATGCGTCGGCAGCAGGTTCACCCCCACCGCGTTCGGCAGCGTCAGCGCCGCCCCCGCGCCCACCAGCTCGCTCATCTGGTAATACACCTGGTCCGCCGCCGCCTGATCCACTCCTGCCGCAAACTGCAGCGCCGTCGTCGGGTTCAAATAATCCACCGACGCCTTCTGCGACTCGCACAAAAATTCCGACAACCCGTGCAGCAATGCCCCCCGCCCCGTCAGCAGGATCCGCTGCGGCGCCGCCCGGCTGCTCGCCCGCCGGTAGGTCACGATCGAACGCGTGATCTCCTGCGTCAGCTTCTTCATGAAGTCCTGCGCCTTTTGCTGCAACGGCGCCACCGCCGGATCATTCGGGTCAAAACTCGTCCGCCCCGAATAAAAGGCCACCTTGACCTCCTCCGCCTGCCCGAACGGCTTGCCCAGCCCGTCCGCCACCATCTGGGTGAATGCGTTCCCGCCCAAATTCACGTTGCGCACAAAAAAGCCCGCCGGGCTCACAAACGTCAAATTCGTCGAACGCGCCCCGATGTTCACCAGCAGCGTGTCCTCCTGCTCGCCCTCATGCGCCAGCCGGTAGGCGTTGTAATCCAGTATCGAAGCCGGCTCCAGCGATACCGGCTCCAACCCGCACGACTTCATCATCCCGCAAAAACGGTTCGCCTGTTCCGCCTTCTGCGCGATCAAAATTACTTCCGTCTCCACCCCGTCGTCCGAAATCACCTGGCTGCCCCATACCACTTCATTGATCGGGAACGGCATGTTGTTCTGCGCCTCAAAGGCGATGATTTGCGCCTGCTTCGCCGCCTCCACATGCGGCACTTTGATCGGCCGCGTAAACAACTGATAGCCCGGCAAAATGAACGTCGCCTTCCCGCGCACCCACGCATGGCTCTTGCCCAGTTCCTTCAGCGCATCCGCCAGCGCCTTCAGCCACGCCTCTTCCACTGTCAGGTCGTAGGCCAGGTCCTGCGTTACCAGTTGCTCCAGCACCAATTTGCCCGCGCTTGCGCTGAACACCGCCGCCGCCACATGGCTGGCGCCGCAATTAATGATGAGGGATTTCGTGGAACTCATCCGAAATAAGAATAAAGGGGATAGTTAGGCTATGGGGTAAAAGACTGATTACGCAATCCTGCGGTCACATGCCGGCCATCGCCGCCGACTTCAGGGTGGGGATGGTTGCGCCGTTCGCATACTGTGATATCGCTGTCGTTAAAATATAAGCAGGCACGCTTTGCGTCGTCAGCATCATGCCTGCGTTCTTGGTCGTCTGGTCACCGGACGCCCGCAGAAATCCGTCAATATAGTTCTGACTGGGCAGGGAAGATGAGACCGCCTGCTTCCCCAAGTCAATCGCCGTACCCGCCGCCGTGACCTGCACAACATAGAACGTGGGCTTCGAATTCGCATTCAATCCGGCTGGATTCTTGCTCCCGGATTGTAAAAATTCCGGCGGCACAAAGAACATCACCATGGCTTTCCCGTTGACCTGCAACGCCACCAGCTTCGCCGTCGCCGACACGGCCAAGTCCAATTGCGGCGGCGTCTTGTTCTCGCCCCAGCCCAGCGTCAGCGTCACTGATACGTCCGGCACCCATTTCGGATTCAGCGCCTGGGCATCCGGATTCGACTTTGCCGTAAGTTCTACCAACGCCACCATCCACGAGTTATCCGGATTCTGTCCGCGCACCGGCTGAAACGCGATCCCTTCCACCGAAATAGCCTTAGACAAGCCAGCCGCTGGCTGTGCCCCCGCCTGTGCCGGCCACATGGCCAGCGCCAGAGCGAGCCCGCTCGCCAGAGCAAGGGTTTTCGGGGTAAAAAACAAGCGCATCTTGGGGGTTCTAGGCGCGAATGCCTGAAAATCAATAGAATTTTTCATTCTTTTCGCTCTGGGCGACATTTTTCCTACGGCTTCAAACAGCCGTTGGGTAATCATTCCTTATCGTAGAAATACCATTCGGCTATAGTCCGTCGGCAAAATTAAGTCCCAAATTCGCTCCCAAACCGTCGGCTGTGCCCGGTTCAGGCGCAACCCAAAACCCCCCGCTCCAGCCGCAGCGCCCGCTGTGTCCGCCCGGCAAATCCCCCGTGGTGCGTCACTAAAACCAGCGCCGTCTGCTCCTCCTCGCACAACCGCAGCAGCAGGGTTATCACCTCTTCCGCCGTCCGCTCGTCCAAATTTCCCGTCGGCTCGTCCGCCAGCAGCAGCCTTGGCCGGTTCATCAACGCCCGCGCCACCGCCACCCGCTGCGCCTCGCCACCCGACAATTTTCCCGGCACATGCCGCATCCTCGCCCCCAGCCCCACCCGCTCCAGCAGCGCCCGCGCCCGCGCCCGGTCCTCTGGCCGCACCCGCCCGACGATTCGCCGCGCCAGCAAAACATTGTCCAGCGCATCCAATTCCGGCGCCAGGCAATAGCTCTGAAACACAAACCCCAGCAGCCTTCCCCGCAACTGCGCCAGTTCCGCCGACCCCAGCCCGCCCACCTCTCGTCCATCCCAGCTCAACTGCCCCCCATCGCACTTCTCCAACCCAGCCAGACAATACAATAAAGTCGTCTTTCCCGACCCCGATTCCCCGCGGATGCTCACACTCTCCCCCGCCCCGACCTCAAAATCCGCCGAATGCAGCACCTCCAGCGCCCCAAAAGGCGTCCGGTAGCTCTTGGCCAGCCCGCGGGCCGTTAATACAGGTGCAGTCATCGTTAAAGTTCCCTTCTTACTCATACCGCAAACATTCCGCCGGCTTCAGCCGCGCCGCATACCACGCCGGCACCAGCCCCGCCACCGTCGTAATCACCAGCGTGAACACTATAATAATGGAGAAAGTCGAAACCCGGTATTCCACCGGAAAGCTCAGAAACTTGTAAAACTCCAGGAGCAGCCGCTTGCTCACGAACGCCTCCACAATCGGCTGCCGGAAATGCAGCAACAGCAGCGCCAGCCCCACCCCCAGCCCCGTCCCTGCCATCCCGATGAAAAACCCCTGTAGGCAAAACACCGACGCCACCTGCCCCGGCCTCGCCCCCAGCGCCCCCAGCACCCCGATCTCCCGCGTCTTCCGCACCACCGACGTCACCAGCGAGATCGCAATCGAAAATGACGCCACCACCACAATGATGATCATGATGAAAAACATCATCGTCTTCTCGATAAACAACACCTTCATCGTGTCGCTGTTCGTGTCATACCAGGGGTAGGCGTGTAATGGCGACAGCGCCCCGGCCGACCCGCGCTGCGCGTTCAATGCGTCCAGCTTCGCGTTCAACGCCGCCGTCACGTCGCCCGTGTGCTCAAGCTCGTCGTTGTCCAACCGTATCTCCACCCCCATCGCCGCGTTCGGCAACCCGTTCATGTCCTGCATTGTCCGCAACGTCGCTATAAACGAACTGTCATCCGCCACCGTCCACCCCGTCTCATAAATCCCCGCCACGCGGAATGACCGCGGCTGGTCCACCTCCTGGCTGTTCTTCAGCCGGTCCAGCATCACCGGCGGGTAAACATCTATCTTGTCCCCCAGCATCACCCCCAGGCTCGCCGCCAGCCCGCTACCCAGCAGCACGCTGCTGTCGTCCAAGTCATCCACGTTCCCCGCCACCATCAAATCCGCCAGCGGCGGCCGCCCCGGCCGGTTCACGTCCAGGCTCTGCATCACCGGAAAGGCCATCCCCGTCGGTGGCGCCGCCTTCGTTTCCTTCTCAGATCGCGGATAATCCTGCGGCCATGCCAGCCCCCGCATCGTCGGAAAATCCACCCGGTTCTCGAACTCCATCATCACCATCCCCTGCAAAAACGGCTCTGTGGACACCACCCCCGGCACCCCCGCCGCCAGTTTCACCACCTCGCCGGGATTCTCAATCAGGTCCCCCGACCGGATCTGGATGTGCCCCTGCGCCCGGATGAAATTCATCTCATACTCATGCGCAAACCCGTTCATCACGCTCTGCACCACCAGCAGCACCATCACCCCCAGCGCCACCCCCACCACCGACACCACCGTGAAAAACGCCGCCCGCCGCCCCGTGGGAAACAAATGCTTCAACGCCAAATATACGGGCCAGGGCATGGTGTCGCGGTGGGTTTCTATCCGCCGGCGCTGTTTTCCGCCGGCTTGAGTGTCGGAAACAAAATCGTGTCCCGGATGTTCGCCGCCCCGGTCAATAAAATCACCAGCCGGTCTATCCCCACCCCCATGCCTCCCGCCGGCGGCATCCCGTGCTCCATCGCCGTCAAAAACTCCTCGTCCACCTTCTGCGCGTCCGCCCCCGCCTGCTTCTCAAACTCCGCCCGCTGCGCCAGCGGGTCGTTCTGCTCCGAATATGCCGGCGCCAGCTCCTGCCCGTTCACGCAGAACTCGAACACATCCAGCACCGTCGGATCGCCGGGGGTCCGCTTAGCCAGCGGGCATAACTCCTGCGGTATGTGCGTCACGAAGGTCGGCTGGATCAGCCTCGGCTCCGCCAGTTTTTCAAAAACATCCTGCGTCACCGCGTAGTCCGGCAGCGCCGGGTTTACCTCAATGCCGAGCCTGTCGCACGTCGCCAGCTTTTCCGCCTTCGTGCGCGCGAACCAGTCCACATCCCCCGTCGCCTCAATCACCAAATCCTTGTAGGCCACCTCGCGCCAGGTTCCGCCGAGTTCAATCATCTCGCCTTCCGCGCCACCGGGCCGCGGCACCGCTGTCTTCCCGCCCAGCGCCTCTTTGCACACATATTGCACCAGGTCATGGAGCAACTTCATCATCCCACGGTAGTCGCTGTAGGCCTGATACACCTCCAGCATGGTAAACTCCGGATTGTGCCGGCGCGACAGCCCTTCATTCCGAAACACCCGTCCGATTTCAAACACCCGGTCGAACCCGCCCACCAGCATCCGCTTCAAGTGCAGTTCCAGCGCAATCCGCAGGAAAAAATCGTGCGACAGCGCGTTCATGTGCGTCACAAAGGGCCGGGCCGACGCCCCGCCCGCCACGTTTTGCAGCGCCGGCGTCTCCACTTCCACAAATTCCCGGCTCCACAAAAATTCCCGCACCGCCCGGATAATCCGGCTGCGCGCCTGGAACCGTGCCCGCGAATCCGCATTCACCAGCAAATCCAAATGCCGCTCCCGGTAAATCTGCTCGCTGTCCGTCAATCCGTGCCACTTCTCCGGCAGGGGCCGCAGTGCCTTCGCCAACAGCGCATATTTCTTCGCCCGCACCGTAATCTCCCCCGTCTTGGTTTTAAAAATCGGCCCGGACACCCCGAGGATGTCCCCCACGTCCAGCTTCTTGAACGCCGCATACGCCTCGTCCCCAATCTCGTCCTTGCGCACGTAGGACTGAATGAGCCCGTCGCGGTCAAGTAGCTTGATAAAATACGCCTTCCCCTGGTCGCGCTGCACCATCATCCGCCCCGCTACCGACACCTCCGGCCCGAATTCCTGCCCCTCGACATATAGCGCAATGGCCTGCTTCGACGTATGCGTCTGCGCCCAATTCGCCGCAAAGGGATCCTGCCCCGCCGCCCGCAACTCCTCCAGCCGCAGCAACCGCACCGCGCGCAAGTCATGGCTCACCGCCGCCACCGACGGCCCGCCCGCCGCGGAGCCTTTTTTGCCCCCGGCTGCAGTCGCATTCCCTGTTGCCATTTCACTCATGTCCAAACCGTCAACATGACAACCCCTACCCTGCGACGCAAGTTTTTGGCGTGAGGCCAAATTGATCTCGCCAATAACGCCCCATGGAACTCCCCGCCCTTGAAATCGGTCTATACCTTCCCTAAACTCCTCTCTTCACTAACTTCTCTCCTCTTCCCTTCAGCTCCACCGGCCACGCGCCTGCCACCACCACTTTCCAGCCACCCGCCATGATCCTCGAACTCATTCTCCTCCTCTTTGCCCCCATGGGCCTCGGCCTTTGGGCCCAGCACCGCATCAGCACCGCCTACGCCAAATGGTCCCAAGTCGGCTCCCGCGGCTCGCTCACCGGTGCCGAAGTCGCCTCCGCCATCATGCGCTCCGCCGGCATTGACAATGTCGCAATCGAAGAAATTAAGGGCCACCTCACCGACCACTACGACCCCGTCCACAAACGCCTCGCCCTCAGCTCCGAAAACTACCGCGGCACCAGCCTCGCCGCCCTCGGCGTCGCCGCCCACGAATCCGGCCACGCCCTTCAGGACAAGGTCGCCTTCCCCGCCCTCCACCTGCGCATGTCCCTCATTCCCGCCACCAACTTCGCCTCCTCGCTTCTCCCCTTCGTCATGTTTGGCGGCTTCTTCTTTCATATGTTCGGGTTCATCTACCTCGGCATTGTCGTTTACCTCATCCTCACCGTCTTCCAACTCGTCACCCTTCCTGTCGAGTTCGACGCCTCCCGCCGCGCCCTCCAGCACCTTCAAGGCCTCGGCCTCCTCCAGTCTGACGAAATGGTCGGCGCGCGCGATACCCTCAACGCCGCCGCCTGGACCTACGTCGCCGCCTTCGTCGCCTCCCTCAGTACGCTCATTTACTTTATCGTCGCCGCCTCCGGCGGCCGCAGCCGCGACTGACCTCCCGCCTTCCGCGAAAACCTCACCGCGCTTCCCCTAATTCCCGCGCCTCCTGCCCGGCCAGTTCCGGCGCCAGGCCGCCCAGCGGCAGCATCCCCCGCGCCCGCAACTCCGCCAGCTTCTCCCGCGGCGCCAGCAGGTAATTCGCGTTCTCCCGCAAATCAAACAGCACATAATCCAGCTCCCGCAGCATACCAATATTTTTTAGGTCAAAGCACTCCATCAGGAACAATGGCCGCCACCGCCGGATGAATTCCCGCCCGCCGGCCAGCACTTCCTCCTCCGCGCCCTCCACGTCCACCTTGATCAATACCTGCGCCTTCGCGCCCGCCACCGCCTCTGCGTAGCTGTCCAGCGTCGTCGCCGGCACCGTGATGCTCCGCGCCACCTTATAAGCCGACTGCAACGAATAGCTCTTGCCGGTGTCGTCCCGCAGGCTCCCCACCGTTCCGCTCGCTTCATCCACAAAAAACGTCCGCGTCCCGCTGCTCCCGGCGACCACCCCTTCCCAAAATGCCGCCGGCACCAGCCCGTTTTTTCGCAACGTTTTCCGAATCAGCCCCGCATTCACCGGATCCGGCTCGAACAAAAACACCTTCACCTCCGGCGCCGCCTCCAGCGCGCTCCACGCATATGTCCCCACGTTCGCCCCCACGTCGAAAAAATGCGTCACTGGCAGCTTCCGCGCCATCTCCGCAAACACCCGTTGCGCCACCGCCTCCGCCGCCCGGTGCGGCGCCAGCAGTGAAAAATCCCGCAGTGCCATCACATAATACCTTATCCGCCCCCGCCTTGCCTGCACCGGAAAATCCACGCGCCGCTGCAACGCCCGATACCACGCCTGCTTCCGCAGCCGCCACAAAGGATGAAACCGCTCGCGAATATACGTAATCATGGCCTGGGCGGGAAACACCCCCTTCCTA
>CAZDAQ010000020.1:11424-21866 GCA_964503425.1 uncultured Opitutales bacterium
CGGTCAGGTTCCATGCAACGCCGAACCGGTGAACCCCGCCAGGCCCGGAAGGGAGCAACGGTAACCAGGATTCGCGAGTGCCGTGGGGTGCCTGGCCGTTTTTTTTGCCCAAATTCCGGGCTGTGGCGCAAATCGTGCCCCGCTAACTTTTCACACAGCTCGCCATTCTTGGTTCGCTTTCGTCCGGCTCACGGGTATTCCCCGCCCTCACCCAAGCCTTGCCTAATTCTGCATTCTGCATTCTGAATTCTGCCTTCCACCTTTTCCTCCGTGCCCGCCGCCCCCTCCCTGCCCACCACCACGTCCGCCGCCAATGGCGGCGACGTCGGCCTCGTCACCCCGCAGGACTTCGTCTGCCGCGAGCCCTTCACTTTCGACTGCGGCGCCACCATCCCCGAATTCACCCTCCGCTACGAAACCTACGGCACCCTCGACGCCTCCCGCGCCAACGCCATCTATATCTGCCACGCCCTCTCCGGCGACCACCACTGCGCCGGTCGCCACCACCCCGATGACCGCAAACCCGGCTGGTGGGACAACATCATCGGCCCCGGCAAACCTCTCGACACTTCCCGCTATTTCGTCATCTGCGCCAACTGCCTCGGCGGCTGCAGCGGCTCCACCGGCCCCGCCTCCACCAACCCCCGCACGGGCCGCCCCTACAACCTCGACTTCCCCGCCCTCACCATCCGCGACATGGTCCGCGCCCAGGCCCGCCTGCTCGACCACCTTGGCGTCACCAGCCTCGCCGCCGTCGTCGGCGGCTCCATGGGCGGCATGCAGGCCCTCCAATGGGCTATTGATTTCCCCCAGCGCGTCCGCGGCGTCATCGCCCTCGCCACCACCACCCGCCAAAGCGCCCAGGCCATCGCCTTCAACGCCGTGGGCCGCAACGCCATCATGCACGACCCCGCCTGGAACGCCGGCAATTACGACCCCGACCACGGCCCCAACGTCGGCCTCGCCGTCGCCCGCATGATGGCCCACATCACCTACCTCTCCGACAAAAGCATGGACACCAAGTTTGGCCGCGCCCGCATGGCCAGCGCCTCCGGCGACGCCTCTTCCGCTGAACCGCTGGACCCGCCCGCTTCCTCAGCCGCCGCTTCTTCCTCTCCGCTCTCCGCTCCAGGCTCCACGCTCCCGCCTGGCAGCCACCTCGACGCCGAGTTCGAAGTCGAAAGCTACCTCCGCTACCAGGGCCAATCCTTCGTCAACCGCTTCGACGCCAACACCTACCTCTACTTCACCAAAGCCCTCGACCGCTTCGACCTCCACGGCCCCGACGGCCGCCTCGAAGACGCCTTCCGCCCCATGACCGCCCGCGCCCTCGTCGTCGGCTTTCTCTCCGACTGGCTCTTCCCCCCGCGCCAGAACCAGGAAATCGCCCAGGCCATGCTTCGCGCCGGCAAACCCGCCACCTACGCCGAAGTCTCCTCCGACCTCGGCCACGACTCCTTCCTCCTCAACTCCCCAGACCTCTACGCCCTCCTCCGCGCCTTCCTCGCCGCAAACTGAGCTGATGGTAAATTGCTGTTTCAGCGTTGCATGGGGCCGGAGTTGGAGTTAATTACCTCCATGCGCATTTTACTCCGTTACCCCTGCTTTAAAATTCTCGCAGTGCTCGCGCTCGGCTGCCTCACCCTCGCCTCGATTGCCTCCGCGGAAATCTACCCTTGGTCAGTTACCACCGGCAAAGCCAAGACTCCCATCGGCAAAAAGGTCGCCTTTTACGTCTGGCATGTCGGTAAAATCGTCTCCCTCACCACCACCGGCACGACCACCAAAGGCTATCCCGACACCGGCCAGTTCACTCTCACGGGCGGCACCATTTCGAAGGTCACCCCATCCAGACTGGAAAAAGGGGACAAAGTCACCCTCGACAGCACGAAGACGATCCTCAGCTTTCACTTCACCACGGCCAAGGGTACCGATGGCGTGAGCTTCACCATTAGTGGTGGCACTCAGCTCAAGCTCCAGGTCGCGCACAACGGGGTCCAAGCCACCAATTTGATCTTCATCGGAAAAAACGCCACCGCCGTGCCGGCTGACCCGGTGACCTTTAACCTGACCGATTAGCCGCCCTATTGCGATGCCCGAGGCGTTTCCGCCGGGCGGTGGTTAAATGCCGTATCCCTTGCGAGTGGGTTTTACTGATAGTAAATTACTTTTTCAAGGTTGCGGAGGCTGGTTCATGGAATGTGATACTCAAGGAGTCTTCATCTCACATAACAATACTGGGTGTTTCGAGTGTGCGGGCAAGGAGGTTTGGCCGGACATAGTCAAGGCTCCGCCAACGACACAGCGGCGCTAATCCGTCCAGAAGATGCGCTCGTCGTCCAGTGACCGAGGATCGCCATCTAATTCGTGGGGCATGCCGTCTTCGCGCCATTCCGGCCGCGGTTTTGACCCCTTCTGCTGTCCAGCAGAAGGGGATTCTTATGCTGCACTCTGTCATTTTCGCAGACAAGCCTTCAGCTACACCCATTCCTTCGCGCCTTTTCGGCCGCCTCTTCTCTTGAATCCGCGCAATCTGCGGATTAACCTCTTTCCTCTTCTCCCCATTTATCATTCGAATTTTAAAATTCGAATTTCCCCCTCCCCTACCCCCTCGGCCCATGCAGCGGCGTGATTTTATTCTTCGTACCAGCCTCGCCACCGCCGGGCTGGTCGCGGGCCGCGCCCTCGCGCAAACCTCCCCGCCGCCTAAAATTTCCCCCTCCGCCCCCGGCACCGGCATCTCCCTCATCCTCGACCCCGCTGACCCCGTCGCCTCTTCCGCTCCCGCGAAATGGGCCGCCGCCCAGTTGCAGCAAGCCCTCGCCGCCCGTGGTTTCGACGCCCGCATCGTTCCTTCCCTCGACGCCGCCCGCCCCGCCGATTTCTGCATCCTCGCCGCCGGTCGCAACGCCTCCGTCACCCACGATCTCGGTACGCTCCCGCCCGACGCCCCCGAAGCCCTCGCCCTCGTCCCCGGTCGCCTCGGCTCGCGCCCCGTCCTCCTCGCCAGCGGCTCCGACCCGCGCGGTCTTTCCTACGCCCTCACGGAAATAGCCGACGCCGTCGCGCTCAACGACGATCCCGCCACCGCCCTCCACCCGGCGCAACCCGTCACCGAGCGCCCGGCCAATTCCGTCCGCAGCGTCATGCGCCTCTTTGCCAGCGATGTCGAGGACAAGGCCTGGTATAACGACCGCGATTTCTGGCGCAGCTACCTCACGCTCCTCGCGCAGCAGCGCTTCAACCGCTTCAACGTCGCCCTCGGCCTCGGCTACGACGGCCCCACCGGCCTGCGCGACACTTACTTCTACTTCGCCTACCCGTTCCTCCTCTCCGTGCCGGGCTACGATGTCCGCGCCACCAACCTCCCCGACGCCGAGCGCGACCAAAACCTCGCCATGCTCCGCTTCATCAGCGACGAAACCGCCGCCCGCGGCCTCCAGTTCCAGCTCGGCGTCTGGACGCACGCCTACCAGTGGGTCAACAGCCCCAACGCCAACCACGTCGTCACCGGCCTCACTCCGCAAACTCAGGCTCCCTACAGCCGCGACGCCCTCGCCCTCATTCTCAAGGAGTGCCCCAACATCTCCGGCGTCACCTTCCGCATCCACGGCGAAAGCGGTGTCCCCGAGGGCAGTTATGATTTGTGGAAAACGATTTTCGACGGTTGCGTCCGCAGTGGCCGGCCCGTCGGCCTGGACATGCACGCCAAAGGCATGGACCAGCCGACGATTGACGCCGCCCTCGCCACCGGCCTGCCCGTCACCATCTCCCCCAAATACTGGGCCGAGCACCTCGGCCTGCCCTACCATCAGGCCGCCATCCGCCCCACCGAATTGCCCACTCGCGCGCGCGGCTCCGGCCCATTTGCCCAAAGCAGCGGCTCCCGCAGCTTCCTCCGCTACGGCTACGGCGACTTGCTCACCGAGGACCGCAAATACGCCATCGTCCACCGCATCTGGCCGGGCACCCAGCGCGCGCTCCTGTGGGGCGACCCAACCTTTGCCGCCGGTTATTCGCGCGCCGGCAGTTTTTGCGGCAGCCAGGGTCACGAATTTTTCGACCCCATGTCCTTCAAGGGCCGCAAGGGCTCCGGCCTGCCCGGCGGCCGCGACGGCTATGCCGATCTTTCCCTCCGCGCTCCTGGCGGCGACTTTGAAAAATACCGCCAGACCTACCGCGTCTGGGGCCGCCTGCTCTACAATCCCGACACCCCCGCGCCCGTCTGGCAGCGCCCACTGCGCCAGCAATTCGGCCCCGCCGCCGGTTCCGTCGAACTCTCCCTCGCGAATGCCAGCCGCATCCTCCCCCTCGTCACCACCGCGCATCTGCCCTCCGCCGCCAATTACGATTTCTGGCCCGAGATGTATGTGAACATGTCCATCGTGGACGCTTCGCGCCCCCAGCCCTACACCGACACCCCCAACCCCAAGCGCTTCGGCGGCGTCAGCCCGCTCGACCCGCAGCTTTTCTCCCGCATCGAGGACCACGCCGACGCCATGGTGCAGGGCCCCGTCTCCGGCAAATACTCGCCTGTCGAAGTCGCCCAATGGCTCGAAGATTTCTCCCAATCCGCCGCGGACAACATCGCCCAAGCCCGCGCCACCGCCGCCAATCCCAACGCCCCGGAATTTCGCCGTCTCGCCATTGATGTCACCATCCAAAGCGCCCTGGGCCGCTTCTTCGGCCAGAAACTCCGCGCTGGCGTCCTCTACGCAATTTACGAACGCACTGGCGACCGCGCTGCGCTCGACGCCGCGTTAAAATCCTATCATTCCGCGCGCGATGCCTACGCCCACGCCGCCGAGGTGGCCCAGGCCGCCTACGTCGCCGACCTCACCTATGGCGAAAACTGGTATGTCCGCGGCCACTGGGCCGACCGCCTTGCCGCCATTGATAGCGACCTCGCGCTCCTGCAATCCGCCACGGTCACCACCCGGCCCAATCCGCTTCCTCCCGAAAAATCCGCCGCGCTCATCACCACCGCCCTTGGCCGCCCGCAACGCGCCACGCCAAACGTCTCCCACACGCCTCCCGCCTCTTTCCTCCGCGGCCAACCCGTGAACCTCGCGCTCACGCCAGCCACGGGTCAGGCCGCCCCGTCCCAAGTTCTCCTCTACTACCGTCACACCAATCAAGCCGAACCCTGGCGCTCCGCCCCCATGCAACTCGCCACCGACGGCTTCCACGCCAGCATCCCCGCCGATTACGCCAACTCTCCGTACCCGCTCACCTACTATTTCGAGATCACCCCGCCCTCCACCCGCCCCGTCCTCTATCCGGGATTTGCCGCCGACCTCGCCAATCAACCCTACTTCCTCGTCCGCTCCTCCGCATCTCCCGCTTAAATCTTCGTTCCCGCTGTCACTCCCGCCCACGCCGCCCCGATCCCGACTACCAGCGTCACCGCCAGGTAAAGCACCATTCGCCCGCCGCGCCGCTCGCGCCACATCACCAGCGACTGAAATGCCATCGTCGAAAACGTCGTGTAGCCCCCGCACACCCCCACCACCAGCAGCGTCATCAGCCACGCATCCTGCGGCCTGTCCGCATAATGCCCGTTCAGCCACCCCGCCGCGAACGAGCCGGTCACGTTGATAAACAGCGTCGTCCACGGCAGCAGCGTCGCGAACCGCTCCGCCAGCCACCCGCGCAGCGCCGAGCCCGCCGCCCCGCCCGCTGCCAGCAGCAGCATTTGCCAAAAAACATTCACGGCGTCCGCCCCCTTTCCTTCCGTCCGCCCGACCACAACCCCGTCACCCGAAAACCAAAATACACCGCCACAATGCACCCCACCACTGACACCACCACATACGCCGCCGCCAGCCCCGGCTCCCCCTTTTGCAGCAGCTTCACCACCTCCACCGCAAACGCCGAAAAGGTGGATAGCCCCCCGCAAAATCCCACCGCGTGAAACGCGCGGATGTGCGCGTGCAACTCCTCGCCCGCCTCCAAAATAACCCCGATCAAAAACGACGCCAGCAGGTTCACCGCCAGCGTGTTCCACGGCCACTGCGCGTGCGGCAGCAAATACTCCAGCCACGCCCGCAGCAGCGTCCCCAGCGCCCCGCCCAGCGAAAAGAACAGCAGCGTCCGCGCGTAGGCCAGTTGAGTCGTTGTCAGGAAATATTGGCGCATGATGAACCCCGGAAATTTAAGGGTAGGAGTCATCAGCACCGGCGTAACCGGGCGGTTTTCCCGCAAGTGGGACGGCAGAATCCATTGCCGAAACCAAAAATTGCGCCCGCCCTCCCCCCTTGGCAATCCCAAACCCTCCCTCGCTCGGCCTCAATGCCCCGCGCTGGCCGGGGTCGCCGCCCCCGCCGCATTCGGCGCGGGTTTCGTCGCCGCTTTCGCCATTGTGCTGCCCGCCGCCTTGGTCTGCGGTGCCTGCGCGACCCGTGTCTTCGCCAGCGAGTCCGCATACATCGCCACGCCATCGGCAATCCCCTGCGCCAGTTGCTGCCGGTAGGCCGCCGTCGCGATCTTCCGCCCTTCCGTGGGGTTCGTCAAAAACCCGCACTCAATCAACATCCCCGGCATCTGCAAATCCGTCAGCACGTTGTAACGCGCCCGCTTCAGCCCCCGGTTGGCCGCCCCCACTTTCTTTGTCAGCGCCCACTCCGCCGAAAACCCCTCCACCGCGTTCCACAAATCAAACTTGTTCTCCGGATCCACCACCTTGTCCCCCGCCTCCAGGTCCGACCGCGTGCTTGAGGGCTCCCCGGGCGGCGTCATTACCCATGTCTCGATCCCGCTCACCGTCGGATCCGCCGCGATGTTGAAATGGATGCAGACAAATAAATCCCCGTGCGCCGCATTCGCGATCGCCGTCCGGTCCTTCAATTCCACAAAATGGTCGTCCCGCCGCGTCAGCGTCACCGCATACCCCTGCTTCTGCAAAATCTGCGCCAACCGCAGCGATACGTCCAGCGTGTTGGTCTTTTCGTCGAGCTTCAGCGCCGGGTTTTCGCCGCCCGGGTCCTTCCCGCCATGCCCCGGGTCTATCACGATCCGGTGCAGCGGCGGCGGGTCCGGCAGCGTGCGCGGCGCCAGCAGCGGCACGATGTTCTTGTCGTAGTCCCGTTTCGCAATCCACATTCCCCCCTTGTATAAAATCACCGGCGAGCCAAACGCCACCGGCTCGTAATTCATGTGCATCTGCCGCTCGTTCACCGTGAAATCCAGCACCGCGTTCTTGCTTCTCAGGCTCATCGTCTTGTTCGGCGTCAGCCAGGACATCGTCATCCCGTATTGCTGCGCCACATCCGTCAACGGCCGGTAAGTCGTCCCATATAAGGCCACGTCCGCTCCGCGTGCCGCCAGCCCGCCCACCCCCAGCAAAACCAGCATCGCCACGCCGCCCATCCTCCAGCCCCAACTTTTCCGGCGGCTTCGCCCGGGTTGCGCGCACCGCCATGGCAAAATCCCGGTCATGGGCAGTCGGCGTCCCGCCGCCTACGTCCCGGCCGGTGGTGCCGGTGGAGCGGCTGGGGCGGCTTCCGCCACGGTTCCCGGCAAAGTTTCCGGCGTCGCCGCGGGCGGCGGCGTTTCCACCCGGCCCGCAGTCGGCGTGCCCGTCGGCTTTGGCGGCGGGGGCGGCCCGTCATCTTCATCCGGCGCATTAAATTTCAATTTCCGCTTGTTCGGCGGCAACGGCGACAACGTCAGCGTGATGTTCCGCCCCATCAGCCGCGCCGACTGGTCCGGCAGGCCCACGTGCGCCAAATCCGCCAGCGCCCGCTTCACCATCTCAAAGCCCAAATCCTTGTGCTCCAGTTCCCGCCCGCGGAAAAACAGCGTCATCTTCACCTTGTTGCCCTCAAACAAAAATTCCTCCGCATGCCGCAATTTTGTGATGTAGTCGTGCTGCTCGATGCGCGGGCGCAGCTTCACTTCCTTCAGCTTCGACGTGTGCGTCTTGTGGTCCTTCTGTTTCTTCCCGAGCTCATACATGTATTTCCCGTAATCCAAAATCTTCGCCACCGGTGGCCGCGTCCCCGGCGACACCTCCACCAGGTCCAGCCCGTGCGTCTGCGCCAGCCGGATCGCGTCCCGCGTCTGCAATATCCCCACCTGCTTGCCATCCGCGCCAATCACCCGCACTTCCGGTGCGCGTATGCGCTCATTTTTCCGCAGCGCCTTGGGCGCGTGCTGCGAGTTGTAAGGAGGGCGCCGGCCGCCCCCGAAGGGACGCGGCGGGCCGCCGGAGAAGGGAGTCGCCATTAACGCAATGTTTGAGAGTGAAGGCCCAAGGCCCGCTCTGCGGTATGCTGACAGCTATGCATGCGTGAAGCGTTTCTCCTGGGGAATCCGTAGTGGAAGGGTTGCAGAACGTCAGGTTGCCCAGTCCCCGCCCGCCTTTCAATCAAAATCCATCGCCCGCCTCCCACCGCTCAAATCCTCAATTAACACCTTGCCCGCCCGCCCCACCCGCGATAACACCCCCCACAGGCGGCATTTACCCCTCCCCGCCCACCACGTTCCTCAATGATTCCCTCCGCCAAACTCCCGGCTCAACACCCGCCACGCGCTCTGCGCCGCGCCCGTTTTCTCCTCGCCTTCCTCGGCGTGGCCTTCCTCCATCAACCCGCCCAGGCCCAGCTAATCTCCGACCCCTACAAATACGCCGCCCCTGAAAACGATCCCAGCTTCACCGCCGTCAACCCCGACGCCTGGGCCAGCTTCACCAGCGGCAACCTCACCCGCATGTTCGGCTCCGGCAAACAGCAGGACTTCACCGTCTCCGCCGATTACGCCAGCCGCGTCATCACCTTGGGCAAAAAAGCCTCCGGCAGGTCCATCCTCCCCGAAGTCACCTGGGTCGGCCCGCTCTTCGGCGGTGAAGGCTACACCGCCGTCTACGGCACCATGCCCCTCCAGTCCCCCTACGCCCAGAAACTCGCCATCAAAGGCGGCTGGCGCTACCACCTCACCAACTGGGTCGGCATTGACATCGGCGGCAACGTCATCCTCTACAACAAAAGCGTCCTCAGCTCCGGCGCCCCCGCCTCCTTCGGTGCCAAAAGCTCCAGCCCCATCTGGCTCGGCTTCACCGGCAACGTCGTCAGCAGCCCCTCCTTCTATTTCACTTACGATCCCATTTTCCAGCAGAACCTCGAAACCCTCAGCGTCAGCCACGTCTTCAACCTGGGTAAGCTCGCCGGCATCCCCGATCTCTACCTCGGCGCCAAGCTCCTCGTCGGCGCCCTCGAAGCCAACAAATACAACGGCGGCAGCAAAGTCCTCGGCCACAACTGGCGCAACGGCTACACCTACGGCGAGCTGGAAGTCAGCGCCGACTATGAGCTCTTTCACAACTTCTACCTCCATGCCGCCGCCACCTGGGCCCTCAACAACGACGGCTCCGGCTCCACCGGCATCGCCGGCACCAACCTCGGCCCCGACGACAACCTCGGGTTCCGCGCCGGCGTCCTCTATGCGTTCTAACTGACTAATCCGGCAGGAAATTGCCTTTCGGGGTTGCCCGGGGAGCGGGGAGGCGGGATGATGATACTTAGTATGATTTATTAATATAAATATATATTGGCCCCATTCGAATATTGAATAAAGTCCTTCGCCGTCCGGCATCAAGAAGTATTTGTCTATGAAACCTCCTGTCTTGATGAGACTTCAGGCGGCGTTGCTCAGTTGGGCCGGAATCCGGACGATTCGTGATCACTATGTGTGGACGAGCGGATTGAGCTCGCACTCTGTGGTATTGGATTTGGGAGCGAACGTTGGGGAATTCTCCAAATTAGTAACCAGGGATTTCGGCTGCCGTTGTGTTGCCGTAGAACCCGAGGCGGCCAATTTTTCAAAGATTTCCGGTGATCGTATTGTCAAGTTGCAAGTTGCCGCCGGAAGCAATGACGGTGTTGCCTCATTATTCAAATTCAGTAACGAAGAGTGTCACAGCCTCTTTTTGGAAAACTATTCCAGGGCGGAACGTCAAGGCTCGGAAATAGTCAACGTATTGTCGTTTAGAAGTATTCTCGCGTCCAGCGGGGCATCAACCGTCGACCTAATGAAACTTGATATTGAAGGCGGGGAATGGAGTTTTCTGGCCAGTCTTACTGATATGGAAATCCAGGATATACGGCAAATTACCGTCGAGTTTCACGATTTCATCCCGGAACTTCGCCGTCAAAGCCGAACTGCCGAAACGCGGTCGCGCTTGGGCAATTTAGGTTTTATCTGTATTGAAGATATATATGTCGGAAGTTATAATACACTATTTCTGAATACAAGAAAAGTGCCATTCATTGTGAAAATGCTTGCTAAGAGTGTTGTCTTAATAGGAAACATCCGCAATTGGAAAAATGGCCTTAGAACTACCCACACGAACATCTGAAGAACCCATTTAAGGCCCAGCAGGGGTCAGGTTGCCCGTTGCCCACTGACGAACTTGTGGGAAATTGCTTTACCAGGGTTGCTATTCA
>CAZDAQ010000020.1:21966-26303 GCA_964503425.1 uncultured Opitutales bacterium
CCTACCTCCGCGAAGAGGGCGTCAACCTCACCCTCGAACGCGGCCTCGTCCTTCATGAAATCTCCCCGCCCTCGTGGTGGGATCGCTGGACCTCCACGCAAAACGCCCGCCTTGAAGCCCTCCTCCGCCACGGTCCCGCCGGTCTCGAAAACTCCTACGGCAACGTTTACGTCGGCCTCTTTCTCGGCAAATCCGGCGAACTCGACGACCCCCAGCGTACCGCCTTCACCCTTATCGGCGTCATGTATCTCTTCGCCATAAGCGGCCTTCACGTCGCTATCGTCGCCGGCGCCCTCGTGCTCTGCCTGCGTCAAATCCCCCGCCTCCCCCGCTCCGCCGCCGAACTGGCCGCCCTCATCCTTGTATGGCTCTACGTCGAAATCACCGGCGGCAGCCCCTCCGCCCGCCGCGCCGCCCTCATGTTCACCTTTTACCTCGTCGCCCTCTGGCTGGGCCGCCCCGGCGGCTCCCTCGGCGCCATCCTCGCCGCCGGCGTCGTTACCCTCATCCTCAGCCCCCTCGACCTCCACAGCCCCGGCTTCCAGCTTTCTTACAGCGTCGTCCTCGGCCTCATCCTCTACGCCCCGCCCCTCTTCGACGCCGCGCAAGCCCGCCTCACCCCTTGGCGCCACCTCCCCGTTCCCGGTCGCGCCCCCTGGCAAAAATGCGTCCTCTGGACTTGGGAAAAAATTCTCGCCGCCATCGCCCTTTCCTGGACCGCCCTCCTGTGCAGCGCCCCGCTCTCCGCCGAATACTTCCAAATCGTCTCCGCCGGCGGCCTGCTCACCACCCTCGCCCTCGTCCCGCTTCTCTGCGTTGCCATGAGCGCCGCCGTCGCCGCCATCGCCCTCGGACTGCTAATCTATCCGCCCTTCACCTGGCTTTCCTGGGCCGCCAATGCCGTCGGCCTCGCCGCCTCCGGCCTCATGCATAAAATCGTCGAAACTGCTGCTCCCATCCCCGGCCTCCACGCCCAAATCAACCTCCATCCTCCGTGGATTGGCCAAATCGCTGCCCTCTGCGTCCTCACCGTCATGCTTGCCGGCCGCCCTCGCGCACGCATCCCGCGTTGGGGATATTTCTTGCTTCCCGTCCTCATCCTGGCCGTTTTCGCCGCCTTCACCGCCCGTCCCGTCTAAATCCCCGCTTGCCGATTGCTCCCGCCTTTCGCGCTTTCACTTTTCCCCTTTCACCTCTAACCTGTCGTTCATGAAAAGCTCCTACGAACTCGCCCTCGAACGCCTCCAGGCCGCCGATCCCGACTCCGCCCGCGAACTCTCCCACGCCCAGAAAAAGCAGCTCGCCGAAATTGACACCCGCTACCAGGCCAAAATCGCCGAACGCGAAATCTTCCTCCGCCAGCAACTCGCCGCCGCCCAAGCCGACCCCGCCAAGGCCGACGAAGCCGATAAAATCCGTGAGCAAATCCGCCGCGAGCGCCTCGTCCTCGAGGAAGACCGCGAAGACGAGAAAAACCGCGTTCGCAAAGCCGCCCGCCTCTGAACCGGTCCGCTTTCCCTTCTGGCAGCGTGGCCACGCTTGCAAAATGTCCTCCCGCGATCCGGACTCCGCTCCGCATTCTCTTCCGTATGCTTGGCGGGAAGCACTTTTTTATCCGTAAAATCGTGCTGCCCCTCAATATAAATCGTTGTCAACACCTCATTGAATCTGCCAAATTTGTGCACCCCCCCCACAGTAAGAATCGCCCGAGCCCCTCGTGGTGTATTCCCACCCGTCTCCTGTTTGGCCCCCAACCCCTCCAATTCTGACGGAACCCGTCCATCGCCCCGTTTGGCTGGGCCAGTCCATTTGGTCTCTTCATCCGTGAAAATCGCAAAAATCACTTTGCTGTCCTGTGTCGTGTCCTGCGCCTTGGCCGCCGGACTGGTTTGGGCTGCTCCCAAGGCCGCGGCCGCTACTCCCGTCCTCACCTCCTTGTTCGACGGCAAAACCCTCAACGGCTGGGCCCAAAACCCCTCCGGCTCGTTCTCGGTCAACGCCACCGACTCCACGATTGCCACCACCGGCAGCGCCCGCGGATTCCTCTACACCACCACCAGTTACACTTCCTACCGCGTCATCTACAGCGTCTATCAAATATCCTGGTTGCACTGGCCCACCGTGCTTTTCTTTGGCTACAGCACCACTGCCGACGCCATGGACGGCATCCAGTTCCAGCTGCCCGAAGACTTTTCCTGGGATTACCGTCCGGGCAGGAATGTGGATGCCCACACTGAAGGCTTGGTTCAAACCTTTGGAAAACCTGGCGGCATCCAGGAAACCGGCGTCTGGTATCGCTGCGAAATCCTCGTCAACCAGGCCAACGGCACCGCCGATTCCGCCGCCGCCGTGTTGGGAAGTCCCGCGGTCCATGTCATGAAATTCACCGACGCCACCATCACCCAGACTGCGTGCCCCTTCGCCATCCAATGCCATCAGACCCACATTCAAGATGAATACAAAGACATTCTGATTGAGGTCAACCCCCAGCTTAACCAGCTCGTCACTCTCGTATTGCCCGCGCCCATCAACCTCGCCGCCACCGCCATTTCCGCCAGCCAGGTTAACCTGGCCTGGACCATCGCCTCCTCCAACCAGACCGGCTTCGAAGTCTTTAGTTCGCCCGACAACACCAATTGGACCTCCGTCGCCACCCTCGCCGCCACCGCCACCGCCTATTCCAACATCGGCCTGTCCCCCAATACCACCTACTATTACCGCGTCGCCGCCATCATGTCCAACGCCATCTCCGATTACGCCACCGCCAATGTCACCCTCGGCAGTGGCGCTCCTACCGGTAACGACACGTGGACCGGCGCCGGTGCGGACTCCAACTGGCAAACCGCCGCCAACTGGAACGGCGCCAACGCTCCACCCATTGCCGGTGACTCGCTGTTCTTCAACGGCTCCACGCGCCTGGGCCCGGGCAACAACTTCCTGGCCTCCACTTCCTTCAACGGCCTCACCTTCAATGCCACCGCCGGCGCATTCATCGTCACCGGTAACTCCATTAACTTGACCGCCGACGTCCTCGATAACTCGGCCAGCCCCCAAGCCCTCAACCTGGCCCTGCAATTCGCCGCCAACCACACCTTCACCATCGCCACCGCCGGCACCCTTGCTGTCGGCGGCGTCATCTCCGGAGCTGGCGGTCTCGCCAAATCCGGCAACGGCACGCTGACCCTCTCCGGTGTCAATACCTACTCCGGTCGCACCGCCGTGAGCGCAGGCATACTCAGCCTCGTCGGCAGTGGCGCCATCAACGACACGACCACCCAGCAAGGACTCCAGGTGGGCAATGCCAGTGGCGTCACGGCGGCAATTTACCAGTCCGGCGTCAGTACCGTCGTCAACGTCGCCACCGGCGGTGCTGGCCCCATGCAAATCGGCAGCGCTCCCGGAGCCTTCGGTTACTACAACCTTTCCGCCGGCAACATCAACTTGGGCAGCACTTCGCCCGCCAACAGCGGTGAGCTGGACATCGGCGGCTATACCGGAGGCGCCGGCACTTTCGCCCAATTCGACATGAGTGGCGGGAACCTCACTTACAACAGCCCCGCCGGAAGCGGCTCCTATTTCATAACGGGGCGCAGCGCCACCGCGGGTGAAACCAGTGTGGTCAACCTCAGCGGCGGCACGATTCAGATCATCGGCGCCTCGACCGACACCGGCGGGGACGGCCTGTCGCTTAACTGGTCCGCCAATGGCGACACCAGCGTCGTCACCTTGAGCGGCACGGCCCAATTCCTCGCCCCAAACCGCCTCGTCCGCCTTAACACCAACACGGGCACCAATAACGTCGCCTACTTGAACCTCAACGGCGGGACGCTTCAAACGGCCGGCTTTTCAGCCGTAGCGAACAAAAACCTGAACGGCGTGCTCAATTTCAACGGTGGCACCCTCAAAGCTGGTGCCAGCGCCAGCGCCACATTTCTGCAAGGACTCCAAGCCGTCAACATCTACGCTGGCGGTGCCGTGATTAACGACAACGGCCAGGCGATCACCATCGCCCAGCCGTTGCTCGCCCCAACCGGCTACGGAATCGCCTCCATCGCCGTCACCTCTCCGGGCTCGGGCTACCTTGCCCCACCCAAGGTCGCCATTTCCAGCGGTGCTGGCAGCGGCGCCACCGCTTATGCCACCGTGTCCGGCGGAGCCGTCACCAGCATCATCGTCACCAACCGCGGCAATGGCTACAATTCCGGCGATAGCCTGACCGTCACCCTCTCGGGCGGCGGCGGCGCTGGAGCCGCTGTCGGCGTGCCCGTGCTTCTGCCCAACTCCAGCGGCGGCCTCACCAAGACCGGCCTCGGCAACCTCACCCTCGCCGCCGCCAA
>CAZDAQ010000021.1:0-25719 GCA_964503425.1 uncultured Opitutales bacterium
ACAACGCCTATTGCGAATCCTGCTCCAATTGCGGCGTGCTGTTCCTCCAGCACAAGATGAACCTCACCTACCAGGACGCCAAATTCGCCGACTTGATCGAGGCCACCTATTACAATGCCATCCTCGGCGATTACGACCTCACCGGAAAATACTTCAACTACACCAACCCGCTCGACGACCAGGGCCGCGTCGGTGCCATGCAGTCCCGCGGCCTCGTGCGCTACGAGTGGAGCGCCTGCCCCTGCTGCGTGGGCAATTTTCCGCGCGTGCTGTTGATGCCGCCGACGTGGATGTATGCCAAAAGCCCCGACGGCCTCGTTGTGAACCTCTTTATCGGCAGCACTGTGGACATCGCCGGAGTGGCGGGAACCGACATACAGGTCGTGCAAAAAACCGATTACCCGTGGAACGGCAGCGTCGCCATCACGCTCAACCCGGCCACCCCGAAGGCCTTCACCCTGCGCCTCCGCGTGCCCAACCACAATGTCAGCGAGCTTTATACCGCCTCACCCGCCGTGGGTGGCCTCGCCTCGCTCGCCGTCAATGGCGAGGCCGTCCAGCCAGTCGTGAAAAACGGCTACGCCGTCCTCACCCGCACCTGGCGCGCGGGCGACAAAATTGACCTCGTCGTGCCGCTCACCGTGCAACGGATCAAGGCCGACCCCCGCGTCCTTGCCGACACCAACCGTGTGGCCCTGCGCTTCGGCCCTCTGGTTTACAATGTCGAAAGCGTGGACGGCAGTGTGGACCAGCCGCTGTCTTCCACGGCGGCGCTGACGAGCGAGTGGCGGCCCGATCTCCTCGGCGGCGTGCGCGTTATCAAGGGCTCCTATGCCGACGGCAGCGCCTTGGTCGCCATTCCCAATTACACGCGGCTCAATCGCGGCGGTCGCTCCGTTGTTTGGCTGCGCGAAGCCTGAACTCGCCCTTCCTCAACTTACCCCCACGCTCTGCTTCTTCCGCGCTTTCGCCCCCGCCTTCGCTGGTTGTCCGTCCACCTTGTCCAGCGCCGCCGTGTGTTTCTTCAACGTCGCGATCAGCTTCTGCCGCCGGATCGGCTTCGCCAGAAAATCATTCATCCCCGCCGCCTTCGCTGCCGTCACGTCCCGTGCCGACGTGTTGGCCGTCTGCGCGATGATCGCCACCGGCGCCACCCCCGCCTCCCGCTCCCGGCTGCGAAACAGTTTCGCCGTCTCAAACCCGTCCAAGTCCGGCAGCCGCAAGTCCATCAGCACCGCGTCAAACGCCCCCGGCTTGAACAACTCCAGCGCCGTCCGCGCCGTCGGCGCCACCGCCACCGTGCACCCCGCCCGCTGCAGCATCGTCACCAGCACCCCCCGGTTCCCCGGATCATCCTCCACCAGCAGCACCCGCCGCCTCGCGGGAAACGGCGACCCCGTGTTCACCGGCTCCAGGCTGTTGAATTCCTCCGGCCCCCGTTCCAGCTCCACTGTGAACCAAAATGTCGAACCCTCCCCCAGCTTGCTCTCCACCCCGATCTGCCCGTTCATCAACTCCACCAGCCGCCGGCAAATCGCCAGCCCCAGCCCCGCCCCTTCGTAGCGCCGCGTGGACGAACCGTCCACCTGGTAAAACGGCTCAAAAATCCGCCGCATGTGGTCCACCCGCAACCCTATCCCCGTGTCCCGCACGGTGAACCGCAGCCAGTCCCGCTTCCCGTTCCGCTCCACCCGCTCCACTTTCGTCACCACCTCCCCGCTCTGCGTGAACTTCACCGCGTTGCCCACCAGGTTCAGCAATATCTGCCGCAGCCGCGGCTCGTCCGTCATGTAGCAATACGCCAGTTTCCGGTCAAATTCCCCGGTCAACGCCAGCCCCTTGCGTCGCGCCTCGTTGCGCTTGATGTCCAATACCCCCCGCACCAAATCCGGCGTCACGCACGGCGCCTGCGCCAGCTCCACCCGCCCCGACTCCATCTTCGCCAAATCCAGCATGTCGTTCAGCAGCGTCAGCAAATGCTCCCCCGCGTGGTTGATCGTCTCCACCAGTTCCCGCTGCTCCGGCGCGCACTCCTGGTCCAGTAATAATTGCGCCGCCCCGATGATCGGGTTCAACGGTGTCCGGATCTCGTGGCTCAACACCGCCAGAAATTGCGACTTCGCCCGCGCCGCCGCCTCCGCCGCCTCCTTCGCCCGCACCAGCTCCTGCACCACCTGCTTCCGCTCCGAAATGTCCGTCGCCAGCGTCACAATCCCGCTCACCTGCCCCGCCCCGTCCCGGATCGGATACGAATGCCAGTAAACCCACCGCCGCGACCCATCCTTGTGGTAATCCTCCCACTCCATTCCCTCCGCCAGCTCCCCGCGCATGATCCGCTGCCGTATCTCCGTCACCTGTGGCCGCACCTCCGGCGGAAACCGCCGCAAAATCGGCTGCCCCACCATCTCCTCCTGCTTCCACCCCCACAGCCGCTCCGCCGCCTGGTTCCAGTAAATCACCTGCCCCGCCGCGTCCGAGCAAATCACCGCGTCATTGATCTGCGACAAAATGTGCGCGTCCCGCCGGATCGTCTCCTCCGCCTGCCGCCGCTCCGTCATGTCCCGCGCCACCACCACATAACCCGCCGCCTGTCCCGCCTCCCCCCGGTAGCGCGTCACCCGGATCTGCACCCACACCTGCGAATCATCCTTGTTCTTCACCCAGAACACCCCGCTCAACTCCGGCCGGTCCCCGAACGCCGCGAACTCCCGCTCCACCGCCACCCGCGTCTCCGGCGGAAACATGTCAAAAATACTGTGCCCCTGCATCTCCTCCGCCGTCCACCCGTGCAGCCGCGTCGCCGCCTCGTTCCAATACGTGATCCTCCCCGCAAAATCCGTGCACAACACACAATCCTGCAGTTGCGCGAAAATCTGCGCGTCCCGCCGCATCAGCTCCTCCGCCTCCCGCCGCTGCGTGATGTCCTGGATTTGCGAAATGAAATACGCCGGCTTCCCCTCCCCGTCCCGCGCCAATGCCACCGTCAGCAATATCCATACTATCCGCCCCGTTTTGTGAAAATACCGCTTCTCCATGTGGTAGGTCGCTATGTCCCCCGCCACCATCCGCTGCGCCTGTGCCAGGTCCCTGTCCAGATCCTCCGGATGCGTGATCGTCTGGAAATCTATCCGCAGCAACTCCGCCTCCGTGTAGCCCACCAGCCGGCATAACGCCTGGTTCACCTTCAAAAACCTCCCGTCCAGCCCCACCAAAGCCATCCCAATCGCCGAATGCTCCATTGCCGCCCGGAAATGCTCCTCGCTCAACCGCCCCAATAACTCCGCACCCCCGTTCGCGGCCTCCACGCCCGCCCCGCTCCCGCCCTTCCGGCCCATGTCACCCGTGTCCATGTTTAGCGCATTCTCGAAAATGATTTCCCCGTCATTTGCCGCCCCTTTCTGCGAAACCTCCTCCTTCATTCGCCAAAGGCCACGAATGCCAAACAAGGCTTCCCCTCACCTGCCGGATATATTTCCCCCAGAAACAACAAAAAGTGGAGCTTAAAAACGCCCCGCCCCCGTAAAAACTTTGTCAAAATCCCCGCCACCAAACCGTCTCTAGCTTGAGAAAAATCTTCTGCCCCTCGTCGAGTAATTTACTCCTCCAGCAACTTCCCCACATCCAACCTCCTTGTAAACATCGCCAACTCCCCATCCTTTCCCCTCGGCCACTCCTCCATCGGCCGGTCCCGGTAAAGCTCCACCCCGTTCCCATCCGGGTCCCGCAAATACAACGCCTCGCTCACCCCGTGGTCCGCCGCCCCGTCCAGTTCGATGCCCGCTTTCACCAGCCGCCGCAGCGCATCCGCCAGCGTCTTCCGGTCCGGATACCTTATCGCCACATGAAACAACCCCGTCGTCCCCGCCGCCGGCGGGCTCCCGCCCCGGCTCTCCCACGTGTTCAACCCGATGTGGTGGTGATAGCCCCCCGCGCTCACAAACGCCGCCTCATTCCTCATCCGCTGCATCACCTCAAACCCCAGCACCCCGCAATAAAACCCCAGCGCCCGCTCCAAGTCCGCCACCTTCAACTGCACATGCCCAATCCCCACCCGCCCGTCAATCGCCTCGCTCATGCCCAAAACCTCCACCCCTTTTCCAAAACTGGCAAGCCTTTCCCCAGCATCAGCCCTCTTCGCCTCCCTTCCCCATTCTGTGCAACCTGTTCATCCTGTCTAAAACTTCTTCTCTTACTCAACGTCTCGGCACGAGTATCTCTCTTCTTCCCCATTTTCCATAAATCCCCCCTCCTTCTCTTCCCTTATTTTATCATTCGAATTTTAAAATTCGAATCCCCCCCCCAATCCAACGCAGCTAACGCAGTCATACCACTCCCGCCCCGTTCCCTGCTACTATCGCCCCGAAGCCCGACGCGCTCGTTGCGGGGCGCGCAGGAAAACGCTCTCCCGAACGGGAGAACGGACCTTCTTTGACATAACATCTTGCCGACGCCACGGGTGGAGCAGGCCCTGTGTCTGGTCGCTCGCGGATTTCCGGTAAGGTCGTCTCACGAAGCCGTCCCTGCTTGTTAGCGCGGAACGTTAGCCCGCGCTACTCGCTGGGTTAATTCACGCTCCCGGCTCGCGGCTTGCCTGCCCAGCCCGCTCCGGTCCACACTCCCTCGCTGTGACTCTGCACGAAACCGCCGCCCTCTTCTTCGCCGCCGCCGCTGCCGGCGCGGTCAATGCCATTGCCGGCGGGGGCACCCTCATCACCTTCCCCGTCCTGCTCTTTTTCGGCGTCCCGCCCGTCACCGCCAACGCCACCAGCACCTTCGCCCTGGTCTTCGGCACCGCCGGCAGTCTCTATGGCTACCGCCGCCACCTCGCCGAGGTAAAGCCGTGGCTCTGGCGCTTTCTCCCCGTCTGCCTCATCGGCGGCTTTCTCGGCGCCTTTGTGCTCACGCACACCGGCAACGAAGCCTTCGCCAACCTCGTCCCCTTTCTCCTGCTCTTCGCCACGCTCGTTTTCCTTGCCCAGGGCCTGTTCAAGCGTCTCGCCGTCCTCGAGGCCGGCCACACCCACACCCGCGCCGCCCTTTGCGGCGCGCTCGTTTTCCAGCTCGGCGTCTCCATTTACGGCGGCTTCTTCGGCGCGGGCATCGGCATCCTCATGCTCGCCTCCCTCGGCTTCCTCGGGCTCACCCACATCCACCAGATGAACAGCCTGAAGACCGTCCTCGGCTCCGCCATCAACCTCGTCGCCACCGGCTGGTTCATTTACAGCGGCCTCGTCAACTGGCCCCGCGCGTTCCTGATGACTGCCGGTGCGCTCCTCGGCTACTACCTCGGCTCGCACTTCGCCCAGCGCATTCCGCAAAACGCCGTCCGCCACCTCATCACCGCCGTCGGCCTCGCCATCTCCGCCGTCCTTTTCTACCAGCGGTTCCTCTAAACCCTCCCGGCTTTTGGCTTGCTGGCCCCGCCCGCCCGCCGTTCTAATACGCCCCCATGGCCGAGTATTACATCCGCCAGCCCGGCTCCGAGGAGGCCCGCGGCCCGTTCGACGAGGACAAAATGACCTCCCTCGCCGACGCCGGCCAGATCACCCTCGAAACCGAGTTTTACGACGACGCCTCCAGCACCTGGCTCCCCGTCGGCGGCAACGCCGACCTCAAGGCCCTCCTCTTCCCCGAACGCAAAAAACTCGGTCTCAAGAAGGAGCGCGACGACATCAAGTTCCTCAACAAACCCGAGGAAGCCGCCGCCCCCGCCGTCACCGTCGGCCAGATGCTCGCCGCCGCCGAGGGCGAGTCCAAGGAAACCAAGTATCTCAAGGAAAAACAAAAGGCCGAAGGTAAGGCCGCCGCCATGGCCCTCCCCGTCCTCACCGCGATGATGGTCCTCAGTGGCCTTTCCAACACTGTCCCCTACTACGACCTGCTCTTCGACGTCTTTGCCCACCACAAGTGGCTCCGCATCCTCGAGCAGCCCTTCGCCATCGTCGGCATTGTGGATTTCTTCATCGCCCTGTGCCTCTTCCTCAACGTCTCTTCCATTTTTCCCGTCGTGCGCTTCCGCGCCATGGTCGGCCTTGGCTACTTCGCCTATTTCTACTGGTCCCTGGGCGACCCGCGCGGCCTCCTCGCCGCCGTTGCCGCCGGCCTCGGGCTGTTCGTCTGCACCATCACGCTCAACCTCTACCTCATGATCATCTTTGCCGCCCTCGGCATTCTCGGCATGGGCACTTTCGCCTGGGTCGCCTGGCAGGCTTCCGGCTCCTCCTGATTTGAGGCCGTCCGGTCCGGTTCCTCTTCCGCATGTCGGATCCCGTCTCCACTCCCCCGCCCGGCTTCCTCCGGCGTTGTCAGAATCTGGTGCATGACGACATCTGGCGCCACGCCGCGCTTAACGAGCGCACCCCCCGCGGCTTTGCCTATGCCCTCCTGCGCATCGCCAGCATCAGCATCCAGGGCACCTTCAAAAACAAGATCTTCGTCGAGGCCGCCGCCCTCGGCTACTACACCCTCATCTCCCTCGGCCCGCTCGTTTCCCTCGCCATCATCATCTCCAGCTTCTTCGTCCAGAAAAATGGCGAGGAACACGCCGCCGAAAGCCTGAACCAGCTCATCCTCTACATCGCCCCGCCCGTCAACGAACTCAGCTCGCGCGACTTGCCTTCCGCCGCCAGCCGCTCAGCCACCCGTGCCCCCGGTGCCGCCAAAACACCCGCCGGTTCGTCCGCCGCCCCCTCCGTCCTGCTCGACACCGGCAACCTCATCCTCGCCCCCACCGCAGGCGCCAACCCCGCCTTTACCCCGCTCGGCGATTCCGGCAACAACCCCGAAGTCGTCAAGTTCATTGACAAAATGATCAAGAACGCCCGCTCCGGCAAAGTCGGCGCCTTCGGCCTCGCCATTCTCGTCTTCATCTGCATCCAGCTCATCATCACCATTGAGAACACCTTTAATAGCATCTGGGGCGTCCGCCGGGGCCGCAGCCTCTCCCAGCGCGTCGTCATGTATTGGGCCATCATCAGCCTCGGCACCCTCGTCGGCCTCACGGCCGGCACCCTCTTCTCCGCCGCCACCCTCGCCCGCATGATTGACGACCTGCCCGACGGCCTCCAATTCCTCCAGCTCCACGGCCTCGTCCCCCATGTGGTCTCTTTCCTCCTCGTCGCCGGCCTGCTCGCCATCTTTTACCGCTTCATCCCGAACACCACCGTCCGCTGGCGCCCCGCCCTCCTCGGCGGCTTCGTCGCCACCCTCTTCCTCACCCTCAACAACTTCCTCTCCTTCCTCTACGTCAGCAAAGTCATCAGCAGCCAAAGCTTCTACGGCTCCATCGGCATCTTCCCCGTCCTCATGTTCGGCCTCTACATCTTCTGGCTCCTCATCCTCCTCGGCGGCCAGCTCACCTACGCCGTCCAAAACGCCGATTTCCTCACCGACGACCGCCTCTGGAACCAGGTCAGCCCCCGCGTCCGCCGCCTCATCGGCCTCGCCGCCTTCCTCCAGGTCTCCCGTGCCTTCATCCGCCGCGAAACCGAACTCTCTGTAGACGACCTCGTCGAACGCCTCCGCGTCCCCGCCAACATCCTCAACGAATGCCTCACCCGCCTTTGCGACCTCCACCTCCTCAGCCCCATTGACGCCCTGGACCAGCATGGCCGCCACCTCGTGCGTTACCAGCCCGGCCGCGTGCTCGACCGTCTCACCCTCGGCGATTTTCAGCGCGACTGGGACAAACTCGGCAACTCTGAAAGCGAAGCCATCCTCACCGCCGCCGACCCCATCGTCCCCGTTTACCTCGAAACCCTCGCCCGCTTCGAAGCCAGCGCCGGCCTCCAACAAACCTTCCGCGCCCTCCTCGCCGACGAAAAAACCAACCCACCCTTCCCCAACCGCAACTCCCCCGGCACCATCCCCACTCCCGGTTGAATAATCCCGCTGTTGCTACTTTCATTTTTCATTTTCCATCTTTTTTTAGCTCGCCCTACAGCAACCCCGCCCCGCGAAACGAAAAATACCCCCGCCCCAGCGGATCCGCCCCCGGCTGCCCCAGGATCACATGATCCAGCAGCTCGATCCCCACCACCTCCGCCGCCCCGCGCAACTGCCGCGTGATGTCCACGTCCGCCTTGCTCGGCGCCGGGTCCCCGCTCGGATGGTTGTGTGCCGCGACAATCGCGCTCGCCCCCACCCGGATCGCCTCGCGGAACACCTCCCGCGGGTGCGCCAAACTGCTCGTCGCCGTCCCCGATGTTATTTCCACCCGCTTTTGCAGCCGGTATTTCCGGTTGAGACATAGTATCCAAAACTTCTCCACCTCCAGCCCCGCCAGCAACGGCGCAAAATGCCGCCACACCGCCTCCGGTGTCACCAGCGCCTCCGGCTCCCGTGCCGCCGCCTGCGCCACCACCCGCCGCGCCACCTCCAACACCGTCAGCATTTGCAGCGCCTTCACCTTCCCGATCCCTTTCACTCGCCGGAAATCCTCCGCCTGCCACGCCAGCAACTCCGCTAGCGACCCCGCCTCTGCTAACAGCGCGCCGGCCACTTTCAACACGTCCATCCCCCGGCTCCCGCTGCGCAGCAGCATTGCCAAAAGCTCTGTGTCGCTCAACGCCCCCGCGCCCAGCGCCTCCAGCCGCTCTTGCGGACGTTCCCCCGGCGCCATCTCCTTCAGCGTCGGCGCCGTCTCCAGCACCCGCCGTTCGCCCACCGCTGCCACCGGAGGCCGGTAAGCCACCGCCGTCATTGGTCGCTCTGTCTTGGGTAAATTTGTATCCACGCGCCCGACTTCCTAACCGCCAACACCCCTACGCGCCAGCCGCAAATTCTCCCCGCTCCGGCACATTACACATCCGCCAGGTTCGCAAACAGCATGTCCAGTTTCCCCGCGTCCTTGATCCCCGGCGCGCTCTCCACCCCGCTGTTCACGTCCACCACCTGCGCCTGCGTCGCCGCCAGCGCCGCGCGGATGTTCTCCGGGCGCAGCCCGCCCGACAGCACCCACCGGTGCTGCGGATTCTGCTCGAGCAGCGTCTTGAAATGCGGCCAGTCTCCCGTCCGCCCCGTGCCGCCATACGTCCCCCGCTGGTAGGTGTCCACCAGCAATGTCTGCGACGCCGCCAGCGCCGCTGCGGGAAACGGCTCCCCCGGCGGCAGCCGCGGCGCCAGCCACAACCGCTCGCTCCCCACCTCCGCCGCCCACCGCTCCAGCAGCGTGTCCGACGTTTCCGCCGGGTCATAATGCACCTGGAAAAAATCAAACCCCAGCGCCTCCAGCTTCTTCAGCATCCCCGGCGCGGGCGCCACCTCCACCGCCACCCGTCGTCCCGCCGGGATCACCGCCAGCAACCCCGGCAAGTCCGCCTCCCGCACCCGCCGCGGCGACTTCGGGTAAAACACCACCCCCGCATAATCCGCCCCAAGCTCCCGCGCCAGGCGGGCGTCCTCCAGCCGGGTCAAACCGCAGATTTTTACGCGTGGGCGCATGGGGGAAACGAAATACTCGCGCGCGGCGGAAACCTTCCGACCGCGCGGAAATATTTCATCATTCAATCGGGTGGCTTCGCGGCATTGTCGGAAAATCATTCAAGGAAATCCATGCCAATATCGCAAAAGTTTTTCTGGTTTATCTTACGTTAGGATATTGTGCGATTTTGGCGTCGTTTGTGACTTCAGCATAAAACACGCCACCTCCTTGAGCCTGAGGCTTTTATATGCCATTCCCCGTGCTTATTTACGAAGCTTTGACAATTTCGCCCGCACCGCCTCCACCAGCCCGTCCAGCGAATGCTCCGGCGCCTCCACCTCCGCCGCCAGCTTGTGCGCCCGCAGCGCCGCCGCCGTCTGCGGCCCGATCGCGCACACCACCGGCCGCCGTGCCCCCGCCGCCAGTTGCAGGTGTTTCGCCTGCTTCGCGAACGATTCCACCATCGAGGAACTGGTGAACGCAATCGCGTCCGCCCCGCCTTCGCGGAATGCCTGCGCCGCCGGCTCCTTCGCCAAATCCGTCAATTCCGTGCGATAAACTTGCAGCACATCCACAATCGCCCGCCCTTTCGCTTCCAGCGTCTTCACCAAGTCGTCGCGGTTGCGGTTCCCCGTCACCACCAGCATCCGCAAATGCTCCAGCGAACTGTGCGCCAGCAAGTCCACCCCCAGAGCCTCCGCCGTCGCCGTCTCCGGCACCACGTCCACCTCCAAATGATACTGCTGTATCTCCCGCGCCGTCGCCGCCCCCACGCAGGCGAACTTCAACGCCCCCAGCACCCGCACGTCCTTGTGCCGCCGCCACAACTCCGCAAAAAAACCCCGCACCCCGTTCACGCTCGTGAACACGCACCAGTCATACGTCCCGATTTCCGCGAACACATCATCGGCCACCGTCTGGTCCACCTCCAGCGTGATCTCAATCAGCGGCAGTTCCAGCACCTCCGCGCCCAGTTCCGCAAATTTTTGCCGCAGTTCCCCCGCCTGCTCCTTCGCCCGCGCCACCACGATCCGCTTCCCGAACAAGGGCCGTGCCTCGTGCCACCCGATCCCCGCCGCCGCCTTCACCGCCGCGCCGATTACCACCACCGCCGGCGCCCCCATGGCCGCCTGTGCCACCGCCGCCGCCAGTTCCCCCAGCGGCGCAAACAATGTCCGCTGCCTCGCCGTTGTCGCCCACTGCACCACCGCCGCCGGCGTCTCCGCCGCCATTCCCCCCGCCTGCAAATCCCCCACAATCCGCTCCAGTTGCCCCATCGCCATGTATAAACACACCGTCCCGCCCAGCGCCCCGAACTTCTTGAAATCCACGCGAAACTCGTGCTTCTCCGGATTTTCATGCCCCGTGATGAAGCACAACGACGACGCAAAATCCCGGTGCGTCAGCGGAATCCCCGCGCATGCCGCCGCCGCCAGCGCCGCCGTCACCCCTGGCACAATCTCAAACGCCACGCCGTCCTCCGCCAGCCGCCGCGCCTCCTCGCCCCCGCGCCCGAAAATAAACGGATCCCCCCCTTTCAACCGCACCACCACTTTCCCGGCTTTCGCCCGCGCCACGATCAAGTCCTCGATCTCCTCCTGCGGAATCGCGTGCACATGCGGGTCCTTCCCCACGTAAATCAACTCGCATCCCGCCTTCACCCACTCCCGCAACTCCGGGTTCACCAGCCGGTCATACACCAGCACGTCGCACCGCGCGATCAAGTCCCGCGCCCGCAACGTCACCAACCCCGGATCCCCCGGCCCCGCCCCGACAAGATAGACCTGTGCAGACATAAAGCAGCCAGAATAGAGAAGTTAGAAGGTGGAATGCCATCCAACATTCTAAAATTTTCACCCCGTCTGGACATTTGTGCGATAGACGGCATCATGCACCTATGAAAACTCCCCGTGCAATCAGTTCAAAGGCTCGACCTAGTAGCAGCAAAACGGCGCAAAATCGTAAAACCAAAAAAGACCCACACCAAATCGTCGCCAAACTCTACCGGACTCAAGGCCGTCCAATGGGCCTGCGCACGGGATTGAGCAATGACAACATTGGCGAGTTGCTCGCCCAAATCGAAGGGGATGCCTATAAATAAATCCGAATTACATACCGTTGATTTTCAATATGTTAGACTACAATAGCGCCAAACAAATAGCTTGTCCCATTGCTGCACAGCATGAATGGGGAGATTTCACGTCTCAAGAAAACCTTCCCGACGGGTCGTTCATATTCTGGAACGTCAACCCAGCTAGGGTGTGGGATGACACACGAGAAGCTGTCGTCGTCCGAAACGACAACCACGACGCGTATGCTTTATACGGCGCCATCGGTAAGCTTTATTTTATGCCGGGTATGTATGCCGCCTTAGGTTTACCCAAATCAGATGAACTATGGCTTGGGTCAGGACCAGGGAGATATCAAATTTTTGACCGTGGTTACATATTTTGGGATGCCGTTTGGGGTAGGGCATACCCTAGAATAATTGGGAGTTCTGAATTTGAATTAACTCGACCATGTAAGGCATATATAGCCTTTTTCGATATTCGTGATTTCACCGAGTTCTCAAAAAACAGTGACCCAAATCTAGTTATTAACATAACGAAAAATCTAGAGGCAATTTACCAAAAAGCGTTCACAGAAGTTTGGAAGGGTCAGGTGTTTCTAAAATGTACAGGAGATGGGCTAATGATTGTCGCAGAAATTGAAGGGATGCCTCTTGCGGTCTTAGGGCAAAGTAAATATCCAGCAAGCGCTGTGGAGTTTTTTCGGGCATGCGCCGAAATTCTTAGTTTATCCGCTTCTGATTCGCAACTGAAAGCAAACAGTATAAAATTGGGATGCGGAATTGATTGTGGAGTAATTAGCCAAGTTTATATTTTTGGCCAGTGGGATTATCTCGGGAAGGCTGTTAATGATGCCTCAAAACTTCAACTAAAACTAAAGCAGCAAATTAAAGTCTCACAAAATTTTCTCGATTGTATAAAAAGCGAATGCCCAGATCTAGAAAGTTTCAGCGAAAGTGACCCTATGACCTTTCTACCCGAGAAAGTCTTATCGTTGAAATTGTCACGTAACCATCCAGATGGGAAACGTGGGTGGCATTTCTATGCACAAACCTGAAATCTACGTTAGTGGCATTCAGAATCATAGAGCCTACTTCACATACGCCGCCTGCGCCCCCTTGATATTCCGCTTCGGCACCCACGGCATCAGCGCCCGCAGCCGCTGCCCCGTCTTCTCAATCGGGTGCTTCTCGCCCTCGGCCAGCAAACGCTTGTAGTTCTTCAGCCCGCCCTTGTATTCATTCACCCATTCCTTGGTGAACTTCCCCGTCTGGATCTCCTTTAAAATCTGCTTCATCGCCGCCCGCGACGCCTTGTTGATCACCCGCGGCCCGCGCGTGATGTCCCCGTATTTCGCCGTCTCCGAAATCGAGAACCGCATGCCCGACACGCCCGACTCCACCATCAGGTCCACGATCAGCTTCAACTCGTGCAGGCACTCGAAATACGCCATCTCCGGCTGGTAGCCCGCCTCGACGAGCGTCTCAAACCCCGCGCGCACGAGCTCGCTCGCCCCGCCGCACAACACCGCCTGCTCGCCAAAGAGGTCCGTCTCCGCCTCTTCCTTGAAACTCGTTTGCAGCACGCCCGCGCGCGTCCCGCCGATTCCCTTGGCCCACGCCAGCGCGATCTTCTTCGCGTCCTTCGTTGCATCGCGGTGAATCGCGATCAGCGCCGGCACGCCCTTGCCCTCGAGATACTGCGAGCGCACGATGTGCCCCGGCCCCTTCGGCGCCACCATGATGATGTTCACGTCCTTCGGCGGCAGGATCAGCCCGAAATGAATGCACAACCCGTGTGTGAACAGCAGCGTCTTCCCCGGCGCCAGGTTCGGCGCGATCTCCTGCTCACACACCGACGGTTGCTTCATGTCCGGCAGCCCCACCATGATCACGTCTGCCCGCTTCACCGCCTCGCCCGCCGTGAACACCTCGAAGCCCTTCGCCTCGGCGATCTTCCACGACTGGCTCCCCGGATACAGCCCGATGATGACGTGCGCCCCGCTGTCCTTCAGGTTCAGCGCGTGGGCGTGGCCCTGCGAACCGAAGCCGATCACGGCCAGGGTTTTGTTTTTAAACACGCCCAAATCGGCGTCGGTGTCGGTGTAGACTTTTGCAGGCATAAAAATTTGGTTTTAGGCGGAATTAACAGAATTTACGGAATAAATGACTCACGCCCCGCGCGGCAGCGCCAGGTTCCCCGTCCGCGCCAGTTCCTTGATCCCGAACGGCGAGATGATCTCCAGAAAGGCCTTGATCTTCGTGTCGTTCCCCGTGCACTCCAGGATGATCGAGCTCGGCGTCACGTCCACCACCTTCGCGCGGAAAATCGCCGCAATCTCCACAATCTCCGACCGCGTCTGCCGCGTGCACTCCAGCTTCAGCATCACCAGCTCCCGCGCCACAAACGGCTCCCCGCGCGAGAAATCCGTCACCTCGATCACGTTCACCAGCTTGTGCACCTGCTTCACCGCCTGGTCCAGCGCCGTCTCGTCCGCCACGATGGTCACCGTGATGCGCGACAGTTCCGCGTTGTGCGTCGGGCCCACGTTCAGCGTCTCAATGTTGAACCCGCGGCCGGAAAACAGCCCCGCCACGCGTGCCAGCACGCCGAATTTGTTCTCAACCAGAATGGAAATGGTGTGTCGCATGTATGCGCGGTTGGGTCTTCCCACCGGCGATGGTGGACGGCACAGGACTCGAACCTGTGACATCCTGCGTGTAAAGCAGGCGCTCTAACCAACTGAGCTAGCCGTCCACACCGGGGAAACGGGTAATCATTGCGTGCCCCCGCCCCGATGCAAGCCGATTGTCAGCCCCCCGCCCCTACTTCTGCCCCGGCAACAGCACCGTCATGTAGCCAAAATGCCCGTCATTATAGACATACAGCACATTCACCGCTCCGGGCTTCAACAACGCCTGCACCTGGTCCGTCCTTGAGACCGCCTTCCCATTCACCATCTCCACCACCATCCCCGCCGTGAACTGGTCCGCATAGGGCGAGTTATTGTCCACGTTCGTGACCACCAGCCCGCTCAGATTCCCGGGCAGGTTATACTGCCCGCGCAATCCCGGCGTCACCGCCTCCAGCGTCAACCCCGCCAGCGGCCCCGTCGCCACCGGCGCGCTCACCCCCGGCCCCCCGCCTCTATTCAGCGCGTTGAACCGGCTCGTCGGCGTCACCAGCGGCTTGCTCTCGGTATTCAACGCATCGCGGTCGCCCAGCTTGACGCTGATCACCCGCGCCCCGCCCCCGCGCAATACCGTCAGCGCCACCGTCGCCCCCGGTTCGTTGCTTGCCACCAAAAACCGCAGCTTGTCCGCCGTGTCCACGTCCTGGTCGTTCACCTTCACCACCACGTCCCCGCGCTGCACGCCCGCCGCGCCCGCCGGCAGTTCCGGGTTCACATTGTTCACCAGCGCCCCGTGCGTCGAGTTCAGCCCCATCGCCTGCGCCAGATCATGGTTCAAATCTTGAATTTCCACCCCCAGAAAGCCGCGCCGCACCGCACCATACGCCGTCAAATCCCGAATCACCTGCCGCAACAAACTCGATGGTATCGCGAACCCGATCCCAATGCTCCCGCCCGCGCGCGTGGACATTATCGCCGAGTCCATCCCCACCAGCCGCCCCTGCGCGTCCACCAGCGGGCCGCCCGAATTGCCTTCGTTGATGGATGCATCCGTTTGGATAAAATCCTCAAAGGAGCGATCCGTGGGCTCCGCTGCCTGCTGATCGTCCAACAATCTCAGGCTGCTCCGTCCCGTCGCGGAAATAATCCCGTGCGTCACCGTAAACCCCACGTCCATCGGGTTCCCCACCGCAAACACGATGTCGCCCACCCGCAGCTTGTCGCTGTCGGCCAGTTTCATCGTCGGTAGCCCCGTCGTGGCGATCTTGAGCAGCGCGATGTCCGTCTTCTCGTCGCTGCCCACCAACTTCGCGTCAAACTCCCGCCCGTCCTGCAGCTTCACATGGATCCCGTCCACCGGCTGTTGCCGCGGCCCGACTATCACATGCCGGTTGGTCAAAATATACCCGTCCGCCGTCAGGATCGAACCCGACCCCACCCCGAAAATTTCCGGCCGCCCGCTCGTGTCCGTGTTCGCCGGGCTGTCCTGTTGCTGCTGCGGGTTTGTGCCGTAATACCGCCGCAATAATTGCTGCATCTGGTCCTGCCGGCTCATGCCTTGCGGCACGTTGATCGTCGTGTAAACGCTCACCACCGCCGGCACCACCTTGTCCAGCACGTCCGCGTAACTCGTCACCCGCTGGCTGTTCGTGCGGTCCAGCGGCGTGGCATCATAATTGATCGGCAAGCCGCCGGCGTTGGTTGCCGCCGTAGTCGCGGCGACGGCATTCGCCTCCGCGGCCTGCGCCCCCGGCGCCCATGCCAGCATAACCAACACCAATCCTCCCGCCATCCCGTGAATCATCGTCCCGTGTTTCATGACACATGCTTCTGGATTACCAACCTGAAGTAGGATGCTCGAAAAGGCAATTTTGTTCCCGAAAAACATTCCCCCGTTTCCCCTCCCTCCACCAACCCCGTTTCACTCGCATCCGTCTTCCGTTCTTACTCCTCGCCTTACCCGTTTTACCCTCTTCCATTTTCCATCTTCAATTTTTCATTTTGAATTTACGGCTTATACTCCGCCCCGCAATCCAGCATGTTCTTTCCCCAGAAGGGATTCCGCAGCGGCGGCCCGTTCTGCACCCACCGCCCGTTCGCCGGCTCGCTCGTCATCGGGCAATAATACACCACCACCTTCCCCAGCGCCGCGTCTCCTGCCTTCGCCTTCCAAACCACCTGCGCGACCTCGTCGCTCACCATCACAAACGCCGACCGTGCGTGTGGAAAATCCCCCGCCTTTGCCAATACCGGCCACGCCGCCTGCGCCTGCTTCACCGCCCCGGCAAATCCCTCGCCGCCAAACGCCGCCTCCAACCCAGTCAACGCCTGCCCCAGCCCTGGCCGCGCCTTCTCCCACGCCGCCCAATCCTCTCCCGCCAGCGCGGTTGACGCCCCCGTCTCCGCGTCCACCGCAGCCTGCAACGCCGCCAACTGCGCTGCCGAATAGGTTGTCGCTGCCGCCGGGCCCGCCGCCCCCGTGTGCAACCCCCGCCAGCTCACCACCGCCGCCGCGACCACGCCCGCGAATGCCACCACCACCAGCCATTTTATGCTCCGGCACATTTTAAAAATGACGCTGCCCCACCCCGCCTTCCCTGTCAATCCGCCGCCATCTCCCCCACCCTTCCCGCCTCCATCCTGCGCTTGCCGCAACCCTTGGTCGTCACAACAATCACCCGCCACCAACCCCTCCCCATCTTGAAAACCCACGCCCCTTCCCTCCCCACGCGCTCCTTCCTCGGGCTCTTCCTCGCCGCCGCCTTCCTCCTCGCGCTTGTTCTCGCCCCAGTTGGCCATGCCCAGAACATTTCCACAAACAAACCCGCGCCAGCGGGTTTGCCCTCCGAAGCTTTAGCGAAGGAGGGCGGCCCCATTCCTGCGCCTCTCCCCCCGCGCCCCCAGCCCTTCATCCTCGGGGCCGACATCACTTTCCTCCTCGAAGACGAAGCCGCCGGCGCTGAATTCTATGACCATGGAGTGAAAAAAGATTTCTTCCAAATCCTCAAGGACAACAAATTTAACTACGTCCGCGTCGCCTCCGTCGTCGAGCCCACCCGTAATTTCTCCCGCGGCGACCTCGACCATATCAAAATCCTCGCCCAACGCGCCAAGGCCGCCGGCCTCGGCCTCCTTGTGGACTTCTTTTACTCCGACACCTGGGCCTCCCCCGAAGGCCAGCCCACGCCCCGAGCCTGGTCCAACCTCTCCTTCCCCGAAATGGTCGCCGCCCTCCACGACCACACCAAGGCCGTCCTCACCGCCCTCAAGGCCCAGGGCACTTCCCCTGACCTCGTCCAAATCGGCAACGAAATCACCTTCGGCATGGATTGGCCCTATGGCCGCATCACTTCCAAAATCTCCACCGGCAACCCCACCACCGACGCCCATAACGCCAACGTCACCGACGCCGGCGGCTGGGGCAACTTCACCACCCTCCTCAAAGCCGGCATCAGCGCCACCCGCAAAGTGGACCCCAACATCAAAATCATGCTCCACCACTCCCTGGGCCGCAACGACCTCCTCGTCCGCGAATGGATCTACCAACTCCTCGCCCACGGCGTGTCCTTCGACATCGTCGGCCTCTCCTGCTACACCGAGCACGCCCCCAACGACTGGAAAACCACCATGGACGACATTGCCACCCATTACCCCAACCTCGGCATCATCGCCGTCGAATACAGCGGCCAGAAACGCTACATTAACGACCTCGTCTTCAACGCCCCCAACCAACAGGGCCTCGGCACGTTCATCTGGGCTCCCAGCCGCCCCGAAAAAGAACCTATCTTCGACCACTCCGGTTCCACTCTGCCACCCACCACTTCCACTCCTACTGCCCCCTCCACAACGACCAACCCCCGCCCCGATTACGGTGGCCGCTACGACACCAACGCCTTCATCCTCCTCTACCCCCAAATGGCCCGCGACTACGCCAACCCCTAGACTCAACCAGTCGTGAAATCTGAAACTTCACCCCACCTAAATTTACTCCAAAAACGCCCCTTTCATGAATATACCCCTATTGCGCCTCGCGATTTTCCTCGGCCTCGCCGCCATCCATCCGGTTTTGTCCGCCGCCACCACTCCCCCCACCCGCGACCCCCACACCCCCGGCTACCCCCCGGCCAAGGACTTGCCCGACTCCACCAACGCCCCCGTGGATGCCGAGGGCAACTTCGTCCTCGGCCCGACTCACCCGCGCGCCCCCGAATACTCTGCCCAACCGGGCGTGCCTCAAGGAACCGTCTTTACCTTCACCATGAATTCGACCGACAGCAAAATTTACCCCGGCATTGACCGCGACCCCAACACCACCGGCACGCCGGACCCCGCCGACCCGGCCAAAATGATCGTCACCACCAGCCACCCGGCTCCCTACACCCGCAAAGTCGGCGTTTACATTCCCAAGCAATACGTCCCCGGCACCTCCGCCCCCTTCATCGTCGGCGCTGACGGGGTGGACACCGGCTTGTTCACCGTTCTGGACAACCTCATCGCCGAACACAAGGTGCCCCCCATGATCGCCATCTCCATTGCCCACGGCGGCCGCCCCAGCAATGCGCCCGGCGGTGGCAGCGACGCCCAGGGCAGCGAACGCGGCCTCGAATACGACACCCTGTCCGGCCGCTACGCCGAATTCGTCGAAACCGAAGTCCTCCCCCTCGTCGAAAAAAACTATAACGTCAAGCTCACCCGCGACCCCGACGGCCGCGCCACCATGGGCGGCAGCTCCGGCGGCTCCGCCGCCTTCACCATGGCCTGGTATCACCCCGAGCTCTACCACCGCGTCCTCACCTACTCCGGCACTTACGTGAACCAACAGTGGCCCTCCGATCCCGCCACTCCCCACGGCGCCTGGGAATATCACGAACACCTCATCTCCAACAACCCCGCCAAACCCATCCGCCTCTGGATGGAAGTCGGCGACCGCGACAATTTCAACCCCAACGCCATGCGTGACGACATGCACGACTGGGTCGTCGCCAACGAACGCCTAGCCGCCGCCCTCGCCGCCAAAGGCTACCATTACCAATTCGTCTTCGCCCGCAACGCCGGCCATACCGACCGCGCCGTCCGCCAGCAGACCCTCCCCGAAGCCCTCGAATGGCTCTGGAAAGACTACCCCAAATCCGCACCCGCGAACCTGCCCTCCGCAACTTCAGCGAAGGCGAGCCCACCCGCCGCTACCACTCCGCCCACCACCAAGCCCACTCCCTGATCGGATTTTTCCCGCCCATCGTTCGCAAAAAGTGGCGAAGCCCGGAATTGAACCGGGGACACAAGGATTTTCAGTCCTCTGCTCTACCAACTGAGCTACTTCGCCGTATTCCCAAAGAATACGCAATGCCCCAATCGCCCCTCATCGTCAAGGGGTTTCAACCACCCTCACCCCCCTGCCCGCGCCTGCTTCCCGCCCCCGCCCGCCCCGCAAATGGGGTTGCCAACCCCGCCGCCCTTCCCTCACCGTCCCCGCGATGGATCCCACCGCCGCGGAAGTCCTCGACATCTTTAAACGCACCGGCGCCCTCCTCGAGGGCCACTTCGTTCTGCGCTCCGGCCTGCACTCCGGCCACTACTTCCAGTGCGCCCAAGTCTGCCAGCGCATGGACGCCGTCACCCGCCTCTGCGCCCTCCTCCTTAAAAAGTTTGGCCCCGCCGACTTCGCCACCGTCCTCGCCCCTGCCATGGGCGGCCTCGTCCTCGGCCAGGAGGTCGCTCGCCAGTCCGGCAAACGCTACATCTTTGCCGAAAAAGTGGACGACAAGCTCGTCCTCCGCCGCAATTTCAAGTTCGCCCCCGGCGAGCGCGTCCTCGTCGTCGAGGATGTCATCACCCGCGGTGGCCGCGTCCAGGAATGCCTCGACCTCATCACCGCCGCCGGCGCCGTTCCCGCCGGCATCCTCGTCCTTGTTGACCGCAGCGAGGGCAAAACCTCCTTCCACATTCCCCACACCTCTCTCCTTGAATTCAGCTTCCCCACCTACGAGGCCGGCAAACTTCCCCCCGCCCTCGCCGCCCTCCCCGTCACCAAACCCGGCTCCTAAACACCGCTTTCGCATTCCCCGTGTTCGACTGCATCACCATACTCGGCCCCGGCCTCCTTGGCGCTTCCCTGCTCCAGGCCGCCAAGGCCCGCGGCCTCTGCCGTCGCACCGCCGTCTGGTCCCGCCGCCCCGAAACCCGCCTCAAGTGCGAGGGCCAGCCCTGGTGCGACACCGTTTTTGCCGACCCCGGCGAAGCCGTTGCCGCCTCCGACTTCGTCATCGTCTGCACGCCCGTTGACACCATCGTCCCCCTCCTCGCGCAAATCGCCGCCCGCCTCCGCCCCGGCGCCCTCGTTACCGACGTCGGCTCCACCAAGTCCCTCATCTGCCGCCACGCCCGCGCCGCCCTCCCCGACAACGTCGCCTTCGTCGGCTCCCATCCCATGGCCGGCTCGGAAAAAACCGGCCTCGAGCACGCCGACGCCGAACTCTTCCTTGGCCGCGCCTGCTTCGTCACCCCCCTCGTGGACACCCCGCCCGCCGACGTCGAGCGCGTCGCCCGCTTCTGGAAAAACCTCGGCATGGAGGTCGCCACCACCACCCCCGAAAATCACGACGAAATCGCCGCCCACCTCAGCCACCTCCCCCATCTCATCGCCTCCGCCTATTGCTGCTACCTCTCCGCCCGCAACCCCGAGTGGATCCATTTCGCCGGCCCCGGCCTGCGCGACACCACCCGCGTCGCCGCCGGCGACCCCGCCCTCTGGAAAGCCATCGCCCTCCAAAACCGCGAGGAAATCCTCCGCGCCCTCGCCGGCTTCGAGCACGAACTCCAAAACCTCCGCGCCGCCCTCCACAACAACCAACCCTTCCCCCTCCAGCACCTCCTCGAACGCGGCCGCGACTACCGCCTCCGCCTCCGCCCCCTCGGCGATAAACCCAAGGAGTGCTGATTCGGATTTTTCCGCGACTACGAGCGAAGCGGTTTTCGCAAGCTGGCCGGAAACCAGCCCCCGCTTTTCCGTTTATCATTTATCATTTAGCCTTTAGCCTTTTGTTTCATCATTCGAATTTCAAAATTCGAATTTTCCCTCGTGACCGACCCTCTACCCATCACCCCCTTCACCGCCCCCGTCCGTGGCGCGGTCCATCTCCCCGGCTCCAAAAGCATCACCAACCGCGCCCTCATCCTCGCCGCCCTCTGCAAAGACCCCGTCACCCTCCGCGGCGCCCTCTTCTCCCGCGACACCGAGATCATGGTCAAGGCCCTCCGCTCCCTCGGCTTCAAAATCCACGCCGACTCCCGCGCCGAAACCATCCGCCTCGAGGGCCGCAACGGCATGATCCCCAAGGCCAAGGCCTCCCTCCATGTCGGCAACGCCGGCACCGCCGCCCGCTTTCTCCCCGCCTTCCTCTGCCTTAAAAAACGCGGCACCTACCACCTCGATGGCGACGAACCCATGCGCCGCCGCCCCATGAAGGGCCTCCTCGACGCCCTCCGCCAGCTCGGCGCCGAATTCGAGTTCTCCGGCGAGCCCCACCACTTCCCCTTCACCCTCAAGACCCACGGTCTCCCCGGCGGCACCGTCGAGGTGGACGCCTCCGCCTCCTCCCAAATCCTCTCCGCCCTCATGATGGTCGCCGAATGGGCCGACGAGCTCCTCCACATTAAGCTTCACGGCCCCACCGTCTCCGCCCCGTTCGTGCAGATGACCGCCAAAATGATCCCCAAGTTCGCCCACGGCTTCAAGCCGCTCATTGACGCCCCGCCCTTTCAGGACATCTATTTCGTCGAGCCCGACGCCACCGCCGCCAGTTACTTTGTCGTGCTGCCCGTCGCCGCCGGCGGCGCCGCGGCCAACTACCGCATCGCCGGCCTCGGTGACCTCACCGACCTCCAAGGCGACATCGGCTTCCTCACCGTCGCGTCCGCCCTCGGCCTCCACGTCGTCCGCAAGCCCGACCACACCGAAGTCACCGCCGGCTCCGCCTACCGCGGCCTCACCCAAAACTTCAACCCCTTCTCCGACACCTTCCTCACCCTCGCCGCCCTCGCTCCGCTGCTCGACGGCCCCACCCACATCACCGGCATCCGCCACACCCGCAAGCAGGAGACGGACCGCATTCACGCCATGGCCACCGAGCTCGCCCGCCTCGGCCAGGATGTCGAGGAAACCGCCGACCAGGACGGCCTCATCATCAAGCCCAACCTCCGCGCCCTCAAGTCCCGCTCCAAAAAGAAACCCGTCGAAATCGAAACCTACGAGGACCACCGCGTCGCCATGTCCTTCGCCATCCTCGGCTCGCACGACCTCCACAAAAACGGCCAGCCCTGGCTCAAAATCAAGGACCCTTCCTGCTGCGCCAAAACCTTCCCCAACTTCTTCGACACCCTCGAAAATCTCCGCACCCAATCCCTCAAATAATTTCCCCGCGCTCCCCTCTCTTCTTTTTTCGTTCTCTCCGCTCTTTGCTTTTTCCCGTGCCCTCGCCTCCCGCTCCTTTTTTGATCGTCGCCGTTGACGGCGGTGCCGCCTCCGGCAAGTCCTCCCTCGCCCGCGCCCTCGCCGCGCGCTTCCACTTCCTCCATGTGGACACCGGCGCCCACTACCGCGCCGTCACCCTCGCCCTCCGCCGCGCCCGAGTTTCGCCCGACGACGCCCCCGCCGTCGCCGCCGCCCTCGCCCATCTGCCCCTCGCCACCCAAGTTTCCGGCCAAGCCGCCCGCCTCGCCCTCGCGGGCAATTCTGCTGGACAGCAGAACGACGACGACGACCTCCGCAGCGAGGATGTGAACACCCACGTCTCCCGCTTCGCCGCCCTCCCCGCCGTCCGCCGCTTCCTTTTCGATTACCAGCGCGGTCAGGCCGCCGTCGCTCGCGAGCACGGCTTCGCCGGCCTCGTCATGGAAGGCCGCGACATCGGCTCCGTCATCTTCCCCGACGCTCCCCTCCGCCTCTTCCTCACCGCCGACCCCGCCACCCGCGCCCGCCGCCGCGCCGCCGAAGGCCAGACCGACGCCGTCGCCGAGCGCGACCGCCTCGACACTGCCCGTGCCACCGCCCCGCTCACCTGCCCGCCCGGCGCCGTCGTCATTGACTCCTCCGCCCTCACGCTCGACGCCGTCGTCGCTCGCGCCTCCTCCCTCGTCGAAGCCGCCATGACTTCCGCCAGCACGCGGAACTCCTCTTCCTCCCCGGCATGACCGCCCCTGCCACCGCCCCCGCGCCGCCCGCGATGCCGTGGTTTTACGAGCTCGTCTGGCACGCCTCCCGCGCCTTCTTCGCCGCCCTTGGCCGCGCCGAAGTCGCCGGCCTCGCCCACGTCCCGCGCACCGGCCCGCTCCTCCTCGCCTCCAATCACGCCAGCTTTCTCGACTCGCCCCTCATCGGCTGCGTCATCCCCCGCCCCATCTGCTTCACCCCGCGCAACACCCTCTGGAACTTCGCCCCCCTGGGCCGCGCCCTCGACCACCTCAAATGCATCCCCGTGGATCGCGACGGCGGCATCGCCATCGGCGTCTTCAAACGCGTCATCGCCGCCGTTGAAAATCACGACGCCGTCCTCGTCTTCCCCGAAGGCACCCGCACGTTCGACGGCCAGCTCCAAGCCCCGCGCCGCGGCGTCGGCATGTTGGCCGCCAAGCTCCGCGCCCCCATCGCCCCCGTCCGCGTCTTCGGCACCTACGAAATGTTCAGCCGCAGCCACACCCTCCCCGCCCCCTTTGGCCGCCTCGGCGTCACCTTCGGCCGCCCTCTCCTCCCCGCCGATTACGACCCCGGCCCCCGCCACCCCGACCGCTACGACACCATCGCCCAACGCGTCATGAGCGCCATCGTCGCCTTGCCTCCGCCTTGGTCGGTGCCTGATAATGGCGCCTGAGGTCTGCTCCACCTCTTCGCCATGCCCGCTTTCACTCTTGGCGACTTGCCCGACGTTCTCCGCGAAATGCTTGAGACCGGCCATTTCCGCGACCCCTCCGGTATCTCGCATCCGCTTCATTCCAACATCGCCGCCGACGAAGCCGTCGCCCTCTACACGCTCATCCGTCAACTCCGCCCGCGCGCCTCGGCGGAAATCGGTTTCGCCCTCGGCGTTTCTGGCCTCGCCATCCTCGGCGCTCTCGAAGCCAATGACGGTGAAGGCACCCATTACGTCTGCGATCCCCGGCAAACCGCCCTCGTCGCCGGCCAGGGCCTCGAACACGTCCGCCGCGCCGGCCTCGGCCACCGCCTCCAATTCCACGAAAAATATCCCGAGGAAATCTTCCCGTTCCTACCGTCGCTCCAATTCGCCTTCATTGACGCTTCCCACCACTTCGACCTATCCCTTCTCGACTTCATCCTCGTGGACAAACGCCTCGAAATCGGCGGCCTCGTCGGCTTTCACGACACCTGGATGCCTTCCCTCCAAAAAGTTGTGCGCTACATCCTCGCCAATCGCGCCTACCGCATCCACCCCGCCAGCCTGCTGGACCCCGCGATGCCAACCCCCGCCCCGTCTCTCCACCAGCGCCTCTCCACCGCCGCCAAAAAAATCCTCCGCGCTCTCCCCTCCTCCGACCGCTTCCTCGCCCCCGAAATCCTTAAACCCTGGGCCGATTTCCATTTGGGCAACATGGTCTTCCTCGAAAAAATCGCCCCCGACTCCCGCGACTGGCGCCACCACGTCCCATTTTAGCCGCCCTCCAAATCTCCGCTCTGGGCATTCCCAAAAGCCATGTGCGGAATCAGGTTCACTCAATCATGGAGTCACTTCCCGCCGTCCACCCGCTCCCAACCCTCCACCCCTCCCGCCCGCACCCGAAATATCGGATGCGCCTCCGGCAAACTTTTCTCTCGGCTCCATTGCCGGTATAATTTCGGACTCCGCACCGAAAGTTTCCGCAGCAAATGCCCCCACTCAAACTCCAACTGCCCGCGCGTCACCGCCATGCGCCCGCGTATTCGCCCCCGCCCAATCTTCCTCCGGTCAAACTTGTAGCCCCGCCGCTCCGCCTCCTCCTGCACTCCCGCCAGATACGTCGCAATCGCCGCCACTGGCGCCGCCTGCGCGCGAAAGCGCTCCAGTTGCGGATGCCGCTTGTAGCCCTTCGTTTCCCCGCGCAACACCGCCTGCGCCAGCAGCCCCTCCCGCCACAGCGCCACCAACCCCTGCGCGTCCAAATACTTCGGATGCAGTGACCAGAGTCTCATGGGTATTTTGCCGCCCGTAGTGTAAAGCTGCGCCACTGCCAACCGGCGCCGGGTTAGCCCGTATATTGCTCCTCGCTCACCTTCTCCAACCAGTCCACCGCTTTGCCGTCGAGCTGTTCCTGAATCGCCAGGTGCGTCATCGCCGTCGTCGCCGTGGCGCCATGCCAGTGCTTCTCCCCCGGCGGAAACCAGATCACGTCGCCCGGTCGAATCTCCTCAATCGGCCCGCCCCAGCGCTGCGCCCGGCCGCAGCCCGCCGTCACAATCAGCGTCTGCCCCAGCGGATGCGTATGCCAAGCCGTCCGTGCCCCCGGCTCAAAAGTGACACTCGCGCCGACCACCCGCGCCGGCGCGCCCGCCTGAAACAGCGGATCAATCCGCACCGTCCCGGTGAACCAATCCGCCGGCCCCTTGTTCG
>CAZDAQ010000022.1:0-5145 GCA_964503425.1 uncultured Opitutales bacterium
GATGACAAGCAAAAGCCGATTGGCCTGGTGTTCAAGCTGTGGACGGATCCGTTCGTGGGCCGCCTGGTGTTCTTCCGCTTATACTCTGGCACGCTGAAGCGGGGCGACAGCTTATATAACCCGCGCACCCGCCGCACGGAGCGCATTTCGCGGCTGTTGTTCCTGAAGGCGGACGACCGCCAGGACGTGGACGTGATTTATTCCGGGGACATCTGCGCCGTCGTGGGGGCGAAGGACGTCGTCACCGGCGACACGCTGTGCGACGAAGACCTCGACCTGCGGCTGGAGCCGCCGACCTTCCCCGAGCCGGTCATTTCGATGTCCATCGAGCCGAAGACGAAGCTGGACCAGGAAAAACTTTCGATTGGGTTGCAGCGCCTGGCGGACGAGGATCCAACCTTCCGCCTTTCCAGCAATGCCGAGACCGGGCAGACGATCATCGCCGGGATGGGCGAATTGCACCTGGAAATCATCCGCGACCGGCTGTTCCGCGAATTCAAGGTCGAGGCCGACGCGGGCCGCCCGCAGATCGCCTACCGCGAAACCATCACGACCAGCGCCGAAGGCGTGGGCAAGTTCATCCGCCAGTCGGGTGGCCGCGGGCAGTATGGCCACGCGGAGATCAAGATTCAGCCGAACGCCAAGGGCAAGGGCATCGAGATTCTCAACGAAATCGTGGGCGGCGTGATTCCCAAGGAATTCATCAAGCCGACGATTGAGGGCATTGAGGAAGCGGCGCACAACGGCACGGTGGCCGGGTTCCCAGTGGTGGACGTGAAGGTACAACTGGTTTACGGTTCGTTCCACGAAGTGGACTCGAATGAAATGGCTTTCAAGATGGCCGGCATTTTCGCCTTCAAGGAAGCGATGAAGAAGGCGGCGGCGATCCTGCTGGAGCCGATCATGAAGGTCGAAGTGGTGACGCCGGAGCAATACCAGGGCGACATCATGGGCGACCTGAACCGCCGGCGCGGCCAGATCCAGGGGATGGAGACGAAGAACGCGCTGGTATACATCAACGCGAACGTGCCGCTGGAGGCGATGTTCGGCTACTCGACGGACGTGCGCTCGCTGTCCAAGGGGCGGGCGTCCTACAGCATGGAGCCCTCGCATTTTGAACAGGTGCCGGCGAGCGTGCTCAAGCAAGTCGTCGAGTCGTCCACCCGCGGCGCGGCGCGCACGATCTAACCACAAATTTATAACTTTGCATGATGAATTAACGACGGTTCCGTCCGCCCGGTTTTTCCGTTCTTTTCCAACCGCCCCCGGTTATTTCCGGGTTTCGGGCCTCCGCAGTCATCTGTCCTTGCCTTTGGCAATCTTCTCCCTCTAACCTCGACCCTCACCACTCATGGCCAGCCAACGCATACGCATCAAACTCAAGGGCTTTGACTACCGCATCATTGACCAGTCGGCGTCTGAAATCGTCGAGACGGCCAAGCGCTCGGGCGCCCGCGTCGCCGGCCCGGTGCCGCTGCCGACGAACATTGAAAAACTTTCGGTGAACCGCTCGCCGCACGCGGACAAGAAGTCCATGGAGCAGTTTGAGCTGCGGACGCACAAGCGGCTGATTGACATCATCGAGCCGACGGCGCAGACGGTGGACGAGTTGAAGAAGCTGAACCTGCCGGCGGGGGTGGATATTCAGATCACGGTGTAGGGTGGCGGCAACGGCAGCCGCGAGATTTTAATGGCCAATCCGGGCCGAATTTCGCTAGCGTGGGCGAACTCCGCCGAATTTCCTCGGCGGAATGGAGAAAGCAACCCCATGGCGACGATGAGCGGATTGTCCGGCAACGAAATTTTCTGTCTGGCGTTAAAGGGCTTCGCGCCCGGCGAGCTGGTGGTGGGCAACTCGGTGCATTCGATGGGGTTTCTCGGCTCGATTGGCGCGGGCTTCAAGAATTTGGTCGGCGGGGAGGTTACGCAGATCACGGAAATCATTCACGAAGGGCGGGCGCTGGCGTTTCAGCGATTGCAGGCGGAGGCGCAGGCGCACGGCGGGGCGGGGGTGACGGGGGTGACGTCGGAGTTGCGGCATTTTCAGGGGAACATTGAGTTTCTATCGGTGGGCTCGACGGTGCATGGCCCGAGCAGCCGTGCGGAGGCGCCGGGGAAGCTCGGATTTTCGACAGCGCACGACGCGCAGGAACTTTACTGCCTGCTGGATGCCGGGTATGAGCCCGCGCATTTTGTGTTCGGGAATGTGGCGTATTCGGTGGGGGTGGCAGGGGGGCTGCTGGGGTCGCTCAAGTCCATGGCGCGCGGCGAGGTGAAGGAATTTTCGGATGTGTTCAACCGCACGCGGCATTTGGCGCTGCAAAGGATTTGCACGGAGGCGGCGGCCTATGGGGCGAATGCGGTGATCGGGATTGAGACGAAGGTGGTGCCGTTTCAGGGCGTGCATGAGATGATGATGACCGGGACGGCATGCCACCACCCCGGGCTGCCCCCGCCGGCGCCGAACGCGGGGCTGATTACCTCGGACCTGACGGCGGAGGAGACCTGGAACCTGGCGGCGGTGGGTTATGCGCCGGTGAAGCTGGTATTAGGCACGGCGGTGTATTCGCTGGGGCTGGTGGGCGGGTTTATGGCGGCGTTGAAGAGTTTTACGCGCGGGGAGATCAAGGAACTGACGACATTGATTTATGACGCGCGGGAGCACGCCATCGGGCTGATCCGCAACGAGGCCGCGGCCATCGGCGCGGACGACGTGGTGGGCATCCGCACGCACATCCACACGATGGGGAATTTTATCGAATTCATGGCGATCGGGACGGCGGTGAAGCGCACGGCGAACATTGCGCCGAAGACTCCGGCGCTGCCGCCGCAGGCGATCATCCGCGACAAGGACACGTGGATCACGGAGGATCAGAGCATGTTCCAGATGCTGCAGCGGGAGTAGGGGGCGGCGGGTTATTTGTGGGTAGGCTGGCCATTGGATGAGGGATTTAAAGAATTCCCGAAAAACCGCTTGACGGGGGGCGGGGTTTCCGATTCTTTGATCCTCTTTCCCTTGTTCCTTTCAGTTACCAGTGCCGCCCAACGGGTCGGGGCGGCCACGTCGGAAAGCATTCCCCTTCGTAAATGACACCGGCATTCCGCCGGTTGACACTTGACGAAGGAGAGCGGCTCCGGTGTTATCTCACCTTTTTCCTGACCCGAATCCACTTATCCACATAACTTTTAACGCCTAATGCAGGTTCCGGCTTTCGCCGGACGCAAACGGCGGTCCTGCCCCGGCACAACCGGGCCAGCGTCCTCCCCCTGCCACTTAGCACCATGAGCCTGATCCTCCTCGGTAAGAAGGTCGGTATGACCCAAGTTTACGACAGCGAGAACCGCCTGGTTCCCGTGACGGTCGTGCAAGCGGGTCCGTGCCCGGTCACCCAAGTCAAAACGGTTGATTCCGACGGCTACAATGCCGTGCAAATCGGATTCGGATCGCAGAAGGAACACCGGCTGACGAAGCCGGAGCTCGGCCACCTCAAGAAGGCGGGCATCAGCGGCACAAACGGGTTGGTTAATCATTTCAGCGAATTTCGCACGGCGACCGCCCCGGAATACAAGGTGGGCGACGTGCTGACGGTGGCGAAGTTTGCCGCCGGGGCGAAGGTGGATATCATCGGGACCTCGAAGGGGCGCGGATTTCAAGGCGTGATGAAGCGCCACAACATGGACGGCCAGCCGGACTCGCACGGCCATATGATGCACCGCCGCCCGGGCTCCATCGGGATGCGCCAGACGCCGGGACACGTTTTCAAAGGCAAGCGGATGCCGGGCCACATGGGCCAGGACCGCCGGACGACCCAGAACCTCACCGTGGTGCAGGTTTTGGGGGATAAGAACCTCCTCCTGCTCAAGGGCAGCGTGGCGGGCGCGAATGGCGACTTTGTCGTCGTCCGCGAAGCCAAGAAAGTCCGGGCGGCAGCTCCGGCCACCAAGTAACCCTTTCACCCGCGCCCTCCACCGCACACGCATTTGTCCATGAAACTCAAGGTTTACTCCCCCGACGGCGCCGCCGCCACCGAGAAGGATTTTGCCCTCAAGGAATTTGAGGGCAAGAAGGGCCTGCAGGCGCTCAAGGATACTGTGGTCGCCTACCAGGCCGGCGCCCGCCAGGGCAACGCGAAGACCAAGGACTTCGGCGAAGTGCAGGGCACGGGCAAAAAGCCGTGGAAGCAAAAGGGCACGGGGCAGGCCCGCCATGGTTCGCGCCGCAGCCCCTTGTGGGTCAAGGGCGCGGTGGTGTTCGGCCCGCGTCCGCGCGACTGGTCGCTGACGCTGAACAAGAAGGTCAAGCAACTGGCGTTTCAACGGGCGTTGTTTAACCGCGCGACGGCGGGAGGCTTGAGCCTCATTGAGAAGATCAATGCCGAACAGCCCAAGACGAAAATTTTCCACACCCTGCTGACCCGCATCCACCCCGAGGGCAAAATCCTCCTCGTGGACGAGAAGTTTGAGGGCAACACGCTGCTGGCCATGCGCAACCTGGCGCGGGTGCAGTTCGTGGACGCCAACTCGCTGAACGCCTGGGACCTGGTGCGTTACGAGAAGGTGCTCATCAGCGAGCCCGGTTTTCAGAAAATCCTGGCCCGCGCCAACGGCTAATCCACCCTTTGCCATGAGTAAATCGCCCTACCAAGTTTTGCGCGCCTACCGCGTGACCGAGAAAGCCGCCGCGCTTTCGGCCAACCTCAACAAGTATGTGTTTGAGGTGGAGACGACCGCGAACCGCTGCGACGTGGCCCGCGCGATCACCGAGAAGTTCAAGACCAAGGTGGCCCGCGTGAACATCCTGAACCACCCCGGCAAGCACAAGAGCGGGCGGATGTTTGGCGGCCATGCCGGGCGCACCTCGCGCCGGAAGATGGCGATCGTGACGCTCGAGCAGGGCGAGAAAATCGAAATCGTCTAAGCGCCGTATTTTCACCGTTTATTTTTCATCCTTAATCTTCCCACCGCCATGGCCCTCAAACAACGCCGCCCCCTCACACCCGGCCAGCGCTTTCTCATTGAGAACACCAATTCGGCGCTCTCGAAGAAAGAGCCGGAGCGCGGGCTATTGGAATACAAGCACCGCGCCAAGGGCCGGAATTGCTACGGCCGCATCACGTCGCGCCGGCGGGGCGGGGGCCACAAGCG
>CAZDAQ010000022.1:5245-24965 GCA_964503425.1 uncultured Opitutales bacterium
GCCGGAATTGCTACGGCCGCATCACGTCGCGCCGGCGGGGCGGGGGCCACAAGCGGCTTTACCGCGTGATTGATTTTCTCCGCGACAAGTTCGAGATTCCCGCGACGGTCGAGGCACTGGAGTATGATCCGAATCGCTCGGCCCGGCTGGCGCTGCTGGCGTATGCCGATGGCGAGAAGCGCTACATCCTCGCCCCGAACGGCCTGAATGTCGGCGACAAGGTGCTTTCCACGGTTAATGCCACCAGCGAACATCCGGCCGGTCTTTCGTTGCCGCTGCGGCACATCCCGCCCGCGACCTTCATCCACAATGTGGAAATGCTGCCCGGCGCCGGTTCGCGCATCGCGCGCGGTGCGGGAGTCTCCGCCCAACTGATGGCGGTCGAGGGCGACAATGCGACTTTGAAGCTGCCCAGTGGGGAAATCCGTTTAGTTCACGCCAACTGCCGGGCGACCATCGGGATTGTCGGCAATGCCGACCACCAGAACCGCAGCCTCGGCAAGGCCGGGCGCAACCGCTGGCTGGGCCGGCGCCCGCGCGTACGCGGCATGGCGATGAACCCGATTGACCACCCGAACGGTGGCGGCCAGGGCAAGAGCAAGGGCGGCGGCGGCTGGCAGCACCCGGTTTCGCCGTGGGGCCAGTTGGCGAAGGGCCTGCCGACGCGCACGAAGAGCAAGCCGTCGAACGCGATGATTGTCACCCGCCGCAACGGCCGCAAGGTCAAGCAGGCGTAAACCCTTCTTTAATTTAACCTTAACACCTCCGACACACCATGGGACGCTCCATCAAAAAAGGCTACTTCGTTGACCCGAAGCTGCAGGACAAGGTTGACGCCGCGCAGAAGGAAAGCTCGCGCAAGCCGATCCAGACGTGGTCGCGCCGTTCGACGATCACGCCCGATTTTGTGGGGCTGAACTTCAATGTGCATAACGGCCGCGCGTTCATCCCGGTGTATGTCACCGAGAACATGGTGGGCCACAAGCTCGGCGAATTCTCGCCGACCCGCATTTTCAAGGGCCACAACCCGCACACGCAGAAGAAGACCGCCTAACCCTCCGCATTTTTTACCATGTCCCGTATCGTTCTCGCTACCCTTTGCGCTGCCGCGGCCCTCGCCGCCGGCACGGGGTTGCGCGCGCAAAACGGGACGGCCAGCCCGGCACCGGCGGTGGCGCCCGCGAGCCATCCCACCTGGGCGGACGACACGCTGGAGCCCGACGGCCATGCGCGCATCGCCCGCGTGGTGCCCGGTTCGCCGGATGTGGTGGTGCTGGACCACGGTTTGTATGCCGGCCTGCGCATCGGCGCGCCCTGCCTCGTTGAGCGCAACGGCAATACGGTGGCGGCGATCGTGGTAGTGGCCAGCCAGTCCGGCCACGCGGCGGCGCTGATCACTGACGAGGTCAAGGATGTCGTGCTCCAGCCCGGAGACACCGTCCGCCTCAAGACTCTGACCCGCGTCCTTTAACCCGTTCTTTTTCATCCCCTCAAATCACCGGCCATGGAAGTTCAAGCTCTTGCCAAATACGTGCGCGTTTCACCCAAAAAGGTGATCGAAGTGACGCGCGTCATCCAGGGCCGCCCGGCGGCGGAAGCGCTCGATTTGCTGCGGTTCATCCCGCGCAAGACAGCGCGGCTGGTGCGCCGGACGCTGGTGAGCGCGGTGGCGAATGCGGAGAACAACCACAATCTTTCGTCGAGCAACCTAATCGTGAAAAGCGCCTTTGCCGAGCAGGGCCCGGTGATCAAGCGTTTCCGCCCGGTGTCGAAGGGCAGCGCGCATTCGATCCACAAGACGACGACGCACATCCGCATCATTCTTTCTGAAAAGGCCAAAGTCGCCGCCGAGTAAGCGACGTTTTGCCGTTCAACCACCTTCGCATCCTCCAACACTCATGGGACAAAAAACCAATCCGATCGGCTTCCGCCTCTCCGTGCGCCGCAACTGGGAGTCGCGCTGGTATGCCTCGAAGAAGGACCTGCCGGGCCTCGTCAAGGAGGACTACCTGATCCGCCAGCATCTCATGGAGAAGCTGCGTTACGCATCCGTGCCCCGCATTTTCATCGAGCGCGCGAGCAACCGCGTGCGCGTGAAGGTTTACACCGCCCGGCCGGGCGTGGTGATCGGCCAGAAGGGCCGCCAGCTCGAGCAAATCAAGGCCGACCTGGCCAAGCTGGCGGGCAAAGACGTGTTGCTGGACATTCACGAAGTGAAGAAGCCCGAAGTGGTCGCCTACATCGTGGCCGAGCAAATCGCGCTGCAACTGGAGCGCCGCATTTCCTTCCGCCGCGCGATGAAGAAGGCCGTGCAAAGCGCGATGGCGCTGGGGGCCGAGGGCATCCGCATCCGCTGCGCCGGCCGACTGGGCGGCGCGGAAATCGCCCGCGTGGAGCTGGTGCGCACGGGCCGCGTGCCGCTGCACACCCTGCGCGCGAACATTGACTACGGTTTCGTCGAAGCCCAGACCGTGGCCGGCAAAATCGGCATCAAAGTCTGGATCTGCAAGAAGGACGACGAGTTTTAATCCCGCGTATTTCCACCCTTAACTTTCCGCCTCCATGGCCAACATCCAACCCGCCCGCACCAAGTTCCGCCACGCCCACGGCGGCCGCATTCGCGGCGTCGCGAAGCGCGGCGACCGCCTGGCTTTTGGCGACTTTGCCATTCAAACGCTGGACCGCGGCGCCCTTACGGCGGCCGAGCTGGAAGCGGCTCGCGTCGCCATCAACCGCCACCTCAAGCGCCGCGGCAAGGTGTGGATGCGGGTGTTCCCGCACAAGCCGGTATCGCGCAAGCCGGCGGAAACCCGCATGGGCCGCGGCAAGGGCGGAGTGGAGTTCTACGTCGCGATCATCAAGCCCGGGGCGATTCTTTTTGAAATCGGCGGCGTCAACGCCACCCACGCGCGCGAGGCGCTGGCCCTGGCCGACGCCAAGCTCGGCTTCCGCTGCCGTTTCCTGAGCCGCGAAACCCTCGAAAAATACTAATTGCCCGCCATGAAACTTTCCGAACTACGCGAACTTCCCGTCACCGAGCTGGACAAGCAGATGCGCGACCACCGCGACGAGCTGCTGACGCTGCGCCTGAAAAAGACCTCGGGCACGGTGGAGAACCCGGCGCGTTTCCGCGAGTTGCGCCGCGCCATCGCGCGGGCCGAGACCATCAAGCGCCAGAAGACGCTGGCGACCGCCACCAAGTAATTTCCACCCTTTTCACTTTTTTACCATGGCCGAGACCCTCCAGACTCCCCGCACCGCCCGCAAGCAGATCAACGGCGTGGTCACCAGCCGCTCCGGCGACAAGACGATCAAGGTCACCTGCTCGTATAAAATTCCGCACCCGATTTACCGCAAGGAAATCCGGCGCGAGACGGTGCTGCACGTCCACGACGAGCAGAACGCGTGCAAAGTGGGCGACAAGGTGGAGATCGTGGAGACGCGCCCGTTGAGCAAGCTGAAGCGCTGGCGCGTGGTGCGCGTGGTCGAGGCGGCACCGCTCATCATCCAGGCGAACGTCTAAGCGCCGCGGCGATTGCCTTTCCTTTTTTCACTTTTCAAACTTTCACTTCCTGCCGGAGGCCAAACCACCATGTTGCAAATGCAATCCCGACTCGATGTCGCCGATAACACCGGCGCCAAGCAAGTCATGATGATCCGCCGCCTCGGGCAGATCTCGCGCTTCGCGCGCATTGGCGACATCATCATCGTCGCCGTGAAGGACAGCACGCCGGACGCGACGGTCAAGAAGGGCACGGTCGCCAAGGCGGTCATCGTGCGCACGAAGCAGCCGATCCGCCGGGCGGACGGCAGCTCGCTGCGTTTTGACACGAATGCCTGCGTGATCCTGGATGGGGACACGGGCAACCCGCGCGGCACGCGCATCTTCGGGCCGGTGGCCCGGGAATTGCGCGCCAAGAATTTCATGAAAATCATTTCCCTCGCCCCGGAGGTCCTGTAACCATGAGCCACCCGATCAAACGCGGCGACGAAGTCGTCGTCATTTCCGGAGCCCACCGCGGCAAGCGCGGCAAGGTGCTTGAGACCCTGCGTGAGCGCGACCGCGTGATCGTCGAGGGCGTAGCCATGATCAAGCGCCACACGAAGGCGAAGTCGGACAAGGAGCGCGGCGGCATCATTGAGCGCGAGGCGCCGATTCACCGTTCGAACGTGATGCTCGGCAGCCGTTACGACGCCCGGCGCCAGAAGCGCGGCGCGACCGCCCCGGCGAAGGCGTAAGCCGATTTGGCGAACCGCATTTTCCACTTTCCCTTTTTTTCATCCTCCAATCTTTTCCCGCCATGGCCGTTCCCTATTTAAAGCAGCTTTATCGCGAGCAGGTCGTTCCCGAGCTCAGCCGCCTGCGCGGCTATAAAAACGCGCACCAGGTGCCGACGCTCGAAAAGATCGTCATCAACTCACGCATCAAGGCCGAGAGCGACAAGGCCTGGGTGGCGGAAGTGGTGAAGGACGTGACGCTGATCACGGGGCAGAAGCCGGTAATCACGCGGGCCCGGATCGCGGTGGCGAACTTCAAGGTCCGCGCCGGAATGCCGGTGGGTGTGATGGTGACGCTGCGCGGGCAGAACATGTGGGATTTCTTTGCCCGGCTGCTCGCGGTCACACTGCCGAACATCCGCGACTTCCGCGGGGTGTCGCGCAAGTTTGACGGCCAGGGGAATTACAGCCTGGGCATCGCGGACCACACCATTTTCCCGGAAATCACGATGGAGCCCGGCCGGAAGAACATCGGGCTGGACATCTCCATTGCGACCAGCGCGCGGAACGACGACGAAGGCCGCGACCTGCTGCGGCTGCTCGGCGTGCCCTTCCGCACGGGGCCGATGCATTCCCAGCAGGCGAAGGCCCAGGCGGCTGCCGCCGCAGCCGCCGCACCCGCACCCGTTGCCGAACCGGCGACGGTCTAACGCCCAACCCTTTCCCGCCATGGCCAAAACCTCCTCCATCGAACGCAACCTGAAGCGCCAGCGCCTCGTGCAAAAATACGCCGCGCGCCGCGCCGAGTTGAAGGCCACCCTGGCCGACTCGAAGACCACCGACGAGCAATTCTACAAGGCACAGCGCGCGCTCGCCGAGCTGCCGCGCAACGCCTCGCCCGTGCGCCTGCGCAACCGCTGCGCCATCACCGGCCGCCCGCGCGCGTTCATCCGCCGTTACGGCGTTTCCCGCATCACCTTCCGCGAGCTTGCCCTCAACGGCAAGATCCCCGGCGTCACCAAATCGTCCTGGTAAAACCCGCCCCACGCACCCGCCATGTCCGCACACGATACCATCGGTGACTTCCTCACCATCATCCGCAACGCCATGCGTGCGGAAAAAGACACCTGCAAGGCCCAGTGGTCGCGCCAGCGCGCCGAGATTGCCCGCATCCTGAAGGATGAAGGCTATGTCGCCGACGTGAAGGAGACGGCCAACGACGCCGGCCTGCGCGAGCTGACGGTCAAGCTGAAGTATATCGAGGGGACGCCGGCGATCACCGGATTGCAGCGCCACAGCAGCCCAGGCCGCCGGTTGTATTACGGGCACACGGAAATACCGCGCGTGCTCGGGGGCCTCGGCCTCGCCATTCTCACCACTTCCAAGGGCCTGTTGAAGGACGCGGAAGCCCGCCGGCAAAAAGTCGGCGGCGAACTCCTTTGCAAAGTCTGGTAACCGCCAACCCTATTTCGCCATGAGCCGCATTGGTAAACTCCCCGTCGTCATTCCGGACAAAGTCAAAGTGTCCGTGCAGGGCAACACCGTGTCCATTGAAGGCCCGAAGGGCAAAGTCGAGAAGACCTTCGATGCGACGGTTTCCATTACCAGCGACAGCAAGGCGGTGCAGGTCACGCCCCGCAACGACAGCCGGCTGGCGAAAGCGAACCACGGCTCGGTGCGCGCGATCATCGGCAACATGGTGATTGGCGTGACCACCGGGTATTCCAAGGACTTGGAAATCCAGGGCGTCGGGTTCAAAGCCAATTTAAAGGGCAAGGTCCTCGACCTCGCACTCGGTTACTCGCATCCCATCAGTTACGACATTCCCGCCGGCATCAAGCTGACCGTGGGGGAGAACAACCAGAAGAACCCGATCATCAAGGTGGAGGGGCCGGACAAGGCGCTGGTCGGCCAGGTGGCCGCCGACATCCGCCACTTTTATCCCGTCGAGCCCTACAAGGGCAAAGGCGTGCGCATCACCGGCCAGCTCGTCCGCCGCAAGGAAGGCAAAAAGACCGCGTAAGCGGCGATGTGCGGTTCTTATTTATACGTTTTTATTTTCCATGAAACTTGCCCTCAAACAGAAGCTCGCGCAAAAGCGCCGCTGGCGCGTCCGCCGCAAAGTGATCGGCTCGGCCGAGCGCCCGCGCCTGTCCGTGCGTTTTTCGCAGCGGCACATCCACGCCCAGGTCATTGACGACCGGGCAGGACGCACGCTGGCTGCCGCCTCGACGCAGGCCAAAGACCTGCGCGACCAGAAGCTCAAGCCCAACGCCGCCGGGGCGATTGCCCTCGGACAGCGCCTGGCCAGCACGGCCAAGGCGGCAGGCGTCACCGCCGTGGTGTTTGACCGCGGCGGCCGGCGTTTCCATGGCTGTGTCAAAGCTTTCGCCGACGCGGCCCGCGCCGCCGGACTCCAATTTTAATTCCACCCTCCGACACCTGCACGCAACCGTATGAGCACTGAAGTTTCCAGCCCTCCGCCTCCGACTCCCTCTCCCGTCGCTCCGCCCGCGCGTTCCGACCGGCCCGACCGCGGCGGTGACCGCGGTGGCGACCGCCGCCGCCGCGACCGTTCCGACCGCCGCGACAACGAGCCGGCGTCGGAGTTCATTGACAAAGTGGTGGACATCAACCGTTGCGCGAAGGTCGTCAAAGGCGGGCGCCGGTTCAGTTTTTCCGCGTTGGTGGTTTCGGGCGACGGCAAGGGGCGCATCGGCCTGGGTTTCGGGAAGGCGAAGGAAGTGCCGGATGCGATTAAGAAGGGCACGGAGCGCGCGCACCGCAGCCTGCGGAAGGTGCAGTTGCGCGGCCCGACAATTCCCCATGAAGTTTTCGGCCTGTCCGACGGCGGGCACGTGTTGTTGCGTCCGGCCAGCCCGGGCACCGGGGTCATCGCCGGCGGCGGCGTGCGCGCGGTGTTGGAAGCCGTGGGCGTCAAGGACATCCTGACCAAGTCCCTTGGGTCGAACAACCCGATGGCGATGGTCAATGCCACGCTGGACGGCCTCTACAAGCTTCGTTCCGCCGAGCAAATCCACCAAATGCGCGCCCGCACGGCGAACTAACCGGCGAGATTCGGCGCGACCGCCCCCACTAGAATTCCTCCCATGAAACTGCACACCCTTACGAAGACCCCGGGCTCGACCCACCGGCGCAGGCGCGTCGGCTGCGGCGTTGGCTCGGGCCACGGCAAGACGTCCGGCCGCGGCAACAAGGGCATGAAGGCCCGGTCCGGCGGCAGCGTGCGCCCCGGCTATGAAGGCGGCCAGATGCCCCTGTACCGCCGGTTTCCGCAGCGCGGTTTCTCGAACTACAAGTTCCGCACGAACTACGCCCTGATCAACGTTGGCGACCTCGGCAAAATCACCGGCACGGAAGTGGACGCCGCGGCGCTCGCCGCGGTGGGGCTCATCCGCAAGACGGATCTGCCGCTGAAGATCCTCGGCGGCGGCGTGCTGACGCGGGCGCTGACGGTCAAGGCGCACCGGTTTTCGGTTTCCGCGCGCGAGAAAATCCAGCAAGCGGGAGGCCAGGCGATCGAGCTGGCGCCGCCGGCCCCGGTTCCGGCCGCGCCCGAACCCGAGGCCAAGTAAATCCGGCTTTGGCGCCGCGGCGCTTTTCCCGGTCTGTCTTTCCCACCGATGTTAACGGCGTTCCTCAATTGCTGGAAAATCCCCGAACTGCGGCAGCGCATCCTGCTGTCGTTCGGGCTGATCATTGTCGCGCGCATCGGCGCGCACATTGCGCTGCCCGGGTTGGATCCGGGGCCGTTGCAGCGGTTTTTTGACGATGTGGCGGCCACCTCGCAGAGCGGCGGCGGGGCGATGGGCATGGTGAACATGTTCACCGGCGGCGCGCTGATGTCGGGTTCGATCCTGGCGCTGGGCATCATGCCGTACATCAGCGCCTCGATCATCATGCAGATTCTCGGCGCGGTGGAGCCGCACCTGGCGCGGCTGACGCAGGAAGGCGACGTGGGCCGGCAGAAAATCGCGCAATACACGCGGTATGCGACGATTTTCATCGCCCTGATCCAGTCGCTGATGGTGCTCAATGCGCTGGCGTATTATCCCGAGCGGATGCCGGGTTTCACCGGCTACACGGTGGCGAAGTATGGCCCGATTGTGCTGATCAACCCGGTGTGGTTCATGTTGATCGGCTCGATCATCATGACGGCGGGCACGATGCTGCTGATGTGGATCGGCGAGCAAATTACCCAGTTTGGGATCGGGAACGGGGTGTCGCTGCTCATTGTGGTGAACATTCTTTCGCGGCTGCCGGCGGCGGGGGTGCGGGTGTGGCATTTGCTGAATCCCGGCCTGGGGGTGGAGGCGGGGCTCGACGCCGGCCAGTGCGTGCTGATGCTGGCGCTGCTGATTTTGGTGATTACCGGGATCATCGCGCTGACGCAGGCGCAGCGGAAGATCGCGGTGCAATACGCGAAGCGGGTGGTGGGCCGGCGGGTGTTCCAGGGGCAGAGCTCGTACCTGCCGCTGAAGGTGAACTACTCGGGGGTGATGCCGGTGATTTTCGCCAACGCGATCCTGATGTTTCCGCAGCAGATTTTCGCGTATCTCTCCGCCTGGTTCAAGATTTCGTATTTTCAGCAGCTCTCCGAATACTTCAACCACGGCTCGTCGTTCTTTTACGTCTCCTACGCGGTGTTGATCTTTGGCTTCAGCTTCCTGTGGGTGTCGCTGATGTTCAAGCCGATCCAGGTGGCGGACGAGCTGAAGAAATACGGCGGTTACATTCCCGGCGTGCCGCCCGGCGAGCCGACGGCGAAGTTCCTCGATTTCACGATGACGCGCCTGACGGTGGCGGGGGCGATTTTCCTGACGATCATTGCGGTCATTCCGGACACGCTCAGCTACAAGCTGAACATTGACTACACGGTTTCGCAGTTCTTTGGCGGCACGGGGACGCTGATTGTGGTCGGCGTGCTGCTGGACACGATGCGCCAGGTGGAGACGTTCCTGCTGCAGCGCCATTACGACGGCTTCCTGCGCAAGGGCCGGTCGAAGAACCGCAACGTCACCCGGGCCTCGCAAACGCTGGACCGGCAGGAAATCCGCGACCTGCGCCCGCTGTGGGTGCCGCTCACGTTCATTCTGGTACTCGGCGCCATCGCCTGGTTCTTCAACCAGAACGGTTAAACCCGCGCCGCGCGCGTTCATCCGTTTCATTTCCAATTTTTGCCCGGTCATGATCGCCCTGCGTTCCGAGATGGAGATAGCCGCCATCCGCGAAGCCTGCCGGATCGCGGCCGTGGTGCTGGAGCGGGTATGCGCGCTGGTGGCGCCGGGCGTGACGACTTACGATCTCGACCAAGCGGCGAAGAAATTCATGGCGGAAAACGGCGCGGAAAGCGCGTGCTACAACTACAAGGTCGGCTCGCGGCGCTTTCCGGCGTATACCTGCCTCTCCGTCAACGAAGAGGTGGTGCACGGCATCGGGTCGCTGCGGCGGGTGCTGCGGCCCGGCGACATTATTTCGGTGGACATCGCGGTGCGGCACCAGGGTTGGATTGGCGACAACGCCCGGACGGTGGCGGTGCCACCGGTCAGCCCGGAAGTCCAGCGCCTGCTCGAGACCACGCAGGAAGCCTTGCGGGCGGGCATCGCCCAGGCGCGTTCCGGCGGGCGGGTGGGGGACATTGCGCACGCCATCCAGTCGCTGGTGGAAAGCCGCGGGATGAGTGTGGTGCGCGAATTTGTGGGCCATGGCGTTGGCCGGACGATGCACGAGCCCCCGCAAGTGCCCAATTTTGGCAAGCCCCGGACGCTGGAGAAGCTCAAGCCCGGCATGTGCATCGCCATTGAGCCGATGGTCAACCTTGGCACGGCGGACGTGGAGTATGCGCCGGACCAGTGGACGGCGGTAACCCGTGACCGGCGACCCAGCGCCCACTTTGAGCATACCGTGCTCATTACCGCCGGGGCCCCGGAAATCCTGACTTTGGTGCCCACGCGGGCCATTCCCGCCACCCCCATGACCAGCCCGGTAACGGTGGCCGGCTGAGGCCCCCGGAGAAATCCGTCATTTCCCAGCAAGATTTTCCTTTCCAAGCCCGCAATGAGCCTCTATCGTTAACCCTTTTCGCCATGTCCGCCCCCGGCGGCGCGGTCGCTATTGCTTTTTTCCCAACCTTTCCGACAGTTCCCTTTCACCCAATCTTCCGTCACCCAGCCCGCTGTTTACAGCGGACAATTTCACACGTATCCCATGCCGCGTCTTCTTGGTATTGATATCCCGAACAACAAGCGGGTCGCCTACGCCTTGCGCTATCTTTATGGCGTGGGGCTGACCCGCGCGCAGGAAATCGTGGAGAAGGTCGGCCTCGACCCCGCGCTGCGCTCACACGAGCTGACCGAGGAGCAGATCGGGCGCATCGTGCATTACATCGGTGAGCGCGGGTGGAAAGTCGAAGGCGACCTGCGCCGGGAAGTGACCTCCAATTTGAAGCGTTTGCAGGCCATCAAATGCTACCGCGGATCGCGCCACGCCCACCGGCTGCCGGTGCGCGGCCAGCGCACCCGCACCAATGCGCGCACCCGCAAGGGCGCCCGCAAGACCATCGGCGTCATCAAGAAAGCTGAATAAGTTCCATGAGCGAAGAAAAGGACAAACTCCCCGCCGGGCCCGAAGCCGCGGCTCCGGCCCCCGAGAAAAAGGCCAAGGCACCCGCCAAGCCCAAGGCTTCGGCCAAGGACAAAGCGGCGGCCGTGAACGAAGTGCTCGACGCCGTCACCGGGCCGCCCGCGCCCGCCGAGGCCGAGGGCAAGCCGGCCGGCTCACCCAGCGGCAAAGATCTCCTGGCGGAGGACGCCGGGGCCGTGAAAATCCGCCGCGCCAAGGGCAGCAAGAACATCACGCACGGCATCTGCCACATTCTGGCCACCTTCAACAACACCAAGGTCACTTTCTCGGACCAGCAGGGCAACGTCATCTCATGGTCGAGCTCGGGCAAGTGCAATTTCCGCGGTTCGCGCAAGTCCACCGCCTACGCCGCCCAGGTCGTCACGCAGGATGCGGGCCGCGCCGCGATTTCGCACGGCTTGAAGGAGATCGTGGTGAAGGTCAACGGACCCGGTCTGGGCCGCGACTCCGCGATCCGCGCGCTCCAGTCCCTCGGGCTCACGGTGATGTCCATCACCGACGTGACCCCAGTGCCGCACAACGGCTGCCGCCCCCCCAAACGCCGCCGCGTCTAAGGGCGGTTTTCACTTTCATTTTTTACCGTTAATTTTTTCGTCCCATGTCCCGCTATACCGGACCCGCCCAGAGAATCAACCGCCGCTTCGGCCAGGCGATTTTTCCGCCCTCGAAGGCGTTCGAGCGCAAGCCACATCCGCCCGGGATGCACGGCCCCCGCCTGCGCCGGAAGACTTCGGAATATTCGGCGGGCCTGAACGAGAAGCAGAAACTGCGCTACATGTATGGGCTGAATGAGCGGCAGTTCCGCGGGGTGTTTGAGCGGGCGAAGGCCATGCGCGGGATCACCGGCCAGCAATTTCTCCAACTACTCGAAACACGCCTGGACAACATTGTTTACCTGCTGGGCTTTGTGAAGTCCCGCCGGGCGGCCCGCCAGCTCGTCAACCACGGGCATATCAATGTGAATGGCCACAAGGTGGACATTTCCAGCTACACGTGCGGAGCCGGGGACATTGTGGAGGTGCGCGAGCGCCCGTCGTCCCGCCAGATCGCGACCCGCGGGCTGGAGGGCAACCAATTCCGCACCCCGCCGCCGTGGCTCACGCTGCAGGCGGACACGCTGCGCGGCACCATCAGCCGCCTGCCGTCGCCCGAGGAAATGCAGCCGGGCGTGAACGTGCAGCTGATCGTCGAATTTTACAGCCGATAAATCACCGTCATTTTTCAACCGTCCTCCCAATCCTGCCATGCCTAAACGCCTCGGAAAATTCGAACTGCCCAAGCGCCTCGTGAAAATCGAGGACACCGCCACCGACACCTACGCGATGTTTGTCGCGGAGCCCTTTGAAACCGGCTACGGCCACACCATCGGCAACGCTCTGCGCCGCGCGCTGCTGAGCTCCATCGAGGGGGCGGCGATCAGCTCCGTCCGCATTGACGGGGTGAAGCACGAATTCCAGAGCATTGACGGGGTGGTGGAGGACGTGACGGACATCGTGCTTAACCTGAAGCAGGTGCTGATCAAGTCGCACAAGCGCGACGCGATTCGCCTGTCGCTGAGCGCCGACAAGGAAGGCCGCGTGACGGCCGCCGACATTCAGGCCGACAGCAACATCGTCATCGTCAACCCGAACCAGTTGATTTGCACGCTGGACCGCAAGCGCCGTTTCTCCGCCGAAATCGAAGTCAAGGTGGGCCGCGGTTATTGCGCCGCCGACGAGAACAAGGTGGACGAGCAGCCGATTGGCGTGGTGGCGATTGACTCGCTGTTCAGCCCGGTGCGCCTGGTGAAATACGCGGTGGAGCAGACGCGCGTCGGCCAGATGACCGACTACGACAAGCTGATTCTCGAAATTTGGACCGACGGCCGCATCAGCCCGGACGACGCCTTGAAGGAATCCGCCGCGATTTTGAAGCACCACCTGGACGTGTTTGATGCCGTTTCCTCAGAGCAGATTGAGTTCGCCACGGAGGGCAAGGAAGTTTCCGAGGAGCAGAACCGCTTGCGCAAGCTGCTCAACATGAGCGTGAACGAAATCGAGCTGTCGGTGCGCGCCGCGAACTGCCTGAACAACGCGAACATCACGACGGTGGGCGAGCTGGCGATGAAGACGGAGCAGGAAATGCTCAAATACCGCAACTTCGGCAAGAAGTCCCTCAACGAAATCAAGCAGAAGCTCGAGCAACTCGGCCTGTCCCTGGGCATGAAGTTCGACGAGCGGATGCTCGAGAAACCCGCCGAGGCGTCCTAAGCGCCGCCATTCGAAATTTAAAATTCGAATTACGAGGCGGCGGAGGCTTCATCGCAAGATGGGCCGCCCGGGGGAAGTCTTCCCCGGTTTTGCCGTTAGTGATTCGTCCTTCACTCTTTTTCCCCCTCCTGCGTCATGCGCCACCAGAAACACCGCCATCTCCTCGGCGTCAAGAAAGAGCACCGCGCCGCCATGGTTGCTGCGCTCGCCGCCGCACTGTTCAAGCACCGCCGCATCCAAACCACGCTGGCCAAGGCAAAGGCGCTGCGCCCGTTCGCCGAGCGCCTCATCACGCTGGCGAAGAAGGCCGCGCAGTCCGAGAACCCGGCGCAGAAGCTGCACTACCGGCGCGTCGCCGCCGCCCGTCTGCGGGATCCGCAGGCGCTGCGCAGCCTGTTTGACGAGCATGCCACCGAGTTTCTGAACCGCGCCGGCGGTTACACCCGTATTTACAAGCTCATCCCCCGCGTCAGCGACGCCACGCCGATTGCGTTGATCGAGATCGTGCCCGCCGGTGACGAGGGCTACAAGAAGGCTTCCCGCCGCAAGGGCGGCACCAAGGCCAAGCGCGGCAAAGGCTCCAAGACCCCCGCGGCGGATGTTCCCGCTGCCGAAGCGGTCGCGGTGGCTCCCGCGGAAAGCGCGCCGACCCCCGAGGCTGCGGCTCCGGAAAAAGCGTAAGGCGCACCCGCCGCCTCCAACCCCGCCGCGCCCGCCACGACCCACCTGTTCGCGCGCCGGCTTCCGCGTTTACGCAATTTGGCACACCTTCCGCTGTTATCCGGGCGGCCCGGCTTGCCTTTCCCGACTTCCCCGTTAACCTAGCTGGCTTCGCGCTGTGATTCCCCTCGACCTCAGTTCCTTTGCCCTCCTCTATGTCTCCGGCGGACTGGTGCTGATGCTGGGCTTGTGGATTTATTACGACGAACGCGACCGCCGCGTCCATGAGCACGAGCGCGCCCAATCGCTGTTTCACTGCCTCAAGTGCGGGCGGCTATACTCGGCGCCGCGCAGCCGGCGCGAAGCGGCCTGCCCGGGATGCGCGTTTGAGAACTCGAAATTGAAATTTTAAACCGACCGCCGCACCCCATGTCCGCCCCGCAAACCATCGCCGTCCTGGATTTCGGTTCGCAATACACCCAGGTGATTGCGCGACGCATCCGCGAGTGCCAGGTGTATTCGCGGATTTACCATTATAAGACTCCGGCGGAAACCCTGCGGCGCGACGGGGTCATCGGCATCATCCTTTCCGGCGGCCCCAGCAGTGTATTTGCCGGGGACGCCCCGTTGCCCGACCGGGCGATTTTCGAGCTGGGGGTACCGGTGCTGGGAATTTGCTACGGGATTCAGTTGATGGGGTTTTTGCTCAAGGGGAAGGTGTCGAAGAGCAGCCATCGTGAATACGGACACGGCATTCTGGCGGTGAAGAAAGCCGGACGCCTGTTTGCCGGCCTGCCGAAAAAGCTGCGGGTGTGGAATTCACACGGCGACCGGCTGATTCAACTACCGCCCGGTTTTGCCGCCATCGGGGCGACGGAAAATTCCGAATACGCGGCCATTGAGGACCGCCAGCGGAATTTCTACGGCATCCAATTTCACCCTGAAGTTTTCCACACCGAGCGGGGCATCGAGGTTTACAAGAATTTCCTCTTCGGCGTGTGCCGGGCGAAGCGCAACTGGACGATGGGCGAGTTTATCCAGCAGGCGATCCGCGACCTGCGCGCGCAGGTCGGCAAGGGTCGCGTGATCCTCGGGTTGAGCGGCGGGGTGGATTCGTCGGTGGCGGCGGCGCTGCTGCACAAGGCCATTGGCAAGCAGTTGGTGTGCGTGTTTGTGGACAACGGCCTGCTGCGGCAGGGCGAGCGCGAGGCGGTCATCAACCTTTACAAAAAGCATTTTCGCATAGACTTGCGCGTGGCGGACGCCGGGCCGCTGTTTTTGCGGCGGCTGAAGGGCGTGGACGACCCGGAGGCGAAGCGCAAGATCATCGGGGGGACGTTCATCAAGGTGTTTGAGAAATCGCTTAAGTCGGTCGGGCATGCGGAATTTCTCGGCCAGGGGACGCTGTATCCCGATGTCATCGAGTCGGTTTCGATTGGGAACAACCCGGCGGCGGTGATCAAGAGCCACCACAATGTCGGCGGCCTGCCCGCGAAGATGAAGCTGAAGCTGGTGGAGCCGCTGCGCGAGCTGTTCAAGGACGAGGTGCGCGCCGTGGGCACCAAGCTGGGCCTGCCGCGGGAGGTCGTATGGCGCCAGCCGTTCCCGGGGCCGGGCCTGGGGGTGCGCGTACTGGGCGAGGTGACGCCGGACAAGCTGGAGATTTTGCGCCGGGCGGACGCGATTTTGCAGGAGGAGATGATGGCGACGGGCTGGTATTGGAAAGTGTGGCAGTCGTTTTGCGTGTTCCTGCCGGTGAAGTCGGTGGGCGTGGTGGGCGACGAGCGCAACTACACCTGGGTAATCGCGGTGCGCGTGGTGGAGAGCATTGACGCGATGACGGCGGACTGGAGCCGGCTGCCGACGGATTTGCTCCAGAAGATCTCGAGCCGGATTACGAATGAAGTGCGCGGGGTGTCGCGGGTGGTTTACGACATATCGTCGAAGCCGCCGGCGACGATTGAGTGGGAGTAGGGGGATTAGGTTAGACTTTTGTTTAGGCCTTGGGCAGGGATGTTCACGAGAGAGTAACGTTGCTGCCGTGTTCCCGGCACAATTGCGCGCTAGTCTCCGGCGTTGCTCGAAGGAGGCGATTCCATGCATATTGGCGATGTGACCATTCCCGCGGTAGAGGCGGTGTTTTTGATTCTGGCGCTGGGCCTGGCGCTGGGCTTTGAGTTTGTCAACGGCTTCCATGACACGGCGAACGCGGTGGCCACGGTAATCTACACGCACACGTTGAGGCCGCACTATGCGGTGGTGTGGTCGGGCTGCTGGAACCTGATTGGGGTGCTCGTTTCGAGCGGCACGGTGGCCTACAGCATCATCAGTTTGCTGCCGGTGGAACTGGTGATCCATGTGGGGTCGAGCGCGGGGTTTGCGATGGTTTTTTCGCTGCTGCTATCCGCGATTATTTGGAACTTGGGGACATGGTATTTGGGCCTGCCGGCGTCGAGTTCGCACACCTTGATTGGCTCGATTCTGGGGGTTGGGCTCGCGCATGCCCTGATCCTGCCGGGGCATCACTTTATGGGTGGCGTCAATTGGGCGAGCACCAAAAACGTCGGCCTGGCGCTGCTGATTTCGCCCATCGTGGGGTTTTGCTGCGCGGGGCTGCTGTTGTTGCTGTCCAAGGCTTTGATTAAAAACCCGGCGCTCTACCGCGCCCCCGAGAAGGGCAAGGCCCCGCCGTGGTGGATTCGCTCGCTCCTGTTGTTCACCTGCACGGGAGTCAGCTACGCGCATGGCTCGAACGACGGCCAAAAAGGCATGGGGCTGATTATGCTGATCCTGATCGGCATTGTTCCGGGGCTGTTTGCGGTGAACATGAATGCCGATTCCGTGACGTTGCAGCATGTCACCAGCGATTCGCAAAAAGTCACCATCGCGCTGATCAGCGCCGCCGGACCCGCGGGCGCGGGGCAAGCAGCGGCGCTGTCCGCCAATGCGACCACCCTGGTCACTAATTACGTCGGGCCCGGCGGCCAGCTTACGCCGGAAACTCTGCCGGCCATTGCGGCGCTCAACCAGCAGGTTACGGCAACCATCACCCCACTGAAGGATTTTTCCCAACTGAGTCCGGAGGCGCGCAGCGCCCTGCGCACCAATGTTTATCTGGTGGACGAAGGCATCGCCAAGCTGCTCAAAAGCGGCAAGGTTACCGACGCCGATGCCAAAACGCTGTTGACCGCCTATAAGACTTCCCTGGACCAGCTCACGAAGTATATCCCGGTGTGGGTGAAGATCGCCGTCGCCTTTGCCCTGGGCCTGGGCACGATGGTGGGCTGGAAGCGCATCGTGGTAACGGTGGGGGAAAAAATCGGCAAGGCGCACCTGACCTATGCACAGGGCGCCTGCGCGGAACTGGTGGCGATGTGCACGATCCTCGCCGCCGACCGTTTTGGCCTGCCAGTGAGCACGACGCACGTCCTTTCCTCGGGCATTGCCGGCACAATGGCCGCCAACCATTCGGGACTGCAGAAGGAAACGCTGCGCAACATTCTGCTGGCGTGGGTGCTGACGCTGCCCGTGTGCATTTTTCTTGGAGCGTTCATTTTTGCCATGTCCTTTGAGGTCATCTTCCATGTTCTTGGCATCAAGTAGCGTCCCGGAGCCGGGTGCAGGGGAGGTTGCGGGCGGGGGAGGGAGGTTCAGGCCCGAGTCGGGGATGGGGACGGGGAATCCGGTGGCGCTGGATTTCTACTTGCTAACGCCCGGTCGGTGGCGCAAGACTAGCAATCCATTCGTTACCCCGCTGCTTATTTAACCTTTAGCCAGGAATCACCGTGGAAATCCGCACCGAAGTCGTCAACGCCATCACTGTCGTCAGCCTCAAGGGGCGCCTCGACATCAATACCCATGGACAGCTCGAGACCGAGCTCAACGGCCTCGCCGGCAAGGGCGTGAGCAAGGTACTGGTGGACGCGGGCGGGCTGGAATACATTTCGAGCGCCGGGCTACGCGTGCTGCTGGCCTCGGCCAAGCAATTCCGCAAGCTGCAGGGAGCGATCGGGCTGACTTCGCTGACGCCGACGGTGAAGCAGGTCTTTGAGATCTCCGGCTTCACGAGCATATTCCCGATCTACGCGAGCCGGGAAGAAGCGCTGGGGGCGATGAAGTAGGGTGGTGGGGTGTGTGTTGCCGCCCAGATACGCATGGGTAGATGCAGGGTGGATGTTTTGGCCGCAACTAAATGGAGGTTCCGTCAGTCAAGATGGGAGACTTGGTCTCTTCGTTTATCCTCTCTACGAGCAGGCGATGTGGGAAGTGCTGTAAACGTCAGACGGAGGATTTGCGGCGGGCGAGCGTGGCGGCAGCCAGGAGGATGGCGGCGAGAGCAGCGAGGGCCGCGAGGTCGGACCAGAGGGCCGGGCGCGCGGGGCCAGCGGTGAGGGAGAGGGAGAGGTCGGACCAGGGATTGACCTGCAAGGACTGGGTGAATTCGTAATCCGGGCCGCGTTCGGGGAGGGTGGCACGGATGGCGGCGGGCTGGGGAAGGGTGGCGGTTTGCTGCTGAACGAGGCGCTGGGCGAGGCTGGCGAGGGTGGCATTGTCCTCCGCGCCGTTGGAGCCGAGGATTTTGCGGGCCTGGTCGTCAGTGTAGTTCAGGACTTCGCTTTGGCTGAGGACGGGGCTTTCGGCATTGGCGTTTTGGGCGAGACCCGAGCCACCGCCCCCGGCGATGCCGCCGTTGTTGGTGTTGCCGTTGTTGGCGCCGAACCAATTGCGGCGGTTGGCGAGGCCGACGAGGGCCTGCTGCTCGCGCAGGTTTTGCCACTGCACGCGAGCGTCCTCGTTGAAGGCGGCGTCGTGCTGGGAGATTTGGTAGGCGTTGCTGAATAGGTCGCGGGCCTTTTCCTGCTGGCCTTGTTGGAGCAGCTGGTTGCCGGCATCGAGGAATTTTTGGGCTTCGAGGGTCTGGGCGTGTTCACGGGTGAACTCGCCGGCGAGGTAGTCGTCGAGGTTGCGGGTGGAGGCGATGGGGGCCGGAGGTGCATCCACTTTTTGCCAGGGGCCGGACCAATCGCGCAACGTCCAGCCCTCGGGGAGGAAGATCTGCCAGGAGATGTTTTCGAGCGGGAGGTCGAAACGCGGGCCGGCGAGGGAGGCCTGGCTCCAGATACCGGCGGCGGCGAGGGGCTGGGAATACAGGAACTCGACGATCGCGGGCTCGCCCGCGAGCGGGTGAGCCTCGAGGGGCAGGAGGATTTCGTCGCCAACGCGGCTGGGCGAGACGCCCTTGTCATTCACGAAGGCAAACCAGAATTGCGCGTTTTCAGGAAGCCGGAGATGGAGGTAGCGTTTGTCGCCGGGGAAGAGGCGGACGGTGGCGCTGGTGAGCAACTGGCCATCGCGCGAAGCGAGTGAGCGCAGGGAAGCGGAGACGACGCGGGCGGGCAGGACTTCGGCGGCTTCGTGGCTTACGACATCCACGGCCACCGTGAAGGTGGGGTCAACGACGCGGAACGTCTGGCTGGCGGCGGTGTTGTCGAGATTGCGGCGGAGGGCGGCGGGGACGGTTTCCCAATCGGCGGATTGCAGGGCGGCCGGGGGATTGGCAACGCGGGTTTCGAGGCGACCGCGGGCGCGGAGGGTGAGGTAGCCGCGCTGCAAATTCGCGTCGAGGGCTTTGAGGCCGGTGAGCGAGAGGACGTGGCTGTCCGCCGCGGGAAGTAGCTGGTAGGAAACGTCGAGATTTTCCTCGCCGAGGGCGCGGCGGGCAAGGCGGACGCGCCAGACGCCGGGCTGGCCGGTGTCGGGCAGGCTGTCGCTGACTTGGGCACCGCTGATGCGGACGCCGACAGCATCGGCGGGCAGTTGCAGGCGCAACTCGCGGACGCCGGCATTGTCAATTTGGTAGTCAACGCTGGCGCGAATTTCGGTGAGGCCCTCGCGGACAGTCACGTCCTGCAGGGCGTCCACCTGAATCC
>CAZDAQ010000023.1:0-24783 GCA_964503425.1 uncultured Opitutales bacterium
ATCCAGCAGGACACGATTTCGGACTCGGCGGAGCCGGTCAGCAAGTCGGTGGACAAGGCGGCGGGGATGATCGCACAGATGCTGTCGCGGCGGGGCGAGGTGAGCGGGGTGCCGAGCGGGTTCACGGACCTGGACAAGCTGACGTTCGGGTTCCACCCGGCGGAGATGATCGTGGTGGCGGCGCGGCCCTCGATGGGCAAGACTTCGATTGCGCTGAATATCGCAGAGCATGCGGTGTTGCCGGCGCCGCGGGAGCAGCGGGCGCCGACGGCGGTGCTGGTGTTCAGCCTGGAGATGGCGGCGGAGCAACTGGCGATGCGACTGCTGTGCTCGCACGCACGGGCGGACATGCAGCAGCTGAAGAACGGTTTTTGCGACCGCAAGCAGGAGTTGAACGACTCGGCGAAGTTGCTGAAGCAGGCGCCGCTGTGGATAGACGCAAGCGCGAGCCTGACGATTTTGGAGATGCGGGCAAAAGCGCGGCGGCTGCACGCGAAGCACAAGCTGGGGCTGGTGATTATTGACTATATTCAGTTGGTGACGGCCAGCGGGAGCTACAACTCGCGCGAGCAGGAGGTGGCGGAGGTGTCGCGCGGCGTCAAGGCGATGGCGAAGGAGCTGAACGTGCCGGTGATGGTGCTGTGCCAGTTGAACCGGGAATCGGAAAAGGAGAAGCGGCTGCCGCGGTTGAGCGACCTGCGGGAATCGGGTTCCATCGAGCAGGATGCGGACGTGGTGCTGCTGTTGTCGAAGGCCCGGGACGTGAAGGATGGGGAGGAACCGGCGGAGCAACAAGCGGTGAAGCGAGAATTAATCATTGCCAAAAACCGTAACGGGCCGATAAGTGACATCCCGCTTACTTTCAATAAACGACTTACGCGTTTTGAAAATTACACTGCACACGCCTCGTAGCCGCACCTGGCCGCTTTTACTGGCGGTTGTGGCTGCGGGATGGATGAGTATCGCTGTGCCAGTGATGGCGCAGGGAACGGGCGCAGCTGCGCCCGGGGCGGCGGACCCGCTGGCAGCAGTGCCGACGGTGCCACCACCGCCGGAACCGCAGCCGGTGGTGGAAGAGATTTCGATACAAATCGTTGGTCCGCAACAGATTAACCGGGAGGCGATTCTGGCACACCTTAATTTGCGCGAGGGGATGCAGTTCAGCCAGGCGCTACTGGACCAGTCAATCCGCTCGCTTTACGAGACGGGACTTTATGAATACATCGAGGGCAGCCGGGAGTCGCTCGGGCCCGGGCATGGGGTGCGGCTGGTACTGGCGATATTGCCGAAATACCGGGTGTCGGCGGTGATTTACCAGGGGAACAAGGAGTTTTCGAAGTCACGGTTGTCCGAGGAGGTGAAGACGCAGGCGGGTGGGGTGCTGGACGAGGTGCAGGTGAAGCGCGACGCGGAGAAGCTGTTTCAATTTTACCAGAAGCGGGGTTACTCACGCGTAAAGATCACGGACTCGATAGACAAGAACGACAACACGGGAACCGGGGTGGTGACCTTCAACATTGACGAAGGGCCGGACGTGACGATTTCGGCGGTGAAGTTTGTGGGGAACGCCCACATCAGCGGCGGGACGCTCGGCGACCAGATTGAGACGACGGACTATACCTGGCTGATTTCGTGGATCACGGGGAGCGGACGCTACCAGGAGGATGTCTTTCAGGATGACCTGGACAAATTGCGGGCGTTTTACAAGAGCAAGGGCTACCTGGATGTGGACATTCCGAACAGCGAGGTGGAGTTTCAATACCCGCAAAAGGACGAGTTGCGGATCGTGATCCACGTCCATGAGGGGCGGCAATACCACATCGGGAGCATTGCGATTTCGGGGAACACGATTTTCCAGACGGCGCAACTGCAAAAGCTGCTGACAATCAAGAGCGGGAACGTGTTTGCGCCGGAGATAGTGGACAAGAACGCGGATGCGCTGCGGGATTTCTACGGGGAGCACGGCTACCTGGACACGTTTGCGCGGGCGGACCGCAAGCCGAACCTCGACACCGGGAACATTGACTTAAACTTCACCATTGTGGAGTCGGAGAAGTTTTTCGTGGAAGGCATCAACATCCAGGGTAACACCAAGACGCGGAGTTCGGTGATTGTGCGGGAACTGGCACTTGCGCCCGGGGATGTGTTTGACACGGTGCGGATGAAGACGAGCGAGGCGCGGCTGAAGAACACGCGGTATTTCGACGAGGTGAACCTGGCGCCGGAAACGACGAACATCCCGGGACGGCGGAACCTGCGGATCACGGTGAAGGAGGGGCGGACGGGCAACCTGACGTTCGGGGCGGGTTTTTCGACCGTGGAGAGCCTGGTGGGCTACGTGGAATTGACGCAGAGCAATTTCGACCTGTTCAATTACCGGAATTATTTCCAGGGCGGCGGCCAGAAGGCGCGCATCCGGTTCAGCATCGGGGCGACGTCGAATGATTTGCTGCTGTCGTTTGAGGATCCGTGGCTGTGGGAGCGGGAGCTGGCCGGGGGCATCGAGATTTACCGGTCGGAGACGGGCTACCTGAGCGCGACGTTTAATGAAGTGCGGACGGGTTTTGACGTGTATTTACGCAAGCGGCTGTTTGAGTTGGTGGAGGGCCGGTTGAGCTACACGCTGGAGGATGTGCAGATCAAGGACGTGCAACTGGGGGCGGCGCCGCAGATTTTTGCGGAAGAGGGGCACACCTCGATTTCAAAAGTGGGCTTCACCCTGCTGCGGGACACGCGGGATGATCTGGTGTTTCCGACCGATGGTTCGCGCTACGAGTTGGTGAATGAACTGGCGGGCGGGCCGTTCATGGGGCAGACAAATTACTACCGGCTGGAGGGGCGGGTGGGGTGGTGGTGGCCGACCTACAGTTTTGGCAACCAGGTGGCGTCGCTGGTGGGGCGGGCCGGGTCCATCCTGGGTTACGGGGGCAAGACGGTTCCCTACGCGGAACGGTATTTCCTCGGTGGGCCCTACAACTTGCGCGGCTATTCGTTCCGCAATGTCGGCCCGCGGGACTCGGCCTTCGCGACGCCAGCCTACGGGCAGCCGACAGGTGGCGAGAGTTTCCTCTATTTCAGCCCGGAGTATAGCATCGAGCTTTTCAATCCGGTGCGGCTGGCGGCGTTTTATGATTTTGGCTATGTAAACGATGGCGCATTCCAATTTGCTCCAGGAGCCTATCGGCAGGACTTGGGGCTGGGATTGCGGATATTGATACTCGGAGCGCCGATGCGGCTGGACTTGGGGTATCCGCTTAACCCGGATCAGTTCCAGTCGCACAGCATCCAGTTCAATTTCTCCTTCGGCACGGTTTTCTAAAAGTCGCCGGGGAGCGTCGGGCAAGACTGGGCCATGCGACGAGAGCAGAACAGGGGCAAAACTTTGTGGATGAAGTGGGGGGCAAGATCTGGGCGGGGATGGGACGGCGTTTTTGAATCAGCGAAAATGCACCCATGGACGAGGACTGCAAGATGTTGAATGCCAATGTGTTTTGAGAATGGAAATTTATCGCACGACTTTGCGGAACTTCGCGTGAAAAAACGGGTTTTGGAGGATGTAATTTCCTGCTCGCCGAAGTCGTTTAATTGTATACTCTTAATCCTTTCACCATGAAGCAAACCCTCCTCTCACTCCTCTGTGCGGCCGCGCTCGCGTTGCCGGCACAAGCTCAAAATACCCCGGTCATTCTCGTCGTTGACGTTGGCGCAGTCTTCAATGGCTCCAACGAAGCCCAGGCGGCGCAAATGAAGTTCACCAGCGCGGTGGAAGCCGCGAACAAGGAAATCACTGCCAAGATCCAGGACGCCACCGCCGTGGCCAAGGACGCGCAGGATCTGAATGCCAAGGTCAACAACGCGGCACTGACGGACGAGGCACGCGCCCAGTATCAAAAGGACCTGGATGCGAAGAAGAAGCAGTTTGACCAGGCGCAGCAGGAGATTGCCGGTTTCAAGCAGAGCATGGAACAGGAACTGCAGGACCGCCGGCAGACGATTGTGCAGACGCAATTTGACGCGATCAAGGTGGTCGTAGTGGAGCTCGCGAAGAAAAAGAAGGCTTCGCTGGTGCTGAATTCCTCCGGGCTGTCGGTGGTTTATTACGATCCCTCGATGGACATCACCAAGGACGTGCTGGCGGTGCTGAACGCCGGTGCGCCGGCCGCCACCGGCACAGGAGCAGCCACGAAGCCGGCTGCGAGTGCAATCACCAATTAATTTGCAGATGCGGGCCGGGTGGGCCTGCGCGGCGGAATCGCCCTGCATTTGTTCCTCATTGCCGCCGTGCGCATCGCCTACACGGTTGACGAGCTATTGCGCCTGGTCGGCGAAGGCCGCGTGGAAGGCCACGCGGCGCAGCCGGTGGGCGGTATTGCGTCCTTGAAGCAGGCCCAGCCGGGGGACCTGGCATTTCTGGGCAACCTGAAATACAAGGCGGATGTGCCGGGGTGCAAGGCGACGATGATTTTGCTGCCGGAGGATTATGTGGGGGAGCCTGTGGCGGGGCAGGCTTTTATCCGGATGGGCAAGCCCTCGTTGGGGCTGGCGCGGGTGTGCCGGGAGATTGAGCGACTCTTGTGGCCGAAGCCGCAGGCGGGAGTGCACCCAAGCGCGGTGGTGGACGCGACGGCGGTGGTGGATGCGGAGGCGTATGTGGGGCCGCTGTGCGTGGTGGAGGCGGGTGCGCGGGTGGAAGCTGGGGCGGTGCTGCAGGCGCAGGTGTATGTGGGTCGCGAGGCGGTGGTGGGGCCTGATTGCTGGCTGATGCCGCGGGTGTCGGTGATGGAGTATTGCACGCTGGGGCGGCGGGTGCGGCTGCACGGGGGCGTGGTGGTGGGCTCGGATGGCTTTGGCTACGACACGAACGCGGGGCGGCATGAGAAGATACCGCAAATCGGCCGGGTGGTGCTGGAGGACGACGTGGAGATCGGGGCGAACAGCACGCTGGACCGGGCGCGTTTTTCCGAAACGCGGATTGGCGAGGGCACAAAAATAGACAATTTGGTGCAGATTGGGCACAATGTGGTGATGGGGAAGCATTGCCTGATTGTGGCGCAGGTGGGAATTTCGGGGAGCACAACACTGGAGGATTACGTGGTGGTGGGCGGCCAGGCGGGGTTGACGGGGCACTTGCGAATTGGCGCGGGCGCGATGATTGGGGCGCAGAGCGGGGTGATTCATGATTTGCCGGCAAAGAGTTATGTGCGGGACAGCCCCTCGATGCCCTACATGGTGGCGCAGAAGGTGCACGTGCTTAAGGGGCGGCTGCCGGAGCTGTTCAAGCGCGTGGCGCACCTGGAGGAGCTGCTCGGGCAGATTCGCCCGGGGTCAGTGCCGCCGCGGGCCGCGGGGAGTGAGTAACTGATAGATACCGGCATGGATGGCGATTTAAGTTATTTGGTTGAGTTGCAACCAGATAACTCCGTGACGTGGCGATTGAACTGAACTGATAGGACCCACTCGAGCTGCACTCTCGAATTCGAAAACAATCGTCCTTTGTACAACTGGTTTATCGAACAGCTCGGCATCTTTCCATCGCAGCAGTTCGAATTCGACCGGCTCAACTGATAGGATGGCCGAGGGATAAATGTAAAACCTGACCCCTTCTGGGCGTCCCTTCTGGGCGTCCCAGCTTAACTAACAGGAATTTGCTTTTCGGGGGAGGGGAATTGAAGGGGTGGGTGGTTCAGGCCAATCCAGGCAATGAGGCAACGGGGGGCGAATCGGGGGCACGCAGCCAGGCGAGGGCCTCGGTTTCGTTGAAGAAGAGGCGGTGGTGGGTGCGGGGAAACAGGAGGCTGAGAATTTTTATGATCATGCCGGTGAAGTTGTCGCGCGCGAGGTAAGCGGTCCGGGGCGCGCTGCCGGGACCGGTGCCCCAGGGGGCGAGACGTTTGATGGCGTGAATGGCGGACCATTCAACGACGCCCGTGAAGCGGGTCATGTCCACGAGGGTGCGCATGTTAGGTTCGAGCCAGCCGGCGTCCTGGGCGTGTTGAAAGCAGGTGACGAGATCCTGGCCGGAGGGTTCTCCTTCAGCGGTAATCCAGAGCAGGCCCTGACGGAGGCAGAGGGTGAAGCGTCCGGCCGGGCCGCCGGAGGCGGTCAGACGGATTTCATCGGATGGGGAACCGGCGGGCATGGGGTCAATCGGTGGGGTTAAAGGACAAAGGGGATGATGGCTTTGGTTTTGGCGCGGTAGGCGGGGTAGGTGTCGGGGAATTGCTGGAGCATGAGGGATTCCTCGATTTTGGCTTTGAAGTGGGTGTCAATGACGAGATACGCGAGGACGAGGAAGTCAAAGATGCGGCCACTGGCGATGACGGTGCCGAAGATGGCGAGGAGGAGGCCGGTATAGATGGGGTGACGGACGTAGCGGTAGGGGCCGGTCATAATGAGTTCGTGGCCCTCCTTGAGGGTGGGTTGGGCGCTCCAATTAGTGCCAAGGTAGCGGCGGGCCCAAATAGCGAAGGCGATGCCCCCGGCGCAGAGGATGAGGCCGAAAATTTCGAGGGCGCGGCCGGGTTCGTAGAGATGGCGCATCAGCCAGGGGAGACGACCATCGTTGCTGAGGATGAGCAGGGCGATGATGACCAGAAAGGCGAAGGAGCGTCCTCGGGAGCGGGCGGTGTGGACGGTGCGTTTGGTGCCGCTGGAGGAGGCAATCCAGTAGATGATCCAAAAGATCCACAAGACAAAGAAAGGGTGGCTTGAATGCATGGGGGGTGGTGAAGCTAAATACATTCCGGTGCGGGGAAAAGGGAATTATAGGGCGGTCGGGACGGGACGTCACAGAAAGTTTGCATTCGGGGCGCGAGTGCGTCAGCAAGGGGGCTGCTTCCTCCCTTGGCATGAACGGCAATTCCCTGAAGATATTTACGGGCAATTCGAACCCGGCACTGGCCGTGGAGATTTGCAAGCATGTGGGCGCGCCGTTGGGGCAGGCGACGGTGAAGGCGTTTCCAGACGGCGAGACGTTTGTGAAGATCAACGAGAACATCCGCGGGGCGGACGTGTTCATCATCCAGTCCACGTGCAATCCGGCGAACCATCACATCATGGAGCTGTGCATCATGATTGACGCGGCGCGGCGGGCGTCGGCGGACCGGATAACGGCGGTGCTGCCGTTTTACGGGTATGCGCGGCAGGACCGGAAGGACCAGCCGCGGGTGCCGATCACGGCGAAGCTGGTGGCGAATTTGCTGGTTGCGGCGGGGGCGAACCGGGTTTTGACCATGGACTTGCACGCGCAGCAGATCCAGGGGTTTTTCGACGTGCCGGTGGACCATTTGTATGCCTCGCCTGTTATATTCGACTACTTGGAGAAGCTGAAGAACCTGGAGCACTTGATTGTGATTTCGCCGGACGTGGGGGGGATGAAAATGGCGGCGGCGTACGCGGAAATGCTGGGCTGTCCGCTGGGATTTGTGGCGAAACGGCGGGTGTCCTCGACGACGGTGGAGGCGGTGAACCTGGTCGGGGACGTGGACGGCTGGGATGTGCTGATGGTGGACGACATGACGGAGACGGCCGGGACGATCACGGCGGCGGCAAAATTGATCAAGGAGCGGGGGGCCAAGACGGTGCGGGCGGCGGTGACGCACGGGGTTTTGAACGAGACGGGGTATGAGCGGCTGCGGGCGAGCGCGCTGGATGAGTTGATTACGACGAATTCGACGCCGGTGGACCCGCGGGACCTGCCCATCAAGGTGTTGTCAGTGGCACCCTTGCTGGCCCAGGCGATCCAGCGCATCCACGGGAATGAATCGGTGACTTCGCTGTTCAAGGTCAAGGGGTTCTGAATTGGGTGAAACCCGGGAAGAAAGGGGGCGGCTGGCGCCTCTCATGGGGGAAGGGCCCGGCAACGGTTGTTGGGCACATTTACGGAACTTTAACCCTGGCCGGAGGGTTATTAGCTTTAAATCCGGCCCCCGAAGGGATATGCTTACTTTGATGAAACCTAACTGTTTAATAACAGGGTTGGCCTGCTTGGCTTTGGCGTTATCCGCCGGGATGGCACAGGCGGTGACCAGCAACACCACGGAGACCTTAACCCTAGTGGTGAAGCAGACCCCGGTCGAGATCAAGATGCCGTATAATGGGGCGCCCGTGATGCTGGATATGAACACGGTGTTCGGGTTCAAGGGCTACAATGGGACGATCGTGCGGCTGCAAATGAGCAAGGGGGTGTTTTCGACCAGCGGCAACAACACGACGCTCAACATCGTGCCGACGGGCAACATTGACATTCAGTTGCTAAACACGGTGGCGCCGAAGACGTGCGCGAATTTCATGCAATATGTGAACGCGGGCAACTACGGGGCCGGGTTCAGCGGCTACGGCGACGGGCTGATTCACCGTTCGGTGCCGGGTTTCATCATTCAGGGCGGCGGGTTTCAACTGGGGCGTGGCGCGGGGGGTGGATTTTCGGGGAATTATACGAACGTGCCGACGTTTGCAAACGTGACGAACGAATACAAGACGCCGAACACGCGGGGGACGATTGCGATGGCGAAAGTGGGCGGCAATCCGAACAGCGCGACGAGCCAGTGGTTCATCAATTTGGGCAACAACACGAACACGCTGGGGCCGGCGAACAACGGGGGCTTCACGGTGTTCGGAAATGTGATCGGTAACGGGATGAGCGTGGCGGATGCGGTGGCGAACGACACGATTGTGAACCTGGATTCGACGCTGGGGCAGGTCCAGACCCAACTGCCGCTGGCCAACTACACGGGCGGCGATGGAACGATTTCAAACATCACGCCGGCAGGGAGCGTGACGACCATGTTGAAGAGCGCGGATAATTATCCGCGCGGTCAGTGTTATCCGAACCCGGAGGGTCTGGGATTCGATGCCTTTGGCAACCTGTTCATTTTGACTTCGCCGAGCAGCGCGAACCAGTTCAACGCCACCGGCGCTATTTACGAGATTCAGCCTGGAGGGGCGACGGGCGTGTTCACCAGCGGTTTAATCGCGCCACGCGGGCTGGTGTTTGATGGCAATGGGACGATGTTTATCACGGATGGAGGTTACGGCGGGGTGGTGGAGGTTTTCCAGGACGGGAGCGGGTCGGTTTTCGTCTCGGACGCGAACCTAACCAACCCGCAGGGGATCGCGCTGGCGAGCAGCGGCAACCTGTTTGTGGCGAACTTTGACAACGGGTCGAACGGGACAATTTTTGAAATTGATCCGGCTGGCAACGTGACGCAGTTCGTGAACGGATTGCAGTCGCCGGCGGCGCTGGCAATAGACAGCAACGACAACCTGTTCGTGGCGAGCTTCAACAACGGGACGATAACGAAGATCACGCCGGAGGGCAACGTGAGTTTATTTGCGTCGGGGTTTAACGAACCACGGGCGCTGACGATGGACGGGAACAACACGCTGTTCGTGGCCAATTACGGCAACGGGACGATATCCAAGATCACGCCCGGGGGTGTTGTAAGCGTGTATCTCAAAGCGGCGACGAAGGACCCACAGGGATTGGCCTTGGACAGTCACGGCAACCTATATGCGAGCAACGGTCTGGCGGCGGAATTATCAAATTCAGCCGTGGCCACAAGCGCGCTGGCGGATTTCCAGTATGTGGTGGTGGGACAACCGTTGCAGGAGTTTTTTGCGACGGGGCTGCCGACGGGGGTGCTGACGCTGTCGTCCACCTACGGGGAGCCGATCAACAACCACATCAGCATCACGCCGGTGCATAATCAGGCAGGGAAGATCCAGGTGACGTTGTATGCCTTTAATTTGCAGGGTAAGTCGGTGACCACGCGGGTGAATGTGGTGGTGGGGCTGCCGAACATCACCACGCAGCCGGCGGCAAAAAGTACCGTGGCCAAAGGCGGCAGCCTGACGTTGACCGCGAAGGTGAGCGCACCGGCGAAGATCACCACCAAGTATCAATGGCTTTTGAATGGCAAAATGGTGCGGAACTCTACGAACCCGAAACTTACGGTTGTCAGCGGCGCACAGACGACTACATTGATGCTCTCGAAAGTGCAATCGGCCGCCGCGGGCAACTACACGCTGCAAGCAACGAATTTGCTGGGCACGACAGTAAGCAACGCGGCGCAGGTCACGGTTTCGGGTTCATGAATTACACCGCGTGCGGAGGGTGGGGGATATTTCGGAGGGTGAGCATCGCCGCCGGAGTATTTGCATTGGGGTCGTGCGCGCTGGCGGCGGGACAGACTTTGCCGGCAAATGGGCCGACGCCAGCGGGAGGGGTGGAGCCGGTGCCTTATCCGATGGCGGGGCCGGATACCGGGGCGGCGGCGGTGTCGGCGGAATGGACGGCGGCGGCAGGGCGGGACGCCCTGCGGGTCGGTTTGCCGGATTTGGCACAAGGACTGTTTCGGCAGGCGCTGGCGACGCCGGGAATTGATGCCAAGACAAAGGATGCGTTGAATTTGGACCTGGCCACGGCGTGGCTGGCGCTGGACCAGGTGGGGAATGCGACGACGGCGTTGAATGCCGTGGGCGCGAAGGATTCGGGGTCCTATACCGTGCGCGCGGCGTTGTTGGCGGCCCGTTTGGCGCAGTGGCCGGAGGCGGCGGCACAACTGGCGAAGGTGTCGGCAGGGGGGCTGCCGGCGGCGGATCGGCCATGGTATTATGTGGTGCAGGCATTGCTGGCGGAACAGGCGAAGGATGCCGCAGCCAGCCAGGCGGCGTGGCAGCGGGCCGGCGAGGCGGCGACGACCCCGTTGCAAAAGGCCCAATTTGAGGCGGCACTGTGGCGCAGCCAGATGATGCTGACCGGGGAGGCGACAGTCGAAAGGGAGGCCACCCTGGCGCAGCGGGCGAAGGAATTTTTGAACCAGCCGGCGGGGGTGGAGTTTGCCAAGGAGGATGCCATTGTGCTGGAGAAGCTCGGGCGGCACGACGAGGCGATCAATGTGGCGACGCAACTGCTCAACACCATGCCGGACGAGGATGCGGATGCGAAGGACAGCGTGCGGCTGCTGCTGGCGCTGCTGGATCCGAATTCTGCGCAAAACCCGTCGAAGCTGGAGGAGGTGTTGAATCGCCCGCATAATGCGCTGTCGCAGGAGGAGATGCTAACGCAGGAGATTGCGCTGGCGTTGCTGGAGCAGTCGCAGAATCAGAATCCGCAGGGTTTACAGTTGGTGCTGGGCAACTTGACCACGAACCAGCCGAATCATCCGTTGTTGGATCGGATATACCTGCTGCGGGCGCAGGTGGCCTTGAGCCAGGGGAACTTGACGGATGCACAGAGCAGCGCGCAGAAGCTGCTCGACCAATTTCCCGGCTCGCCGGAGCATGCGCAGGCATGGCGGCTACTGGCGGAAATCGCCTGGAAGAGCAATCCGCCGCGCTACCGCGACGCGGCCGACTACCTGCACCGTTTGTGGATGGAGCAGCCGGATGGGCCGGAGCGCACGCGTCTGGCCGGCTTGCTGGCGGATTCCTATTACCTGAGCGGCGATTATCCGGAAGCGGCCGAATCCTACACGGCGCTGCTGGCGGCGCCGAACCCGCCGGTGCCGCGCGGGGATTTGCTGTTGCGGGCGGTGGAGAGCGATATTTTAGCCGGGAAACTCGACGCGGCGCTCCACTTGGAAGAGACGGCGGCAAACGGCGACATGACGCCGCTGGAGCGGTGGCCGGCAGAATGGAACCTCTTGAGCGCACTACGGGAAAACGAGCGCGAGGCCGAAGCCTTCAAGCATTTGGACCAGTTGCTGGGCGCAAGCAACGCGACGGCGACGCTGCCGCCGGAGCTGCAACTGCGGTTGCGCTGGCTGGCGGCGCGGCTGGCGGTGGACGTGGCGGATGCTTCCGCCACGGAGCGGGCGAAGGCGCTGCAGGCGGAGGTGGAGGCGGTGCCGGCGGAAGGCACGCCGGCGGTGGACAAGGCACTGCGGGACCGGCTGGCGGCGGAGGCGCTGCTTTTGCTGGGGCAGGCGGCGTATTTGCCGGGGCAGACGGCGGATTATGAGCAAATTTTCAAAAGCCTCCAGACGAGTTTTCCGCTTTCGGACGAAGCAATCTATTCAATGTATTTCGAGGCGCTGGCACAGGCCAAAGCCGGCAAGACCGCAGATGCGCAAAAGTTGATGCAAGACTTGGTGGACAAGTATCCGCAGTCGGAATACGCGCCGCTGGCGCTGTATGAGTCGGCCCTGTATGCGGAAGCGCGCGGGGAGGGTAACGGGTATCAGGATGCGCTAGCGAAGTTGGGCCAATTTGAGGCGAAGTATCACGATCATCCCCTGTACTTTCAAGTGCGGTTGCGACAGGGCGACCTGGAGCGGAAGAACAACCATTTCGCGGCGGCGCTGGAGATTTACAAAGGGTTGTTGCACGACCAGCCGGACAATCCCGACCGGGCGCGCGCGGAACTGGACCGGGCGGATTGCCTGGTCGAGTTGTCGTCCCAGGATTCCACCTACCGGGACCAGGCGCAGTCGGCGCAGTCCGCGCTGGAGCATTTGCTGAGCCTGCCGAGCCTGCCGGTGGACGCGCGGGTGGAGGCGGGGTTCAAGCTGGGTTACATGCTGGCGCGCAACCAGAATCCCGAGGATGCGGCGCAGGCATATTACGGGGTGATCGCGCATTTTTTGAACGATGCGACCCTGGCGAACCAGCTTGGCCCGCAAGGGCGTTACTGGATGGCGCGTTGCCTGTTTGAACTGGCCGACTTGTATGAGCAGAAAAACCAATTCGAGACGGCGCGGCGGCTGTATCAGCAGGTGCTGGATCACGGGTTGCCGGGGACGGAGCTGGCCAAGGCGCGGATAAACATCCGGCCGGCATCCGCAACGACGGCGGCGCCGGGGGCGTAAGATATTTTTCCGAGTTATTCCTCATGGGGAACACCTCGCTGGTTCCCGACTGGTTCGGCTCAAGCATCCAGTCCAACCCGAACTTTTATAATACCTATTCAAGTATTTGGGCCGGGGAAACCACGTCCTACACCACTGCCTATGGCGACCGGTTGCAGGGCGTCAGCAATCCCAATCCCAATTACCTCCCGTCCGGCAGTGCCACCGATTTGGGTAACCTGTATATCGAGGTTGACCTCGAACCGGGAGACTTCACCTACACCCCGGCTCCGGAACCGTCCACGGTGGCGGTCTTAACGGGCTTCGGGACGATCGGTGTCGTGTTGCTGCGGAAATGTAAACGCGGAACTTAGCCGCCAAAGTAGCGATGGGGAAATGCTCCGGCTAAAATCGCGGAGGGTGGCCTTGGCTTCGGTCGAACTAACGGCCCCAAGTTATTTATGGGCTACAGCGCGTTGATCCCTATCTGTTGACAAGTATAGTGCTCTTATGTTCACTTATTGAGTGGCGCTGAATCATCTATTTTTGGACTTCAACGCGTTTTTCGCGTCGTGCGAGCAGCACCTGCGGCCGGAGCTGCGGGGGAAGCCCGTCGGGGTGGTGGCGGTGCCGACGGACAGCACATGCTGCCTGGCGGCGTCGTATGAGGCAAAGCGGCATGGGGTGAAGACGGGGACGATGGTGGGGGACGCGCGGCGGATGTGTCCGGGGATGGTGTTTGTGGAGGCGCGACCGCCGGAGTATGTGCGGCTGCATGAGCGGCTGGTGGAGGTGATCGAGGAGGAGATGCATGTGGAGGCGGTGCATTCGATTGACGAGGTGTCGTGCCGGTTGACAGGGCGGTGGCGGGAGCGGGAGGCGGCGCGGGCGCTGGCGCTCGAGATCAAGGTGGCGATTCTGGAGAAGGTGGGGCCGTGGCTGCGGTGTTCGATCGGGGTGGCGCCGAATTTGTTCCTGGCGAAGACGGCTTCGGACATGCAGAAGCCGGACGGGTTGGTGGTGCTGGACGAGGCGGAGTGGCCGGCGGCGCTGGCGAAATTGGAGCTGCGGGATTTGTGCGGGATCGGGCCGCGAATGGAAAAGCGGCTGCGGGCTGCGGGACTGGGGACGGTGGCACAACTGGTGGCAGCGGAGCGAGGGCAATTGCGGAAGGCGTGGGGGAGCGTGGAGGGGGAGCGGCTGTGGGAAAAATTGCATGGGCGGGACTGGGCGGCGGAACCCTCGCGGAAAACATGCATCGGGCATTCGCATGTGCTGCCGCCGGAGTTGCGGAATGAGCCGAAGGCGCTGGCGGTGCTGCACCGCTTGCTGCAGAAGGCGGCGATGCGGCTGCGGGCGGGGAAATTTTTCACGGGATTGCTGGGGGTGTGGATGGATTTTACCACGGAGGAAACGCGGGAGGAGGACCGGCATTGGATAGTGGAGAGGGTGGTGGAGCCGACGCAGGACACGGTGGAGTTGGCCGCGGCACTGGAGGAGATATGGGCGCGCGAGCGGCCGCTGGCGCACGGGGCGCGGCCCCTGCGGGTGGGCGTGACACTGACGCAACTGGAGCATGCGCGGGACCATACGCCGTCGCTGTTTGCGACGGAGGCGGGGCGGCGGGAACCGCTGCTGCGGGCGGTGGACGGGCTGAATCTGCTGTATGGGTCGGGGGCGATTTATTGGGCGGGAGCGCACGAGGCGCGGGCGGCGGCGCCCATGCGGATCGCGTTCAACCGGGTGCCGAGTTTGGAGTTGGAGAGGGAGAGCGGGTGGATATGGGGGAATGAAAAGTAAAACGATGCACCATCTTGGAGAGCACGGGCTGGACAAGCGGGGGGAGAAATGTCATCGTCGTCGTTTTGTCGCATCATGAAAGTGTATATCAACGGGCGGTTTCACGAGCAGGCGGACGCCAAGGTGTCCGTGCTGGACCACGGGTTTTTGTATGGGGACGGCATTTTTGAGGGCATCCGGCTGTATGACGGGTGCATCTTCCGGTTGGAGGAGCATTTGGAGCGGCTGGAGTATTCGGCGAAGGCGATTTTGCTGACGCTGCCGTGGACGCGGGCGGAAATCGCCGAGGCGACGTGCGAGGCGTGCCGGGTGAACGGGTTGAAGAACGGCTACATCCGGCTGATCGTGTCGCGCGGAGTGGGGAGCCTGGGGTTGTCGCCCAAGTCGTGCAGCGAGCCGCAGTTGATTATCATTGCGGACAAGATCCAGTTGTATCCGCCGGAATTTTACGAGCAGGGGATGAAGATCATCACCGTGCCGACGCGGCGCATCAGCCCGGCGGCACTGCCGCCGACGGTGAAGTCGCTGAATTATTTGAACAACATCCTGGCGAAGATCGAAGCGCAGCATCTGGGCTACCACGAGGCGATCATGCTGAACGACCAGGGGTATGTGGCGGAGTGCACGGGAGACAACATTTTCACGGTGCACAAGGGTGTGCTGCGGACGCCGCCGTTTGCGGCGGGGGCGCTGGCGGGGATCACGCGCGGGGCGGTATTGGACATCGCGCGGACGCTGGGACTGACGGTGGAGGAGAAGAACCTCACGCGTTACGATGTGTGGATCGCCGATGAATGCTTTCTGACCGGGACGGGCGCGGAAGTGATTGCAGTGGTGGAAGTGGATGGGCGCATGATTGGCACGGGAAAGCCGGGGCCGGTGACAGGGAAGATTCTCGACAAGTTTGCCAAGCTGGTGACGGTGGAAGGCACGCGGATTGACCGGCCGGCCAAGCGCGCGCGGAAGCGGTAGCGGCGATTGGGCGCAGAATTAAGAAGTTACAGGCATCCGGAAGCGGATGCAGGCGGGACTTGCCTTGTGTGGCGCACGTTATTTTTGGCTGGAATTTTTTTTAAATTTGGATATTTTACTATGAGTGAACGGCAAGGTTTTCAAATAAGGTGGCCCTTACTTGATGCGGTCGTTACTAACGTTGAGTGAGAGAGGAATCTTATGGTTTTCAACCCTACGCCGGTGGCGATGGGTCAGCGTGCTGCTGTTAATGGGTGTGGTGGGTGCGGGGGGCGCGGGAGCGACCACGGCAACGTGGACGGGCAATACGAGCACGGCTTGGGGGACCGGTACCAATTGGCTGGGCGGGACGGCACCGAATAATTCGGGGGACGAGGCGGACATTTCGGGTACGCCGTCGCGGACCACGATGGCGCAGGGGGCCACGGCGATAACGCTGGGCAATATCACGTTTAACACGACGTCGGCGTTGACCATGTCTGGCACCGGGGGGTTGACGTTCCAGAACAGCACATCCGGCGCGACGGGGATCACCTTGAGCAATTCCGGGACATTGAAAATCAGCGCGGGGATCACGCTGGATGATGATTTTTACGTGGTGAATAATGGCTCGGCGGCGACGACGCTGACGTTTTCGGGCGGGGTGGCGACCTCGGCGACGAGCAACATCACCTTGTCGGGGACGGGCAGCACGGCGTTTACCAGCAACGCGATCACGGGGGCGGGGAGCCTGACGGTGAGCGGTTCGGGCAGCGTGACGGTGAGCACGGCCAGCACTTACACGGGCAACACGACGGTGAATGGCGGGAGTTTCGAGGCGGCAGCGACGCTGACGACGCCAAATGTCTTTGTGAATGGAGGAAATTTTGACTACACGGGGAACAACCGGCTGGCGGACACGACGGATGTGACGGTAGCGGGGGGCAATTATAATCTGGCGACATTCAAGGACACGATAGACGACCTGGCGCTGGTCGGGGGCAATGTGACGGGGTCGGGGACCTTGACCAGCGGGAATTTTGATTTGGAAAGCGGGACGATGAGCGCCGGTCTGGCCGGGACGGCCAACGTGACGAAGAGCACTGCGGGGACGGTGACACTGAGTGGCAGCGGAACTTTTTCAGGGGTAGTGACAGTGGACGACGGGACGCTCGAGTTGAGTGCGACGAGCGGAAGCGGCGTGCTGGCAAAGGTGAGCAGCGTGGTCATCAACAGCGGGGGGACGTTGTTGCTGGGGGCGAGCGATCAAATCAATGGGGGAGCGTTGACGGCAGTGACGGCGAACATGACGCTAGCGGGGGGAACTTTCAACACGGGGGGGTTCAACCAGTCGAGCAAAACGCTGGGCACTTTGACGCTGAGTGCGACGTCCACGATTGACCTGGGGGCGGGGGCGAGCGTGATCCATTTCGACGTATCGAGTGGGCAAGGGTGGGGTGCGGGGTCGGAATTGGTGGTGCTAGGCTGGAATGGGACGATCGCGGGGAGCGGGGGTGGGACGGACGAGTTGTTCTTCGGCACGAGCACTGCGGGGCTGACGAGCGGGCAGGTGAATCAGATTGTGTTTGTGAACCCGAACGGGGTGGCGGGGAATTATAGCGCGGAGATTTTGAGCAGCGGGGAGGTTATTGCCTTTAAGCCCATACCGGAGCCGGAGACCTACGCGGCTGGGGGAGTGCTGGCGTTGGTGGCGGGATGGTGGGAGTGGCGGCGTCGGCGGACGGGTGGTTGATTGCGGTAGTTTTTAAGCACCGGGTGGAGAGTGATAAGGGGGGCGGATGTGGAGGGGATTGCGAGGCGGTGGCGACGGGCCGGGGTGGCGCAGGCAGGGGACATCCAGAGTTTGGATAATGAAGCAATGACGCATGGGAGTCGAAACGACTACGAGAGTGCGGGTTGTGAAATTTGCAAACGATTGTTAATTAGTTATTTAAAGCATGGAATTATTCGGCGGCGAGGATGCTCAAATCTAGGTTCAGGTTGGCCGGATTTCTGCTAATTTCGACAGGTAAAATGAGCCGTAATTGGCAAATTTTTTACAAATGCAAGATTGCGACTATGAGGGGGGTCTGGCAGAATGAGGGGAATAGCCTAATAGTTTCGGCGCGTGGCTGGATGTAAATGCTCAACGACGTGACAATAAGAACCTTGGCGCGCTTCCTTTTGGGGGTGGGATTAGTCGTCGCTTTATTCGGGATGGCGGGGAAGGCGCAGGCGCAAGACTACTGGCTGGGCACGACCAGCGGGAACTGGGGCACGACGACCAATTGGAGTCCTAGCGGGGTACCGGCCAATACGACGATCTTGAATTTTGGCTTTGGGAATACGACGGGTAACTCGAGCATTACGATGAACGGCACGACCGGCGGCGTGGCCAGCCCGGGCCGCGGGCCGGCGGTGCTGAACTTCAACAGCGCGCAGAATTTTTCGATCTACAATGGCACGCTTTTGTTCCAGCAGCACGGCACTGGGGCGGATGACTCGGGTATTTTCATCACAGGCAACACGGGGAGCGTGACTATTTCCACGGCGATTGCCGAGGCTGGGAGCAAGAACGACGACATCATTTTACAGAACAACGGGTCGGGGACGCTGACGCTGGCGGCGAACACGACGGCGGGGATGGTGACGGGAAACATTGATTTGTTGCAAGAGGCGCTGATTGTGAATGGGTCGGGGGCGACGGTGATCTCGAACAACATCACGGGGGACAACCAGGGGCCGACGACGAACTTCAATCCGACGCCGCTAAATTTCCAGGCTGCGGGCACGGGGACGGTGACCTTGAACGGCACCAACACTTTTACCGGCTATTCGGAGATGGATGCGGGCAAGCTGAACCTGAACAGCAGCACGGCGCTGGGAGGCAACACGACGGCAGTGGGGACGTTCATCATCACGGGAGGGACGCTGGATAACACGAGCGGGGGAACGATCACATTGGTCAACAACAACACGCAGAGCTGGTATGACGATTACAGTTTTGCCGGCACCAATGATTTGAACATGGGCAACGGCAGCGTGACCTTAAACAACGACATTGGGATCGACACGATCGCGGGCAACCTGACGGAGAACGGGGTGATCGGCGGGAATCCGTCCATCAACGGCGGGGTGTTCGGCCTGAGCAAGCTGGGGGGCGGGACATTGATTTTGGGCGCGGCGAACACGTATTCCGGGAACACGACAATGATGCAAGGGACGCTGGAGTTGACCAGCAACCTGGCACTGCAGGACAGCACGTTGAACTATCAGGGTGGGAGCCTGAATTTCAGCACATTGAGCAATGCAACTTTGGGAGGGCTGGCGGGGACATTTGGGACCAGCCTGGCGCTGGCGAACACGACGGCCGGGGCGGTGGCGCTGACGGTGGGGAATAATGGCGCAAGTACAATTTTTAGCGGGAATCTGACCGGGGCGGGCAGCCTGACGAAGGTCGGGACGGGAACATTGATCCTGGACGGGCAGGAAACCTACACCGGGGCGACGACGGTCAATGGCGGGACGCTGGAGTTGGATTTCTCGTCAGCGATCACGCAGGCTAATATCACGAGCAATACTTCGGCGCTGGTGCTGGGCGGGGGGACTTTGGATGTAAACGGCAACAGCGGGCACACGAATTTGCAGGTGTTCAACGGCACGACGATCAACGCGGGAGCATCGAATGTGGTGGTGGCGCAGAACAGCGCGTTGAGCATGAATACGAGTCTGGGAGCGTTGACGCGAAACTTCGGCGGGACGGTGGATTTTCAGCCCTCGGGCGGGGCGAACATTAGCACGAGCACGGCGAGCACAAGCGGCAATGTGATCAAAAGCGGCAGCGGGGTGGCTTACGCGACGGTGAGCAGCACGGACTGGGCAACCATCAACAGCGCGGGCAACATTGTGGCGATGACCGCGGCAAATTACACCGCGGCAATGGCGACGGGCGGGAATGTGAGTTTAAGCGCGTCGGCCAGCGCGGGGGCGGTGACGAGCATCAACACGCTGCGGTTCACCGGGGCGACGAGTTCGACGCTGACGATTGGCGGGGGCAACACGGTGACCATCGCGACGGGGGGGCTGCTGGTGGCGTCGAACGCAACGGGGACGGAGACGATCACGGGCGGCACGCTGAAGGGGGCGAGCGGCGGCGAACTGGTGGTACTGCAGAATGACACGTCGAACCCGCTGGCCATCAATTCGGTGATTGCGGACAACACCAGCGCGACGGGGTTGACGAAATCGGGAGCGGGCACGCTGATCCTCGGCGGGGCGAACACGTTTACCGGCAACACGACGCTCAACCAAGGCACATTGCAGTTGAACCTCGGGACGAGTCTGCAAAACAGCATCGTAAATTTGCTGGGGGGCAACCTGAGTTTCGGCAGCCTGACGAGCGCGAGCATCAACGGCCTGCAGGGGACGGACAACCTGTCGTTGACGAACAACGCCTCGGCGGCGGTGCTGTTGACGGTGGGCAACGGGACGAACAGCTTTGCCACGAACTACAGTGGGAGCCTGACTGGCCTGGGTAACCTGACGTTGAACGGGGCGAGCGGGAGCAGCCTGACGCTGGGCGGAACGAACACTTACACGGGCAACACGACCATCAACGGCGGCACGCTGATCGTGGGCGCCGCGGGGGCCTTGCCGACGGGCGGCAACGTGGTACTGGCGAACACCGCCGGCGCCAACCTGAACCTGAATGGATTTGACGGAAACATCGGCATCCTGACGGGCGGCGGCGCAAGCGGCGGGAATATCGCCCTGGGTTCGGCCAATTTGACCACCGGCAGCGGCAACGCGAACACGTCCTACAATGGCGTGATTTCAGGCACGGGCGGCGTGACGAAGATAGGGAGCGGGAATCTGGCGCTGGGCAATGCGAACACTTACACGGGGGCGACGGATGTCAGCGCGGGTACGTTGACGCTGGATTTCACGGCGGCGTCGAGTCCGACCTCGAACATCACGAGCAACAGTTCGGCGCTGGTGCTGGACGGAGGGACTTTGCAGATCAACGGCAAAACGGGGACGGTGAACAAGCAGGTGTTCAATGGGGCGACGGTGAATTCGGGGTCGTCGGAGGTGCTGTTGAACACGGCGTCGGCAACCAATGGGATCAACCTGAACGTGGGTACGGTGACGCGCGACGCGGGAGCGACAGTGGACTTTAAAATCACGGGCGCGGGCGCGGCGAACATCACCACGGGTTTTGCAAGCACGTCGGGGAACGCAGTGTTGAGCAGCAACATCGCCTACATGACGGTCAACAACACGGATTGGGCGACGGCGAACGCCGCGGGGAACATCGTGGCGATGGCGGGAGCGAATTACACGACGAACACGACCGTTTCGAGTTGGTCGGGCAACAATGTAAGCCTGAGCACGAATCCGGCGGCGAACGTGACGGCGAACACGACCATCAACACCTTGCGGTTCACGGGGGCATCCTCAGTCGGCATCAACAGCGGGACGGCGCTGATCATCGGGACGGGCGGCTTGATGCTGGCGTCCAACAACACGGGGAATGTGTCGTTCAACGGCGGTTTGTTGATGACGGGTTACGGGGGAACCGCCAACGCCAATTCGGAACTGGTGATTATCCAGAATGACACGACGGGAAATTTGACGATCAATTCGCAGCTTATTGACAATCGCACGGGATCGGGCAGCGCGGACAACGGGATGGGGTTGACGAAATCCGGCGCGGGGCTGTTGATCCTGGGGGCGACAAACACCTACATCGGGAACACGACGATCAATGCGGGTACGATTCAATTTAACAGTGGATTGGCCGCGCAGAACAGCACGGTGAATTACGTGGGCGGCAACCTGAGCTTTAACACGGGCGTGGGCACGGCGACAATCGGCGGGCTGGCGGGGACGCAAAACCTGTCGCTAACCAACCTGGGTGGAACGGCGGTGGGGCTGACGGTCGGGGAGAACAGTTTTAGCACGACCTACAGCGGCAACCTGACGGGGGCGGGGAATTTGACGACAATCAACGGGAACAGCACGGCCAACCCCACGATGCAGCTTACCCTGCTGGGCAGCGGGAACTATGCCGGGGCGACCACGATTGGCGCCAACACGGAATTGAGCGTGGAGAATCTGGGCACGGGCGGGAGCAACAGCAGCATTGGCGCCTCCGGCAACTCGGCGGCGAACCTGATCATCAACGGCGCGACCTCGGGGGTGGCGACGTTGCAATACATCGGGACGGGGGACACCACCAATCGCCTGTTTACGCTCGGCGGCAATACTAATGCAAACGACGTGCTGGACGCCTCGGGGACCGGCAATCTGACATTTAGCAACACGAGCGCGGTGGTCTTTACGGGGAATAACACGGGATTGAACTTTGTGCTGACGGGCACGAATGCCGGGAACAACAGCCTGGCGATGCAGTTGACAAACAACAGCACGGGAGCGGCGCTGACGGTGGAAAAAGAAGGCTTGGGCAAGTGGACGCTGACCAACAGCAACAGCTACACGGGTCCGACGGTGATCAACGAAGGCACGCTGGCGGTGAGCGTGCTGGCGGCGGGGGGAACGAACAGCAGCATTGGCGCCGGCAACAACACTTCGCCAAACCTGGTGCTCAACGGGGGCACGCTGCAATACATTGGCGGGGCGGCTTCGACCGACCGGTTGTTCACTTTGGGGTCGGCGGGCGGGACGCTGGATGCATCGGGCGCATCGGGTGCGCTGACAATGAACAACACGGGCGCGATCGGGTTCGGCATTTATAATGGGAGTACGAGTTTGCAGTCCATTAACAACACGGCGGTGACGTTGACGCTTTCGGGGAGCAACACGGGCAACAACAGCCTCGCGGCGAACATCACCAACGACGGCACCGGGGTGGTGAACCTAGTGAAGAACGGGACGGGGCTATGGAGCGTGACTTCGACCGGGAACTACACAGGCACGACGAGCATTGAGGGCGGGACGCTGCGGGTGAGCACGCTGGCGAATGGTGGGACGAACAGCAACATCGGGGCGTCGAGCAATGCGGCGTCGAACCTGATCCTGGACGGCGGGACGTTGCAGTATGTCGGCGGCAACGTGACGACGGACCGTTCGTTCTCGCTGGGGCCATGGAGCGGGACGCTGGATGCGTCGGGCACCACGGGTAATTTTGTCACGATTGGCACGGCGGGCAGCAGCGTTATCGGTTTCACGGTGGCAAACACGGCACCGACGCTGACTTTGACGGGCAACAACGCGAGCAACAACACGCTGGCGGTGCAGGTCACGGACAACGGGGCGGGCGTGGTGAACGTGACGAAGAGCAGCACGGGGACGTGGGTCTTGACGGGGAATAACACGTTCAGCGGTATCGCGACGGTGAACGGCGGGACGCTGAAGCTGGCGGCGACGGCGGGGAGCTACGCGATGGGGAACGTGAGTTCGGTGGTGGTGAACAGCGGCGGCACGCTATTGCTGGGGGCGAGCAACCAGATCAACGGCGCGGCTAACGCCGGGGTGGCGGCGAACATGACGTTGAATGGCGGCACGTTCAACACGGGCGGATTTGCACAGGCGAGCAACACGCTGGGAACACTGACCTTAAGTGCGACTTCGAACATTGACCTGGGAGTCGCGAGCAGCTCAAGCATTGTGCATTACGATATTTCGACGACGCAGGGGTGGGTCTCCGGGGGCACGCTGTATGTGGATGACTGGAACGGCACCTTCGGGATTATCAACAACTCCACCGCGGGCGGCGGGGGGCCGGACCAGCTTTACTTCGGTACCAGCACGTCGGGATTGTTGAGCAGCCAAGTGAATCAGATTGTGTTCGTCAGCCCGAACGGCTTGGCTGGCAACTACGCGGCGGAGATTCTGCAAACGGGCGAGGTGGTGCCGTTCCACCCGACGCCGGAGCCGGGGACATCCGCGGCGGGCGGAGTGCTGGTGGGATTGGCTGGGTGGTGGGAGTGGCGCCGGCGGCGGACGACCAAACGGTAAAAATGGCGTCCCCTTGGGGATTCGAACCCCAGTCGCCAGGATGAAAACCTGGTGTCCTAGGCCGGGCTAGACGAAGGGGACAAGGTCAAACGGTGACTTTGAGGAAAAGGGCGGACAGGGGCAAGGGAAAAGGGCGGGGGTAGGAATGGAAGATGGAAAAGGTGAAAGTGTGAACGGTGGGGAAAGGATGAAGGATGAGGGATAAGCGGCCTTGTTTCCGTGCCCAACGGCACAGCAGGCCAGGCTCGTTTCTCCATCTCGTGGGTGGACGATTTCCCATCCCTTCAGCTTACTTTGGCAGGAGGTCGCCGAGGAGGGAGATTTCCTCCTGGAGTTCGGCGACGGAGGCGTCGATTTTCGCGCGCGAGAATTCGTTGACGGGGACGCCGGGGACGACGGACCAGCTTTTGCCGTCACTGCGGATGGGCATGGAGGCCATGATGCCGGCGGGGATGCCGTAGTCGCCTTTGGAGCAGATGGCGACACTGGTCCAGTCGCCGGCGGGGGTGGGATTGACCAGGGAGCGGACGGTGTCCATAGCGGCGTTGGCGGCGGACGCGGCGGAGGAAAGGCCGCGGGCCTTGAGGATGGCGGCACCGCGTTGCTGGACGGTGGGAATGAAGGTGGTTTTGAGCCACGCTTCGTCGGGAATGACGGTGGTGGCGGGCTGGCCGCCGATTTTGGCGTTGTAGAAATCGGGGTATTGGGTGGAGGAGTGATTGCCCCAGATGCAGAGGTTGGTGACCTGGCTGACGTGGACGCCGGCTTTTTGGGCGAGCTGGGACTTGGCACGGTTTTCGTCGAGGCGGGTCATGGCGAACCAGCGGTCGGCGGGAATGGCCGGGGCGTTGCGCATGGCAATATACGCATTGGTGTTGCAGGGGTTGCCAACGACGAGGATGCGGACGTCGGGGGCGGCGTTATTCTCGATGGCTTTGCCCTGGCCGACGAAGATTTTGCCGTTGATGCCGAGAAGTTCCTTGCGCTCCATGCCGGCCTTGCGCGGGACGGAGCCGACGAGGAGGGCCCAGTTGACATTGCGGAAGCCCTCGTCGAGGTCGGCAGTGGCGACGACATTGGTGAGGAGGGGGAAGGCGCAGTCGTCGAGCTCCATGACGACGCCTTGGAGGGAAGGGAGGGCCGGGGGAATCTCGATGAGGTTGAGGGCAACGGGCTGGTCGGGGCCAAAAACGGCACCGGAGGCGATGCGGAAGACGAGGGCGTAGCCGATCTGGCCGGCTGCGCCGGTGACGGCGACGCGAAT
>CAZDAQ010000024.1:0-24703 GCA_964503425.1 uncultured Opitutales bacterium
CATAAACCCCACCCCGTCCGCCTCTTCCATTTTCCATTTTCCTTTCACCAACATACTCGACAATCCGCTCCCCCTTCCCCAAATCCCGCGCGGCAAACAACCCCCGCCCGTGAATCCCCGACCGCCCCACAACATACGCCCCGCTGGAAAGTCCCTCGGTATTGCCAGATGTCGTGCGCCGCATGTTACAGTCAGGTTAATTTCAAACGCGCGTTTCTGACAACCCTAACCCCCGGATGCAATGTCAAAACCCGCGCCCGCTTCACAAGTTGCGGTGAATCCCCTTCTCAATCAACGGCAACCACTGGCCGCGCCGGAACAGCGTCACTTGCCCCGTGCTCGCCGACACCACAATCGCCAGGCAGTCCGCCGCCAGCGAAATCGCGCACGCCGCCGCGTGCCGCGACCCCAGCCCGCTCGGGAGTTGGTGCGCATAATCCGGCGCGTGTATCAGGCTCCCGGCCGACTCCAGTGCCCCGTCCCCCCGGATCACAAACGCCCCGTCTAGCGAGGAAAACTCCTTCACCGTCTCGTCCATGAACGGATTCAATATGTTCCGATCCTCCTCCTTGTAGCCAAAAAATGGATTTAGCACCAATGGCTTGATGAAGGGCTTGATCCGCGCCACCTCGCCCAAAATAAACAGGCACCCCACCGACCTTCCCTCCCGCCCCTCCACCGCCAGCTCCGTCGCGATCCCCAACACCCGCTCCAACACCTCCGGTTTGACCGATGCCGGCAGCATGTCCGTCTGCCGCGTGAACACTGACGAAAACTCCCGCTCCACGTCCACCACCACGAGCGTGTCAAACTGGTTGCTCGCCGGGATCCCACCCACGCAGCACAACCGCTCGTTCTGCTTGAAAATTCCGCGCGTCAGCCCGATCAGCACCGCGCTGCGCAACTGCCCCAGCCGGTTGTTCGTGAACGACCGCACCGGGATCACCGCGTCCACATACTCCGGCAGGCTCGCCATGTCCGCAGCCGTCTGCGTCACCAGCACCGTCTTCAAGCTCTTGAACGCCCCGCTCAGATCCACCCCGCCCGCAAACGTGTCCCCGAACACCAGCACTCCCGAGCAGCCCGCCCCCTTCGCCACCTTCACCGCCTCCGTCAAAATCAACCGGTTGAATTTCGTGTCCTGCGAGTCCCCGCGCCCGTCCGCCCCGCCGCCGAATACCTGCAACACCGCCTCGCGGAACGCCTCCACGTCCGGCGCCTCCACCAGCCGGTCCAGCAGTGCCTGCTCCTGGAAAATCCGCGCCAGCGACGCCAGCACCGTCAAATATGACTTCTGCCCCTCCCCCGCCAGCATCAGGAACACCAGCCGCACATTATGGTAATTCTCGTCCCCCGCGAAATTCAACCCATGCGGGCACCGCCCCACCACAAACACATACGGCGCCTTCATCGGCACCCGCACGTGCGGCAGCGCCACCCCGTTGCCCAGTTGCGAGGTGATCGTCTTCTCCCGCTCCAGCAACTCGGCCTTCAACTTTTCCCGCGTCCGCTTCGCCACCACCGCCTGCGGCAGCGTCGCCAGCAGCTCCTCGAGCGCGTCCGCAAATTCCGCGCTCTTCAAGTCAATGATGCGGGCTTTGGCAAAATACCGGTCCAGACGCATGGGGCATTCGAGGGTTTAAGACTGTGCTTATAACCCATTCATCACGCCTAACGCGAATGCAAATTATTTCTTCCGTTCAACTGAATTTTCCCAGCTTTTCCAGGCTTTCCGTCATCGCCTGCCGGTTGCCTTTCCGCCGTTTCTTTCATTCTGCCTTCTCCCTTCAGGATTCTGCATTCCCTCTCACCGCTCCCACTCAATCGCGCCCTTCTTCAACTCATACCACAACCCCAGCGTCAGCACCGCGAAGAAAAACAGCACCGGCCCCACGATCGGCAGGTGCGCCGCCACAAACTCCCGGTAAACCAGCACCGCCGGCAGCAAAAACACCACCTCGATGTCGAACAAAATGAACAGCATCGCCGTCACATAAAACTTCACCGCAAACCGCGGCTGCGGCTCTCCGATCGGGTCCATCCCGCACTCATACGCCGAATCCTTCCGCCGGTCGTGCGCCGCCCGCTGCCCGAACACCCGGTTCGCAATCAAAATCACCGACCCGATCCCCCCGGCCAGCACCAGTTGAATCAAAATCGGCACGAAATCATGCAATTCCATGTCCCCACCCCAGCATACCCCATGCCTGCCTGGCAAGCCGGAACCCACTCCTTCCTCCCAGGCATTCTCCCCTTTTTCACCTTCCATTCCCCTTCCTCACTTCGGCATCCGCACCAAATAAATCCGGTTCCGCTGGAAATCCCCCAAATCCAGTTGCCGCGCATACTCCAAAAATGTCGGCTGGTCCATCGCCGGCAGGTTATTGTTCACCCGCTGCCCGTTCATCCGCGTGAACAGTAGGTAGTCCAGCACCACCGGGTTTGCGCTCAGCAACAGCGTCGGCTCCGACTCCGTGTAGAGCGAGTTGAACCGCGGCCCTCCGATATACTGGTAGTGCTCGAGCGACAAAATTGAAAACATCCACCCGCGCGTCAACTCCGGGATCGCCGCGATCTCCGCCACCGCCACCGCCCCCGTCTCCGGGCTCTGCATGAACCGCTCCGTGTTGCTGCTCGCCAGCACCGACCCGTTCGCCAGCGCCCCCATCAATCCTAGCGAGGGCTGCTCCACCCCCACCGGCAGGTTGATCCAAAAATCGACACCCAACATCAGCGGCACCGGCAGCAGCGACAACCGGTCCGTCGTCGGCACCTTCCACCCGTTCAATTCCCGCACGCTCGCCTGCACCAGGCTGTCGGGCGCCGGCAGCGGGCTGTCGTAGTTCCACTTCGCGTCGTAATTCTTTCCCCGCTCCATTACGATCACCGGCACGCCTTCAAACACCTCGTCCGCGTCCTTTCCCCGCGGCGGCAGGAAACCCGCGTCCCGCAACCGGCTCTCGCTCTGGTCCAAAATAAACATCTCCGACCGCTTGAAGCCCCGCGCCTCCAGCACGTTGATCATTGCGCGCACCAGCCCCGGTGGCGTCGTCAACCCGGCCACGCTCGTCATCACCTTCAAGCCCACCCGCCGCTTTGTTCCCGGAACCAGCTTCTTCCCCAGGCGCTTCTCAAAATCCGCCACCAACCCGTTCACCGCTGTCTGGTAATCCTTGTCCGTGAATCCCGCCAGTTGGTATTCCCACAGCCACGACCGCGGATCTTTCGCATCCGGCGGCCCGGTTGGCGCCGCGAGGGTCGCGTGCTTCAGGATGCTCGGGGCCTCCGTCGGTGCCGGTCCGGCTGCGGGCGGCGTCGGCGGCGCGGGTTGGGGTGGAGTTGAAGGGGTTATGGGCACGACTTCTGTCGGTGGCTTGGCGGGGTGCGGCGGCTCTGCCGGCCCCGCCGCTTGCGCCCCCGGCTGCCACGGCCCCGCCGACGGCAACGGGTTGCCCTGCGCCTGCGCCAACGGCGTTGCGGCAGCCAGCCACCACGCCGCCAACATAGTCACGCCCAGCCGGTAAAGGGGAACTTGCACGGAGCAATTGGATTTTAGCTTTATCATCCTCACGGCGTAAAAGTTTTCTTGGACATATTCGAAAAATTCACCACTGCCATTCGGTCAAAAAAATACATTTCAAAATCGTGTTTGGGGCATTACGCTGGATTTGTAACCGAATCGCCGCTTGAAACCAACCTTCCCTCAACCCAACTGTTTCTTACGGCCCTCCGGCCCGTGCCCGATGCACCCTGTCCCTGCTATCAAAGCCGCGTTGGCCGCCAATAGGCAAGCCGCCTTTCTTCCCCGCTTCTTCCTCGCCCTGGTTGCCACGGCTCTCTTCTTCGCTGGCTGCCAGAAGGACGACCCCGCGGCCGCCGCCCGCGCGCGTGACGCCCAGGTCGCCGCCGCGCTTGACGCCGCCAACCGCCAGCTCGCCGACGGCCAGATTGGCCCCGCCCTCGCCGCGCTCGACGCCCTCTACAACGCCAATCCCGGCCGCTACGACATCGTCGAGAACCTCGCCACCGCCCAGGCCCACGCCGGCAATCTCCCCAAGGCCGCCGCCCTCTTCGCCCAGGCCGCCAAGGCCGACCCCGCTCGCCGCGCCCTCTTCATTTACGCCGCCGGGCTTGACACCTCCGCCGGCAACCACGCCGACGCCATCCTCCAATACCAAGCCTATCTCAAATTCTTCCCCCACGACACTTCCGCGCATAAAAACCTCGCCCGCGAATTCCGCGCCCTCAACCAATTCCAGCCCGCGCTCGACGCCTACCTCGACGCCCTCAAGCAAACCGGCAGCCAACCTTCCGCCGCTGACGCCCTCGACATCGCCCTCCTTTACCAGCAACTCGGCGACCGGGCTCATGCCAACTCCTGGTTCCTGCGCGTGCCGACCCTCCAGCCCGACGCCCCCACCCTCGCCCACTGGCAAAAAGCCGCGCCCCCAACCATCGTGGCCAAATACCTCAACGACAAAACCGCCAGCCAAAAAACGAGCACTCCCCTTGCCGCCAATCTCACCGCCCCCCCGCCCCAAGCCCCCGCCAATACCACCCTCGCTGCCAGCACCACGACCCCGGCTTCCGCAAACGCGACACTCTCGCTTTCCACCAACACCACTCCTCCACCTCCGCCAGCAAACCTCACCATTGCTTCCTCAAATACCACTACTTTGACGGCCAATACTTCCACGCCGCCGCCCGCAGCAAATCTCACCACCTCCCCCTCAAACACCACCGCGACTCTGGCCTCAAACACGACCCCGCAAACTCCGGTCCAAAACCCGCAACTTACAACTACCCCCGGCACTCAGCAATCCCCACCCTCCGACCCCCTCCTCGCCGCCGCCCAAAAAGCCGCCGCCGCCGGCCAGTTCCCCGACGCCATCCGTCTCTATTGGAAGGTCCTCGCCAACGACGATTCCTCGCCCGACACCTGGCTCGCCCTCGGCCAGGCTTACCTCGCCAACAAACAATATCCCGACGCCGCCAGCGTCGCCCAGGAAGCCATTCGCCGCGCCCCCGCCAACCCCGACTACACCGTTTTCTTCCTGCAAATCGAGAAAACCCTCCAGCCCGCCGCCCGTTACCAGGCCGAGCTCTCCGCCGCTGCCCAGAAATTCCCCGACAGCGCCGACCTCGCCCTCACCCTCTCCGACGCCTTCCACCAGCAAAACGACACCCGCGACGCCACCCTCGTCCTCACCAATTACCTGAGCCGCGCCCCCGTGACCGACCCCCGCCGCAACGACGTCCAGGACGCCCTCAATAACCTCGCCAAACCTTGATCTTCTGGCGCGGCTATTACAGCCCCACGTTGGGATAACTCCCCAGCCACTTCACGAACGGGCAGCCCTTTTCCAGCGCCCCCACCGCTTCCTGAATCGCCGCATCCTGCCAGTGTCCGATGCAATCAATGAAGAAATAATAATGCCACGCCTTCCGCCGGCTGGGCCGCGATTCAATCTTCGACAAATTCACCCCGCGCGCGCTGAACGGCTCCAACGCCCGCAGCAACGCCCCCGGCTTGTCGTCCAGCGAAAACACCAGGCTCGTCTTGTCCCGCCCATTCCCCAGCGGGGCCGACACCGTCTTCCCCAATACTAAAAATCGCGTGATATTGTCGCTCCGGTCCTGGATGCCCCCCGCCACCACCGGCACTCCATATAACTCCGCCGCCAGCCGGCTCGCCACCGCCGCGCCCCCGGGCGTCTCCCGCGCCACGCACACCGCCTCCGCCGTGCTGTGCGCCTCGTTCAATTGCACCGCCGGCAGGTTCCGCCGGAGCCAGTCCCGGCACTGTCCGAACGCCTGGTCCCGTGAATGTATCACCGTGATCTTCTCCATCGGCTCCTTCGAAATCAGGCAGTGCTCAATCGGCATGTATACCTGCGCCACGATCTTCAGCTCCGTGTCCACCAGCATGTCCAGCGAGTGGAACACCGCGCCCTCCGTCGAGTTCTCCACCGGCACCACCCCGTGGTCCGCCTCGCCGCGCTCCACCGCGGTGAACACATCGGGAATCGTCGAGCACGGATGCGTTTTCGTCGCCGTGCCAAATGTCTTCAACGCCGCCTGGTGTGTAAACGTCGCCTCCGGCCCGAGATACGCCACCACCAGTTCCTTCTGCAGCGCGATGGACGCCGAAATCACCTCCCGGTAAATTGCCCGCAGTGCCCCCGGCGCCAGCGGCCCGCTGCTCGCCGCCGCCAGCCGCTCGAACACCGCTTCCTCCCGGCTTGGCACATACACCGGTGCCCCCTGCTCCCGCTTCACCCCGCCCACCTCCGCCGCCAGCTTCACGCGCGCGTTCAACCGCTCGACGATCTCCAGATCAATCGCATCAATTTTCTTCCGCAGGGTTTCCAAATCCATAAAATGTGGCGGCGTTTTTTTCAGGGGGTTATATTCGGCAAATTTCTCTCTCGTAAGTTCTCATTCTGAAAATTTTGTTAATTCTGTCCAAAAACATTCTACTTCGCCTCCTCAAACCTTCTGCTCCGCCGCCTCCTCGTTCTCCACGCTCGCCAGCCCCATGTCCGCGTCCGACAGCAGTTGCTGCTCCTCGATCGGCAGCGTCGCCCGCCGGATCCACTCGTTCAACTGCCCCGGCGCCACCACGTCCGTCGCCGGCAATTCCTCCAGCGAGCGCACCCCGCACAGTTCCAAAAATTTGTTTGTCGTTGCATACTGTATCGGTCGCCCCGGCAGCTCCGCCCGGCCCGATACAAACACCAGCTCCAGCTCCATTAACCGGCTCAGCGCGCTGTCCGCCGCCACCCCGCGCACCGCCTCAATCTCCGCCCGCGTCACCGGCTGCCGGTAGGCGATCAACGCCAGCGTCTCCATCGCCGCCTGCGACAACCGCAGCGGCTTCGGCGCGTCCCGCAGCAACCGCACCCACTCCGCATACTCCGGCGCCACCGCCAGCCGGAATCCCGTCGGGCCCTGCACCAGCCGGCACACGTCGCCCGATTCCACCAGTTCCTGCCCAATCGCCTCCATCGCATCCCGAATCTGTGTCGCCGTCAGCAACGTCGGCACTTGTGCGATTAAGTCCCGCATCACTTCCTGCTCCGAATCCTCCTTGGAGGATTCGCCCTCCGTAGCTTTGGCGAAGGAGGGCCCCGTCACCAATGGCACCCCCGCTTCCGCCAGCACCACCGCCACTGCCGGAGCTTCGCTTGCCGCCGCCTCCCCTTCCTCGGCCTCCGGCGGCTCCGCCTCCCGATGGCACCGCGTGATCACCTCCTGAATTTCCTTAATGGACAGCGGTTCCGACGTGCTCAACAGCAGCGCCCGCAATATCTTCTTCAAGTTGAATTCCATGACCATGATGCAGACAAAAATCGTTGCCCGACGACCCCCCACCCCGCAACACCCAAATTCATCCGGTTCTCTGTGCTCCCCCTGGTTTGCGCTCTCCCACGCCCCGTTCCCGCCCCTGACTTTTGGTTTCTTCCGGCATCTTTTTTCGTTTAGCCTCCCTCCCAATGCCTCGAAGTCTTCTGCAATCCCTGCGTGAGCGCCTCTTCCTCGTCCGTCTCTGGCGTGCCAATGGCTTCGGTGCCGTCCGCCACCACCTTAAGGAACGCCACCGCAACCACTGCCAGATCCTCAGTCACAGTCCCGCCGTCGTCCTGCTCGTCTGGGGGCGCGACGACCTTATTCTCCACAAGCGCCTCCGCGACGTCCCACTCACTATTTGTTACCTCCTTTTCTGGAATTTCGCCGTCCAGGACCTCGGCCCCATCATCGAGCACGTCCGCGCCCGCCATTCCCAATTTCCCCGCCACCGCCTCGTTTTCCTCTGCAATGAGGAATTTCAACGCGCCGCCCTCCAGGCTGCCGGTGTCTCCGCCCTCTTCTGCAACCACAACGCCTTTTGCAACGAAAACATCCTCCACCCCGACCCCGCCGTCCCCAAAAAATTCGACGCCGTGTATAACGCCTCGATGTCCCCCTACAAACGCCACGCGCTCGCCGCCAACATCCCCACCCTCGCCCTCATCACCTACCGCAACCCCGCCATGCTCGACCCGGCGTATGAGCAAACCGTCCGCGCCGCTCTCCCCCACGCCTTTTGGGCCAATGACGCCCGCGACGGCGCCACCCTCAACCGCTCCGAAGTCGTCCATATCCTCAACCAGTCCCGCGTCGGCCTCTGCCTCTCCGCTATCGAGGGCGCCATGTTCTCCAGCATGGAATACCTCCTCTGCGGCCTCCCCGTTGTTTCCACCCCCAGCCAGGGCGGCCGCGATGTCTTTTGGGACGACCGCTTTGTCATTGTCTGCGCGCCCGACCCCGCCAGCGTCGCCCGCGCCGTCGAGGAACTCAAACAACGCCGCCTCGACCCCGCGTTCGTCCGCTCCGTCACCCTCGAACGCGTCGCCGCCCACCGCCAGCGCCTCCGCGATTTCCTCCGCCCCGAAGTCCCCTCAATCGAAATCCCCTGGACCCCCGACGGCTTCCCCCACCGCTACCTCCCCGAAGTCGCCCGCGAACTCCTCTCCGCCCATACCCAAGTCCCCCGCTGACTCCCAACCACATATTTTCGCAATACCCAAATTCGCCCCTTCACCCCGCGCTCTCCACCCGGTATCTTTTCTTGTTTCACATTCCACCTCCTGCATCCTTAATCCCTCATGCTGGCGCTGGCTGCCCTCGCTGCTTTTCTCGGCTCCGCCGCCGAAGCCGCCGCCTTTAACTGGCTCGCCCTCAGCCCCTGGCGCCGCAGCACTGCGCAACACTGGACCGAGCGCGCCCGCCTCCTCTACCCGGCCCGCCGCTCCCTTTCCCGCAACTTGATTTTCTTTCCCGTCGCGCTGGCCCTCGCCGCCGTCGCCCTTAACCAGGATACCTCCACGCTCGCCGTGTTTTTCATCGCCTTCCTGGGCGCAGTCCTCGGCTGCTACCCCGTTAATCGCGAACTCTTTCCCGAACTGGGCTTCTGGCGCTGGCTGCACCGTATTGCCGGTGGCTGGCTGGTCTTCTTTGCCATCTGGCTGGCCTACATGCTCTGCGTGGTCCTCATGCCGTTCCATTACGGCCTCGGCACCTGGCTCGATATCGCGCTCTTCTTCGCCTTCGCCGCCCTTTTCCTCCGCGGCTTCAACCTCCGCCTCCTGCGCCTGCTCCGCCTTCTCCGACCTGTCACGCCGCATTTGCAAAACCTCGTTGATCAAATCGCCGCCAAAATGCGCCAACCCGTTCGCGCCGTCTGGATTTCTTCCAGCACCACTGCCAACGCGTGGGCTTTTCCTGTCTCCGGCGAACTCGTTTTCACCTCCACCCTCCTCGCCCGTCTTTCCGACGACGAAATCCAAGCCATCTGCGCCCACGAACTCGGGCACCTCGGCGAAAGCCGCTGGGTCCTGCTGGGCCGCATCGTCATCTCGCTTGCCGTCTTTCCACTCATCTTCGCCTTCCCCGTCATGGATCAATTCGGCGCCTTCGCCCCGCTCGCGCTGCTCGCCGCCGCTTTCCTCATTCTCCGCCTGGGCGTCCCGCTTCGCCGCCGCATGGAAAAACGCGCCGACCGCGTCGCCGCCGGTTTCACACCCGACCCCGCCATCTACGCCCGCGCCCTCGAACGCGTTTACGAGGCCAACCGCACCCCCGCCGTCATGCCCCGCCGCTCCGCCAAAATCCACCCCAACCTCTACGACCGCATGACTGCTGCCGGCGTCACTCCCGATTTTCCCAAGCCCCTTCCGCCCAACCGTTATCAGTGGACTGACCTCCTGCTCCTCCTGTTTCTCGTTCTCGCCCTCATCCTCGCCGCCCCCGTCCTCGCCTCGCAGTAAAACTTTCCCCGCAAGCCGTCCTTGCGCCTTCGTCGGCCTTTGTTTTATCTTCACCCTTCATTCCCTCATCCTTTCCCATGTCCTCCCCCCACAACTGCCTCCGCGCCGCCTCCTCCCCCGTTGTTGACGGCTCCGACCGCGCCCCCAACCGCTCCATGCTCCGCGCCGTCGGCTTCTCCGACGCCGATTTTTCGAAACCCATCGTCGGCATCGCCTCCACTTGGGCCCAGCTCACCCCGTGCAACATGCACATTGACGCCCTGGCCCGCGAGGCCGCCACCGGCGCCGGCGAGGCCGGGGCCAAGCCCATCATCTTCGGCACCATCACCGTTTCCGACGGCATCTCCATGGGCACGCGCGGTATGAGGTATTCCCTCGTCTCCCGCGAAGTCATTGCCGACTCCATCGAAACCGTCGCCGGCGCCGAAGGCTTCGACGGCCTTGTCACCATCGGCGGGTGCGACAAAAACATGCCCGGCTGCGTCATGGCCATGGCCCGACTCAACCGTCCCTCCGTCTTCGTCTATGGCGGCACCATCCTTCCCGGCATCCACCGCGGCCAGCCCGTGGACATCGTCTCCATCTTCGAAGCCGTCGGCCAGCACGCCGCCGGTAAAATTGACGACGCCGAGCTCAAAGCCATCGAAACCTGCGCCATTCCCGGCCCCGGCTCCTGCGGCGGCATGTATACCGCCAACACCATGGCCTGTGCCATCGAGGCCCTCGGCCTCTCTCTCCCCAATTCCTCCGCCCAGCTCGCCGTCTCCAAGGACAAAACCTCCGACTGCCTCCGCGCCGGCGCCGCCGTCGTCAACCTCCTTAAAAAGAATATCCGCCCGCGCGACATCATGACGAAGAAGGCCTTTAAAAACGCCATCACCGTCGTCATCGCCCTCGGCGGCTCAACCAACGCCGTCCTCCACCTCCTCGCCATGGCCCACGCCGCCAATGTGAAGCTCTCGCTCGACGACTTCACCCGCATCGGCAAGCGCACCCCCGTCCTCGCCGACCTCCGCCCCTCCGGCAAATACAACATGGCCCACTTCTCCCGCATCGGCGGCCTCACCCCGCTGCTCAAGATGCTCCTCGACGCCAACCTCCTCCATGGCGATTGCCTCACCGTCACCGGCCAGACCATGGCCGAAAACCTGAAGGGCACCGCTCCCTATCCCGCCAGCCAGGACGTCGTTTACCCGCTCTCCAACCCGCTCAAGAAGGACAGCCACCTCCGCATCCTCTACGGCAATCTCGCGCCCACCGGCTCCGTCGCCAAAATCTCCGGCAAGGAAGGCCTCACCTTCTCCGGCCGCGCCATCATCTTCGAGTCCGAGGAAAAAGCCCTCGCCGGCATCCTCAACGGCAAGGTCAAGCCCGGCCACGTCATCGTCATCCGCAACGAAGGCCCCGTCGGCGGCCCCGGCATGAGGGAAATGCTCGCCCCCACCTCCGCCGTCATGGGCAAAGGCCTCGGCAAGACCGTCGCCCTCATCACGGATGGCCGCTTCTCCGGCGGCTCGCACGGCTTCGTCGTCGGCCACATCACGCCCGAGGCTGCCGTCGGCGGGCCCATCGCTATCCTCAAGAACGGCGACCCCATCACCATTGACGCCACCAAAAACGAAATCAATTTGGACCTCCCCGCCGCCGAAATCAAAAAACGCCTCCGCGCCTGGAAAAAACCCAAGGCCGTCGAAACCCGCGGCGCCCTTGCCAAATACGCCAAACTCGTCAACTCCGCCTCCCTCGGCGCCGTCACCGACGCCGACTTGTTTGCCTGATGCCCCCGCGCGCCCGTCAGTCAAAAGTCTCCTTCGAGGTCAGCACCGATCCGCGGCGGTTCGATCTCGCGCTGATCCATAAATTTCTGCGCGCCTCCTATTGGGCGAAAGGCCGCTCGCGCAAAGTGGTCGAAGCCTCCCTCCGCCACTCCCTGTGCTTCGGAGTTTTCTCCAAGGGCCGGCAAATCGGCTTCGCCCGCGTCATCACCGACCGCGCCACCCTGGCCTACGTGGCCGACGTCTTCGTCGTCCCCCGCGCGCGTGGCCGCGGCGCCGCCAAGGCCCTCGTCGCCGCCATCCTCCGGCATCCCGATCTGAAAAACATCAAACGCTGGCTCCTCGCCACCCGCGATGCCCACGGCCTCTATGCACAATTTGGTTTCACTCCCCTCCAATTCCCCGAGCGCTACATGAACATCCGCCGCCCGTAGCTTTTTTTATTTCTCTTTTTTCGTTTCATCATTCGAATTTTAAAATTCGAATTTTCTATTTCTCCTTCAGCACCCACGTCCCGTCCCACTCCTCGTCCGGCGGCTCCTTCAGGTAAAACGCGCACCGCCCCGCGAAGTTCTCGCACAAAAAGTCCTCGTCCCCGATTTTCTCCCCCGCCGTGCGGAACAGTTTCTCCGCCCCCGCAAAATCCCTCGCGTAGTATTTCTCCACCGCCGCGTCAAACTCCGCCTGCCCCGGCGGCAACTCCGCTCCCCGCTCGCAAATCGGCACATATACCGGCACCCCGAAGCTCTTCCCCTTCACCTGCATCTTGTCCGCCAGCCGGTAAACGAACTTCCCCTTCGTCAGTTTGTAAATCGCCTCCCCCACCAAGATCGTCTGGTGATACTGCTTCGTCGCCGACTCAAACCGCGCCGCCAGGTTCACCGCGTCCCCCATCACCGTAAATTCCTGCCGCCGCGGATGCCCGATCTGTCCCACCACCCCTTCGCCAAAATTGATCCCGATCCCGAACGACAGTTGCTCCCGCCCCGGCTTGTCCCCCCAGCCCGTGTTCAACTTCACCAACGCCTCCTTCATCCGCAACGCCGACCGCACCGCGCTCTCCGCGCACTCGCCGGGCGCCTCGTCGCGCACGTCCCCCCACGCCGCCATCAGCGCATCGCCGATGTATTTCTGCACCGTTCCGCCCTCCTCCTGGATGATTCCCACCATCTGCAAAAAATACTCGTTCAACTGCGCCACCAGCGCCACCGGCCCCACCTTCTCACTCCACGGCGTAAACCCCCGGATGTCGCTGAACAACACCACCAGCTCCTTCCGCTCCCCACCCAGCCGCTTCGCAAAATCCTCCCGCGCCGCCAGCACCAGGTTCGCCACCCCCGGCGACACCATGCTCTCGAACACCCCCAGCATCCGCCGCCGCTCATACTGCTCCAGCACGAAATCGTAAATCGTCCCAAACCCCCCGCACACCACCACCCCCAGCAACGCCCCCGCCACCGGCACCACCAGCAAATCCTCCACAAACAGCCACTGCGTCACGAGCACGTATGGAATTAACAGGGCTAGCATCAACCCGACTTTCGCCAGCACCGCATGTATCCGTAGGCAGAGCCATAACGTCAACAGCCCGAACACAACCGCCGTCACCGGCCCCACCCACCACGGCGGCGTTCGCAGCCATTCGCCCAGCAGCAAATTGTAGAATGCCGTCGCTTGGATCTCTACCCCCGGCAGTCCGCCGTAAGGCGTCGTGTGATTATCCTTGAACCGCACTTCAGACAAGGGCCCCACGAACACATACTTGTTCTTGAAATACGCCCCGTCCTTGTAGCGCGTGTGCCAGTTCTCCAGCACATCGTCAATTTGCCGCGTTTCAATCTGGGCCTTCGGCCCGTAAAAATTATATAGCATCGGCTCCATCGGATTGCGATCCGGCGCGTGCCCCAGTGCCTTGCTCGCCGCTAGCCAGCTCAAACTGAAAATGTCCGGCTGCAGCTTTGCGGCGTTGCCCGGATGATTGGCCAAGTCAGGTTCTCGCAAGAGCCGAAGATTGTAGCCATGCACCACCCGCCGCTCGATCCCGTCCATGTCCAGATCTGCATCGGCCACGCCATCAATCGTCGGCCCCTTCAGCGGCAGCAAATCATCCGATGGCCGGTTGTAAATGTCGTCTGCCGCTCCCGACAAATCTTGGTGGCCCGACCCGATGATGTCGTCCTTCTTTCCCAACATCGCGGTGATCGCCAGCCGGTCAGCGTGTTTCTCAAATACTTCGCCCACCTCCGCATCCTCCGGTTTCGGGTCGCGCATAAAAAAGTCGAACACCACCACCTTCGCCCCTGCCCCCAGCAGCATGTCCGACATCCGTGCCCACAACTTCCGGTTCCACGGCCACTCGGGCTTCAGATACGCCAGTTCCGGCAAATCCCCTGGTTGCGTCGGCCCTAGTGCAAATGCCGGCTCATCCACCCCGATGATCACCAGGTCGGATGGCGAAACTCGCGTAGGGCGTTCCTCAAAACGCAAATCCAGCATCCGGTTCTCCCAATTCTCCAACGGCACAAATCTCTGCCATACCAACACCCCATACAACCCCACTACTACTGCCACAAACGCCACCTGCACCAGCGCCCGGTGCTTGTGCAAAAATTCAAAAATTCCGCGCACACTCATCGCGCCCCACCTTACACAACCCCCGCCCGCCCCGCCAAGGCGCAATTGCCAGCCACCCACGGTTTTGCGTGTCCTCCCGCTTTTTCACCTTTCACTTTTCGCCCTTCAGCCCTCCCGCCTTTTCCATCTTCCTTCAATCAAAACGTATAATTCACATTCGCGCCGACGCCCGCGTTCGCCACCTGGTAGTTGTTCCCCGGCGCCGAGCTGCTCCGCCACTCATAGCTCGTGAACACCCGCGCCGCGCACCAGTCCGTGAAGTAATAGGCCACCACCAGCGACAGCGTGTTATACGTGTCATTCCGGTTCCCCGCCCCCGGGTTCGGATTGCTCTCCGAGTTCGTGTAATATGACCACTGGAACCGGTAGGTCGGCTGGATCGCCCATTTCCCGCCCAAAATATAGTTATATATCACGCTCGCCGCGTTGTCCGCCCGGTTGTTGATCCCGCTCGGCTGCAACCCGCCCGACTGCGTGTTGCTGAACCGGAAGTCCCCGTCGTATTGCAACAGCAGCATCTGGCTCTTCGAAATCTGCCACTGGTAGCCAAACAGCCAGTAGGGCGCCCATTCCTGGTAAAACGTCCCCTGCGAGATCGCCGTGTTGTTCGTGAACGCCGCGTAGCGCACCCCCGCCGAACCCAGAAAATTCCCGTATTGCATCAACGCCTCGGCAAACGGCGTGTAGGTCATGAAATCGCTGTATTTCACCGGCACGCCCGACACCAGCTTGTTCTGCCCGCTCAGCAGCCCATACCAGTAGGACTGGTAGCGGAAGCCCGCCCGCGGCTGCACCTGCAAATCCCCGATGTTATACGTCACCGCCTGCGCCATCAGTTGCGCTGTCAGCACGTTCACGTCCGATGCCCCCCGGTTCGTCGGCGCCAGCGACGCGTTGTTCGTGTAATACGTCTGCCAGTCCAGGCTCGCGTTGAACCACTTGTGCTTCGGCTTCGGCACCAGCAGGTATTGCGGCCCCAGGTCCTCCAGTTCCCCGTCATACAACGCCGGTACCTTCCCCTCGTTAAACCCCGGCAACGGCGTCTGCAGTTGCTGCGTCGTCGTCGTCGTCTGCACCGTCTGCACCGCCGCCGGCTGCGCCTGCGCCCCCTGCGGCAGCGCCAGCAGCACGCCCGCCGACAGGACGGTTATCAGGAATGCGCGGGTGGCCCGGATGGCGGAAGGTTGGTGCATGAAGCGACGGTAACGATAGAGCAAAGCAAGCGGGTTAAATGTCAAGCTCGGATGGCCGTGGCGAATGCCTCACATCTTCGTGATATTGATCCGCGTCGGGAATTCCCCCGTGCCCCCCGCGCTCACCGGCACGTATTTCTGCGCGGGCTGCCCGGCGTAATTCACGTTGTTGATGAAATTCACATACCCCGGCTGCGACGACGCCCCCGTGTTCGGATGCGGTGCCAGCATCCCCACCCCCGAGGCCAGGTTCACCACCGCAGCTCCCGGGAAATTCACGTTATACAGGTTCACCGTCCGTGCCTGCAAACTGATGCTCTGCGCCGTCGAGGAGAAATTCACGTTGTCCACCGTCACCAAGTCGTTCGCCGCCACGTTCACGATGTCCGCCAGCATCGCCGTGTTCTGCACCGTCACCTGGCCGCCGCCCGCCACGTCAATCTCCCCCAGCGGCAGCGTCCCGCCCGCGGTGGATTCCAGCGTCGAATCGCTGATGGTCACATCCCGCCCCGCCTCAACATCCACCACGCCCGCGTTCGCATTCAAAAAAGTCCCGTCCACAATGCTTACCGACCCCGCATCGCTCCCCACAAACACATGCCCTGCCCCCGCCGCCATGCCCACCCCGTCCAGGTTGATGTCCCCCAGCACCGCCCCCAGCTCCACGCTCCCCGTCGGGTTCAGCAACTCCACGCTCGCCATGTCCACCTCGTCTATGGAATCCAGCACCAGCAGCGACTGACCCCCATCCGCGTTAAAGTCCGCCCCAATGGTCAACGGCCCAGGGCTGCTCGGAGTCTCGAACGAAAAATCCTCCGCATAAATCACCAGGCTCCGCGTCGTGCTCAACCCTGTGAACAGTGTCGAATCCGCAAAAGTGAATCCCGTGCCCCCCAGCATGCTCAGCACCCCCCCCTTCACCCCGTCCAGGCTGCTCAAGTCCACGCTCCCGCTCGCCGTCAACATCCCTCCGATAATTCCCGTAATCGAAATCTGGTTCCCCGGAATCAGCCCGTTCGGCACCCCCAGGTCCGATGCCTTGAACACAATCGCCGGCGACAGGAAAATGATCCCGCTCGGGATCGGCGGCATCGAAAAATCATAATCCGTCTGCAACGCCGCCACCACCGCCGGGTTCGGCTGTCCGCCGCCGTTCGGATTGTTCGGGTTGTTCGGATTCGTGTTCTGCGCCGTCGCAATCACGCTCGAATCCACCACCACGATGCTGTTCTCATCCACCGCGCCGATTACTGCCTTGTCCGTCTGCATCAGCGACCCGGCCTGGACCGCCTGCTTCTGCGTGTCCATCGCAGCCTTAACTTTCTCAAGTGAAGGTAGCACCATCACAAACCCGTGCACCAGGTCCGAGCCTTCGTTCTGCCGGTTCAAGTCGAAATTCACCACCGTGCTCACGCGCGACGGCCCCCGCGTCCCGTCCGGCCTCACCAATCCCGGCAGCACGAAAACCTCCTGCCCCGCCGTCAAGCTCACCGTCTGCCCGTTCGGCAGTTGGATCGTCCCGTGCCCCTCCAACATCAAAACCTTGAAGCCCCCGTCCTCGGTCGCCGCCACGATCAGCGTCGTCCCCAGCACGGTCGCCGTGGCCGAATTCGTCACAATCGAACCGCCGCCTTTGCCCTGCGGTGAGTTGAACAGCACGCTCCCCTGCTTCAAATTGATTGTCCGGCTCTTCGGCTCAAATGAAAACACCGAGTTCGAACCCACCCGCGCCACCGTCCCGTCCTCCGCCGTCAGTTGCGCCCGCGACCGCCGGCCCGTCTGCAACAAATCCGGCGCCACAAACATCTCGTCCGCCTTCGCCGGTTGCGCGGTTAAATCCGCCGCATGCACCACCTGCACGTCGTTCACCACCTCGGTGATCTTCGCCTCCGCGAACGGCAATCCCGTTGTGTTCCCCGCCGCCGCGTCCGCCCCGCGCAATCCCGTGGCTCCCGCCAGCAAAGCCGCCCATGCGGCCCATCCCGCGAGCCGGTTCCATCCACTGATGCCTGATTTGTGTGTGTGAGCCATGGTCAATCTGGATTGTAGCCCAACCGCGCCGGCGCCCGCACTCCCAACGCCGAACCCGGATGTCGCTTTAAAGCCTAACCCAATCCCTCGCCCAAATCTACAACAAAAAAACCCGTCTTCCCGACCCCCTCGGTGCAAGTCCGCCCGCTCCCCTTATTTCGTCGGCGCTGTCGCCTGCTCCGGCACCGCCGCCTTTGCCTTTTGCTGCGCCAGCGGCTTCGCCCGCACCTTCTCCAAAGACTTCCGCGCCAGCACGCTCACCAGCACCCGCGGTATCCGGCTGCTCATCACCACCTGCAATTTGTTCTGCCACCCGCACACCACCAAAGGCTTCCGCCGCGCCAACGCCCGCAGCGACTCCTCCACCACCTGCTCCGTCGTCTGCCCCAGCCACCCCGCCACCGGCGGCTCCGCAAACCCCGCTGCCCGGAAAAAATTCGTCCCCGTCGGCCCCGGGCACACGCACAGCACATGCACCCCCGTCTCCCGCAAGTCCTGCCACAATCCCAGGCTCCAATTCAACACAAATGCCTTCGTCGCCCCATACACCGACATCAACGGCGTCGGCTGGAATGCCGCAATCGAGGCGATGTTCACCACGGCCCCGCCCCGCTCCCGCAACCGCGGCAGCAACCGCCCCGTCAGCACCACCGGCGCCCGCACATTCAAATCCACCATCCGCAGGCAATTCTCCAAATCCGGCTCGGGAAACGGCCCATACGACCCATACCCGCTGTTGTTAATCAACAGCATCGCCCCCTTCCCCCCGTCCGCCGCCAGCCGCTTTTCCAACACCCCCAGCGCCGCCTCCTGCCCCGCCGCCGTCGCCAAATCCGCCTCCACATGCTCCAGTTGCCCCTCTCCTAACGTAAACCGCGGATTTGAGCGCGAAAGATTGAAAAACCGCGCCTTCGGGTTTATCTTGGCGATTGCCTTGACGAAACCCTCCCCAATGCCCGACGAAGCCCCCGTCACCACAACGGTGCTTAGCGTCTTGAAGTATTCTGGCACGGATTGTGCGGCAGGCATAAGGGTCCAAGGATGGAAACGGCTCTTTTGCGCTCCGCTGCGGACTTTTTTAATCTTTCCGGGAACGGTGCACTAGCCTTTCCTGTCCTATCCGTATCATCCTCAACGTCAACCCATAACCACAGACATACTGACCATGAGTAACCACGACCTGATCCTCTCCGGCATCCACCTCGAACTCACCGACGCTCTCAAAGACATCGTTCACGCCAAGATGGAGCGCCTCTTCAAACACGAAACCCGCCTCCACCGCCTCCGCATCGAACTCGAACACGCCACCTCCAAGGACCATGCCGGCGAATTCATCGCCAAAGGCCACATCATCCTCTCCGGCCCCGAGCTCATCGTCACCGTCGCCTCCGAAAACCTTTACAAGTCCATTGACCTCCTCGTGGACAAACTCGACCGCAAGCTCCGCCGACGCTCCCGCCTCTTCAAGGTCAAGCGCCACCACCCGCACGACATCGAGTTCCCCGCCTCCCTCCCTAAAATCAGCCTCGCTTAGACTTCATTTGTAGCGCGGAGCTTTAGCCCGCGCTTGCCTTCAGGCCCGCCCCCTCGCCGCCCCGCGCGCGATGGTCCGTGGGCCTCTTTTTTTGCCGGCATTCTTTCGCTTCTATTTCGTGGCTATTCGTGTCTATTCTTGGATAAAATTTTTCTCTCTTCTATTTTCCTTTTCCATCTTCCATCTCCCATGATGCCCAAACTCACCCTCCTCTTCGGCGCCCTCCTTGTCCTCGTCGGCCTCGCCGGTTTCTTCTCCGGCCATCCCGATCCTGTCCTCGGCCACGTCAGCTACACCGCCCTTATCCCCGCGTGGGTAGGCCTCGCCCTTGCGTTGTTCGGCGCCCTCGCCTTCATCCCCGGCTTCCGCATGCATGCCATGCACGCCGCCGTCCTGGTCGCCCTCCTGGCCCTTCTCGGGGACGGCTTCCAACTCTGCAAAACCCTCCAATCAACCACTACTGCCCCTGACGTCGCCCGCCTTAAAATCCTCTCCATGTCCGCCACCCTCGTTCTTTGCCTGCTCTTCCTCGCCCTCGCCATCCGCTCCTTCATCCACGCCCGCCGCAACCGCATCAAATCCAACGCCTAGTTAGCCCCCCGTCATGACCATCACCGACAACGAATTCGCCGACGTCCCTACGCCCTCCGGACCGATGCGCACCCAGGTTTTTCGCCCGGTTGCGCCGGGCCGTTATCCGGGCCTGCTCCTTTACTCCGAAATTTTCCAAATCACCGGCCCCATCAGCCGCATGGCCGCCTTCCTTGCCGGGCACGGCTTTGTCGTCGCGGTCCCCGAGGTTTATCACGAGTTCCTCCCCGCGGGCACCGTCCTCGCCTACGACACCCCCGGTGCCGAAAAGGGCAACGCCCTCAAAACCACCAAAACCCTCGCTGGCTATGATGGCGATTCCCGCGCTGCGCTGGATTTTCTGCGCGCCCATCCGCATTGCACCGGTCGCCTGGGCGTCATGGGCGTCTGCCTCGGCGGCCACCTCGCCTTCCGCGCCGCGCTCAACCCCGGGGTCTCCGCCACCGCCTGCCTTTACGCCACCGACCTCCACAAGCACGGCCTCGGCCAGGGCATGAAGGACGATTCGCTCGACCGCGCGGCCGAAATCCAGGGCGAGCTCCTCATGATCTGGGGTCGCCAGGATCCGCACGTCCCCCTTGAGGGCCGTGCGAAAGTCCACTCCGCCCTCACCGCCGCCGGCGCCCTCTTCACCTGGCATGAATTCAACGGCGCGCACGCCTTCATGCGCGACGAAGGCCCCCGCTACGACCCTGAGCTCGCCCTGCATTGCTACCAGCTCGTGCTCGGTCTCTTCCGCCGCAAACTTGGCGAAGGCGACCAGCGCCCGGCGAATGCTCCGGCTAAAGCGTAACGGTTCATTCTGCCAGCCGCCCATTTCCCGGTTGTCCGGTTTGATCGTTAAGTTAAGCTAATACCCTGTCGCCTCCATGCTTGGAAACGTCGTTTCGTCTCTCCTATATCCATGACGACTCGCCCGCGTAGCCGGAAATTCGCGACCGCCCTGCTCGTCGCCGCGTCCCTTCCCCTCCACGCCGCGGAAACCGCTCTCACCGCGAATCAGTCACTTCCCATGCCCCCGCGTCTCCAGTGGAATGCCAACGATGGCTACTGCGGCGAAACCAGCTTCATCAGCGCTGGACTTTATTTCGGCCAATACTGCTCCCAATACACCGCCCGCGCCCTGGCCTCTCCCGGCATTCCCCAATCGCTCGCCGCCAGCCAGCTCCTCCTCGGGGTCAACGACCTGCAGGCCGCGCAGGCCATGCACCTCGCTGCCACCGCCTGGAAATCTTCCGCCTCCCGCTCCTCCGAGGACTTCCTCGTCTGGGTCGAATCCCAAATCCTTGCCGGCCGCCCCGTCGCCATCGGCGTCTTCACCAATGAATACTTGTTCTATAATGACAAGTCCCCCAACGCCGGCGACCCGACTTACGACCACATCGTGCCCGTCCTCGGCATATCCCCGTCATCCCCATCCGCCGCCCCCGCCTACAATCCTGCGGATGCCCTCACCTTTAGCGACAACGGCCTCTGGAATCCCTCCGGCCCCCCGGCCTTTATTTTCACCTACCTCTTCGGTGACTTCCAACTCACCCGCAAGCAGGCCAACGCCCCATCCGGCCCCATTTACTCCCTGAAAACCGGCGGCCCCAACTACGGCATCGCGTTCAGCGGAGTCCTGGACCTCAACCACGACACCGTCCCGGTCCGCCTCGCCACCAGCGTGGACTCCGAACTCCCCGCCATGATCAACAATTTCAATACCCCACCGCCAGCGCGCAATCTCGGGCTTACGGTTACCGTCACCCTCCCCGACCAAAACGCCGCCTACAACCTCTACCGCTACGACAATTTTGTGAAGGTCCCCAATAGCAAATTCAACGCCTCTGCCGGCCGGGCCGCCGCGCATTGGCGCATTCCGCCTCACAGCGGGCCCGTCTTCGTCGTGAAAGCGCAAATCCGCTCGAACGAAACCGCCGTTTTCCGCGCCGTCAAATCCACCGCCCCTTGACTCCCAGCAACGCCTATCCCGCCCCTAAACCCGTATTCTTCACCCCACTTCTTCTCTCTTCTCTCTGCTCCTTGCTCCACCCTCTTGGCTCTCTGCCCTGCCCTCTCTTCATCCTTGCCTTTTCCCACCCCTTCTCCATCGTAAACCCTTTGCCAGTGCCAGTTCTTCGCACTCGTAGTTCAATTGGATAGAACATCTGACTACGGATCAGAGGGTTGCAGGTTCAAGTCCTGCCGAGTGCACCATTTGTCAGTCGAATTTTTAAAATTCAAATTTACGCCTTCACCGTAACTTCTTCCTCGAGCGTCAGCGTCGCCACCGGATAATTCCGCTCCCGCCAGCCGTCAATCCCGCCCAGCAGCGGTCGCACCCGCGCGATGCCCTTCCGCTGCAACAACAGCGCCACCTTCGCCGCCGTCACCTCGTTCGGGCACGAGCAATACACCACCACGTCCCGGTCCCGCGGAATCTCCCGGTGCCGCCGCTCCACGTCCCCCACGTTCATGTAAATCGCCCCGCGCAGCACCGTCGGGTCCTCCTTCAACGCCGCCGCCGACCGCAAATCCAAAATATACAGCGGCTCCCCCGCCTCCTGCTTTTTAAAAATTTCCTCCGGCGTCACCCGCGCCATCCGCAGCTTCCGCAACACCCGCTGCCGCTCCAGGAATTTAAATGCAACATACGCCACGGCCAGTAGCACCACCACCGCCAGCCCCCACCCGCCCATCTTCGCCAGCCACGCGCCGATTTTCTCCAACTGGTTGCTGAACACATACCCCAGCCCCAAAAACACCACCCCGTAAATCACCGCCCCCAATCCGTCCAGCAATACAAACCGCAGCAGTGGAATCTCAAACATCCCCGCCAGCGGCGGGATCACCGTCCCCAGCCCCGGCAGAAATTTCGACGCCACGATGCTCCCCATCCCGTGCTGCTCGAACAGGTTCTCCGTCCGCCGCACGCACGAATCCGGCTCTAGCGAGATGCGGCACAAAAAATTCAGCACCTTGCTCCCGCCGCGCCGCCCGATGTAATACCATATCACGTCCGCCACCAGGCACGCCGCCACCGTCACGACCATCGCCACCGGCAGGCTCATCTTCCCGCTTGCCACCAGCGCCCCCGCCGCCAGTAGCCACGGCACGCTCGGCAGCGGCAGCCCGATCTGCTCGATGAATACCGCCGCAAAAACCACCGGCTCCCCGTGGTTGATTAAAAACTGTGTCGAATCGCTCATCGGTTTTTTATCGCGCGCGTTTGCCTCCCGCCCGCTCTGCCCCTACCGTTGCCCCAACTCCCCCCATCCGTCAACCCCGCCACGCTAAAAATTTTCCCTGTTCGTCATTCGAATTTCGCCCTTCGCCTCTTCCCTCCCACTTGGGTCCTTCACGTTCTTTTGTTCAACCGTCTTTCATTTTTAATTTTGAATTTTTCATTTTTAATTTAACCTTCCCCCATGCCCTCTCCCATCTCCCTCGAAGACTTTAGCGAAGACATCCTCGGCAAGTCCCAACGCGGCCTCGGCCTTTCCGACGCCGCCCTCGCCACCCAGGCCGGTATCTCCGCCGACGATCTCCTCGCCGCCCAATCCGGCAAAGGCGCGGACGCCGCCCTCAACAAGCTCGCCCCCGTCCTCGGTCTCCACGCCCCCAGCCTCCTCGCTTCCGCCCACAAATCCTGGTATCCCGCCGTCCCCGCGCTCGATGGCCTCGCCCAATTCAACACCCACTGGTCGAGCCACGGCGGCATCCTCGTCAACAACTACGCCATCTGGGACCCACCCTCCAAAAAAGCCGCCGTCTTCGACACCGGGGGCGACGCCTCCCCCCTCCTCGCCCTCATCAAGCAACTCTCCCTCCGCGTCGAACTCATCCTCCTCACCCACACCCACGGCGACCACGTCAACCGCCTCTCCGTCCTCCAGTCCACCCTGGGCCGACCCCGCACCTGCGTCTGCGTCCGCGAGCCGTTGCCCAACACCGACCTCATTGACGCCGGCGCCACCTTCGCCGTCGGCCCGCTGAAAATTTCCACCCGCGCCACCCACGGGCACTCGCCCGGCGGCCTCACCTACGTCATCCAGGGCCTCACCCAGCCAGTCGCCGTCGTCGGCGACGCCCTCTTCGCCGGCTCCATGGGTGGCACCCGCGCGCCCGGCCAGTGGCCCATCGCCCTCCAAAACAACCGCGACCAAATCCTCTCCCTCCCCAACGACACCGTCCTCTGCCCCGGCCACGGCCCCCTCACCACCGTCGCCCAGGAAAAAGCCCACAACCCCTTCTTCCCCGAATTTAAATAATTTCCATGCCCTCTAAAAAATCCACCATCGCCTTCGTCGGCACTGGCCGCATGGGCGCCAACATGGCCCGCCGCCTCGCCGACCGCGGCTACACAATCACCGCGGTTTACGACACCTACCGCGCCGCCGCCCTCGCTCTCGCCGAGGAATTGAAGTGCCTCGCCGCACCCACGCTCGCTGCTGTCACCGCCTCTGCCGACATCATCTTCACCGTCGTCACCAACGACGCCGCCATGCGCCAAATCTTCCTCGCCCGGGGCGACAATCTCCTCACCCGCGCCCGCGGCAAGCTCTTCATCAACTGCGCCACCATCACCCCTGCTCTCCACGTCGCCATCGAACGCGCCGCCCGCCGTGTCGGTGCCGCCTCCGTCGAAGCCTGCATGGCCTCGAGCATTACCCAGGCCCGCGAAGGCACCCTCTACCTCATGATCGGCGGCCAGCCCGCCGCCGTCAAACGCGCCCTCCCCGTTCTCCGCGAACTCTCCGCCAGCCTCCGCGTCATCGGCGCCGCTGGCCGCGCTGCCGAAATCAAGGCCCTCGTCAACCTGGTCATGAACATCAATACCGCCGCCCTCGCCGAAGGCCTCGGCCTCGCCGCCGCCCTCGGCCACGACCTCGACCTCGTCCGCGATGTCTTCTCCCAAACTGGCGCCAATTCCCGCGTCCTCGCCACCGACGGCGCCGACATGCAAAACCGCGACCACGCCTGCTTCTTCTCCGCCGAGCACGCCGCCAAGGACTCCGCCATCGCTCTCGCCCTCGCTAAAAATAAAAACCTCCGCCTCCCGCTCGCCGCCGCCACCCTCGCCCAATACCGCCGCCTCACCGCCCTCCATCTCGGCCACCTCGACAAATCCGCCATCGCCGAACTCACCTTCCC
>CAZDAQ010000025.1:0-19140 GCA_964503425.1 uncultured Opitutales bacterium
CGCCCCTGTGGCATTCCGTCTCCATTGAAGGCGGCCAGATGCTCGCCATCACTGAAACCGCCCCCTCGCCTCAGGCCGTGGACTGGCGCCTCAGCCTCCTCGAAAGCGTTCGGCGTTAAAATTTCCACCAATCTTTTCCGTCCCTCGCACCATGAAATACTCCCTCGCGTCTCTCTGCGTCCTTCCCGCGCTGCTGCTTGCCGGTTGCGGCTCCCCACCCAATTCCGCCCAGTATGTGGACCCCAACGGCCCCCGCACCATCGTCAGCCTCAACCAAATTGACATCCAGGACTTCAACAACGCTGGCAACGCCATGGTGCAGGACCTTCTCAATAGCGGCGTCCTCGAAAAGGCCCCCCAGCAGCCAGCCGTCCTCGCCATCTCCCGCATTACCAACGACACCACCCAGCAGTTCGACACCGACATGTTGATTAAGAACATTCGGGTGGCCCTTCTGAACACCGGCAAAGTTGTCACCACCACCACGTTCGGCACCAACGCCGAGGACAAAATGGCCCAGGATGCCGGCAACATGCAGGCCTTCATGAACGGCCAGCCCCAGCCCACCCGCATCCCCTACTACACCCTCTCCGGCAAAATTGACATTAACACCGCCAAGGCTGGCGACGTTTACCAGCGCAGCTACATCTTCCAGCTTTCCCTCACCGAGGTGAATAGCGGCCTCGCCGTCTGGGAAGGCCAGAAAATCATCACCAAGCAGGGCCAGAAACCCGCCATCGGCTGGTAAATCCGCCGTCGGCCAAGCCCGCCGCTCGCGCTCTGGCATCCCGTTTTGTGCCATCGATTTGTTCGTTGCCTCCGTTGCGTCGTGGCGTGAACGTTTCGCTTTCTCCCTGCTGATCCGCCAAACCTGATCCTGCGTCATCTGTGGACTCCGACTACAAAATCGTTCTCCTTGGCTCCGGTCGCGGCTCCAACGCCGAAGCCGTTCTCGTTGCCCAATCTTCCGGCCAACTGGGTCGCGCCCGCGTCGTCGGCATCATCTCCGATCAGCCCTCCGCCCGCATCCTCGAACTCGGCCCCCGCTTTGGCGTCCCCGCCGTTTACCTTGATCCCGCTCCCTTCAAGACCAAGCTCGAAGGCCCCGCCGAGCAACGCTACATTGAACAAATTCGCGCCTGGCACGCTGACCTCATTGTCCTCGCCGGCTTCATGCGCGTCCTCAAGGTTGCTTTTCTCACCGCCTTCGACGGCCGCATCATCAACCTTCACCCAAGCCTCTTGCCCGCATTTCCCGGTCTCGACGCCATCAAGCAAGCCCACGCTGCTCGCGCCCCCATCACCGGCTGCACCGTCAATTACGTCACCGCCGCCGTGGACGCCGGCCGCATCCTCCACCAGGCCGAAGTCCCTGTCCTCCCCAGCGACACCGCTGAAACTCTCGCCGCCCGCGTCCACGCCGCCGAGCACCAACTCCTTCCCGCCGTCATCGCGGATTTAAGTCACGGCAATCCGCTTTAAGTTCGCCGCGTATAAATTTGCCGCAGCCTGCTTCAGTCGCGTCGATCTATTTTGCCGGTGCTGAAGGTGAAGTGGTATTCCCGGTCGCCGCCGCATCCGTAGGCGTCGCTGAAACTGTCGCTGGAGCCGAGGGAACAACCGCTCCCGTTGTTGTCGCCGTCGGTGTTGCCGAAACCGCCGCCGCACCCGTCGGTGCCTGCGCCCCGCGGTTCCCAGCTCGGCCACGCCCCCCGCGGCCACCTGCATCCGTCGGGACGGTGAAATTGGCCGGTGTGGGCTCGGGATGTTTCGGATCAAACGCGCCAAAATCCTCCACGATGTATTTCGCCACTGGCACCTTGTCCTGCTGCAAGCCCAGTACAATGCACTTCGACATCATGTAGGCGCCATATTCCACATGGTGGGTTTGGTCCCCGTACATCCGGGCTGCATCCGCCCCAAGCGACCCATTCAAATCGCGGCCCATCGCGTTCAGGTCAATAAACGGCACGCCGACTTCCTTGGCCGTGGCGCCGGCGGCGTCGGCATAAGCGCCCAGGCTCGAACGGTCCGTTTCACCGCGATGCGCCGAGGGCGAAACGATCACCGGAAAGGCGCCTTTCTTGCGCGCATCGGCGACGAATTGTTTGAGCAAATCTTTATACGTCGTGTTTGCCGGGGCGTAGGTTTCAGAAAAATCCTGATTCGGGTAAATATTTTGCGGCCCGTGATCCTTCGAGTCATTGGTGCCGAATTCAATGATGACATAATCGCCGGGTTTGATCGAATCCAGCACCTTGTCCCACCGTCTTTCCTTCAGGAATCCCTTGAGTGTTTCGCCGGACTCCGCATGGTTGGCGATGGCGACTTCCGGCGTAAACCAGCGCGTGAACATCTGCCCCCAACTCGCTCCCGGCCCGCTCGGCTGATCCGTCACGGTCGAGTCACCCAGCACAAACACCGTTGTCGCATCGTCCACTTTCTTAATCTCCAGCGCCGCCAGCGCGGGATGCGTATCGCTGAAGGTCAGCGTCAGCTTGTCATCCCAATCGCGCGACATTTCACCTGTCGTCAGGTTCCTTTCCCGGCTGTCGAGGTTGACCTCGCCGCCGGTGGAAATTTTCGGCCCGCGGACATTGACCGTAAACGTGCGGGTGATGAATTTGCCCGCGTCCGTGTGCAAGTGTTCCAGCATCAGGCGGCGCGCCTCGGCCTTGACCGTCACATTGGAGGCCGCCTTCGGGTCTCCCAGCGTCACCGTCACCCGGTAATTGCCCTCCGGCACGGCCACGGAGAACGCGAAGGGCGCGCCGGAAGTCACCGCCCCGCTTTGCAAGGGGTCGCTGCTAGCGGCGCTGACCGCCGTCAGGCTCGCGCCGGGCTCGAAGCCATAACCCGCTTCCTTGGCATAAGCCGCCGTCGGCGAAACCAACGTGTAGCCCGGCGCCGCCTTGTCGGCTCCGAATTGAAATTTAAACGCCGCGGCGGGCGGCGGGACTGGGGCCGCGGCTGCGGGCGCCGGGGCTTGCGCGAAAACAATTTTCGTTGCCGCCAGGAACAAAAGCAACGTGACAGATGCCTCGGTCGAAACGAAGCGGGGTGGGGTGGTGATCATGGATGGGTAAGGGAAACGCTGGCGTGATTCTGCAACGGGGTAACACAAAAGAAATCATTAGGCTGAACGGCATCTATTCCAAGCTCGGAATCGGACGCAGAGTGGATAGGGCGGCTGCGGGCGCGGGAATGATTTTTCCCAAGGCGAACAGGGACTTGGGGCGGGCGGTAACCCATGCACACCGTCGCCCACGCTGATTTTGTCTCGAACGGCTTGAGGACTCCCCCTGCGGGGCTTAATTGCTCGAGGTTTCTGTCGGGCTGTCGCCCGCCACGGGTTCGCCTTTTCTTTTCCGTCCAACCAAGTCCGACGGCCTCCACGGCCTTCCTCGGCCATGAGACGGCGGAGGCGGCGCGTGCAGTTCTCTCGGCTGATCGTATGCCTGCCTTTGGCCCATGTGTCGGGCAGAACGTGACCCGCGGGGGTGGCCCATCGGGCCGGCGGTCGGCGCATTGTGCGCCATCGGCATGGGCGCTGAAGATCGGCTCGACGCACCGTGTGGGCGTCGCCCAAATCGCCGGCTCATCAACCCGGTCTCTGCTGAATGCTGTAAAGTCGTCAGCCTCGCCGCCGTTATCAAGATGCCCACCAGCACGTAAATTCCGGCCAGCATGCCATCGCCATTCGCCAGTGCGTGTCCCGCCAAGCCGAGCCAAAACAGCATCAAAATCAATATGATTGGCAATCGCATAGATGGCCTTGCGCTGAACCTGCGTTGCCCGGGGGCTATGATTTCTCCGCCACTTGGGCGCCCCAACGTGTCACACCCGTACCGAAAGTCAAGCGCCCGCCTTCCGTGGGATTGACCATCATAAGCAAATGGCATCGCCCCTCGCCATTGCCGGGTTCCCGTCTGGGAAAAATTCGAGCCCCCAGTGGAGGCATGCATATCTGTCTTCCGCCGCCCCCACCTATTCTCCGCACTTGCGCTCTTTCTCTAACTCAGGGAGCGTTCTTGGGGCTTATGGTTCTTGGGCTTGGCCTGTCTTCCTCTGCCTCTTCCCATGATCGAACTCCGCGCCGAACTCCCGCCCGCCCTCCTCGAACCGCTCGAGGATTGGCTCAACGGGTTTGACCGCTGCCCTTGGGGCCTTATCCAGGGCGAGCCCAACTCCCCCTATCAAATTTTCGGATACTTCGAAGATGCCGCCGCCGCCCACGCCGCCTGGTCCCATCTGCGCTCCACCTTCCCCGTGTTTCCGCCCGCCCCCCGCGAAAGCACGCTCGACGACCGCGACTGGCGCGAAGCCTACAAAGCCCACCTTCGCCCGTGGTCCACCCGCGATCTCCACTGGGTCCCTGTCTGGCTCGAGCACGAATACCCGCTCCCGCCCGGCCACGTCCGCCTCCTCTTTGACGCCGGCCTCGCCTTCGGCACGGGCGACCACCCGACCACCCGCCTCATGGCCCTGCGCCTCCTCGATTTCCGCGACGCCCGCGATCCCGGGAAATTCTCCACCGCCCGGGTCATTGACGCCGGCTGCGGTTCTGGAATCCTCGGGCTTTCCGCCGCGCTCCTCGGCTGCCGTCACGTTTTCGCCTTTGACCGCGACCCCGAGGCCGTCCGTGTTTCCGCTGAAAACCTTGCCGCCAATGGCCTCGCCCCCGCCGCAGTAACCTTTGCCTACGCCGGCCTAGAAGACGCCTTGCGCGGCCGCACCGCCGATCTGCTCCTGGCCAACATTCAGGCCGATGTCCTGTCCATCCATGCCGACGACCTCGCCGCCGCCATCGCTCCCGGCGGCGTGCTCGCGTTGAGCGGCATCCTCGCCACCGAGGTGAACGATGTCCGCGCCGGCTTCGCACCCATTCTCGCCCGCCTTTGGCATCTCCACTCCCCGCCCGACCTTGCCGACTTCGGCGACTCCCGCGTCCTCGGTGATTGGTGCGACCTCGTTTTTACTCGTGGTAATTCTTGAACGCCCCCGCTCCGGTTCTTTGCGCCGCCGCCTCATCTTGTGGACGGGCGCATTTCTTTTGCCGTTTTTTCTCGCGGCGCTCGTGCTCCTCTTCCCGGGCACTCAACGCTTTTGTCTCAACCTCGTGTTTCGCACCCTCTATCCCGGCGGCTCCATCCGCGAGGTCAGCCTGGGCTTTCATCATGCCGATCTGGCCGGCGTCCGCTTCCCCGCCTCGAGCGGCGCCTTGGAGATTCAACACGTCGTCATCGACGGCAAATGGTGGCAAATCCTGCGCGATCCGACCATGGACAACCAGCAAATCCTCCTCGACCACATCCAATTTCTGCCGAAAAAATCCGCTTCCCCCGTCGGTGCCAGCCGTCCCTTCAGCCTCTCCATTGTCGGTGGCATCCAGGACGTCCCGTCCGACCCCCGCCGCTATTTCGGCACCTGGCACATTCAGACAATTGACGCCGCCGTGCCCGCCGCACCTCCCCAGCTCAATTTCGATCTCCAATTCCACATGTGCGATCCATCTGCCCCGGGCGTGCAGCCGTTCGCCCTGGCCTACGCCACCGGCACATTCGACATGGGCTTTCTCTGGAATTATTCGGCGGACCTCATCGCCGAGCACGACCAGCTTGCCGTCCAGCTCGCCACCCAGTTTACCCTCATGCGCGCCGGCGCGCCGAAACAGGCCGCCGTTCTGCGCCTGCTCGATTCCCCCGACCAGCATTGGAAAATTTTCACCACCTTTACCCGCGTCCCCTCCGGCGGCGTCTCCTGGGAAATTCACGCCACCCTCTGGGCCGACGCCGACCTCGCCAGCGACTTGAGCCTCCTCAACCTTCTCGAACACTCGCCCGGCGGCCAGCCCGTCACGGATAATGCCGGCCTCCAGCAAGGCCCCACCATCGTCCTCAGCGGCCTCAACAACCAGCTTACCTCGGACAACCTCCAGAATTTGCTCATGCAAACATTGCGCTGATCACCGTCTCTGGCCTCAGCTCATCGCGGTCGTCAACTCCCGCACCACCCTGGCCGGATCCGTGTCGCACAACACTTCCGACACCGCCACCACCGCCCGCCCGCCCGCCGCGCGCACTTGCGCCACATTTTTTCGGTTAATCCCGCCAATGCAAAACCACGGCAGCCGCGGCCGCAGCGCCGCCACCGTCCGCACCAGTTCCAGTCCGACCGCCGGATAATCCGGTTTCGTCGCAGTCGGGAACACCGGCCCCACCGCGAAATACGTCAGCACCTCCGTCATCGCCATCGCCGCTTTCGCTTGTTCCAGCGAATGCGTGGAAAGTCCGAGCACGCGCTCCGGTCCCAGCGCCGCGCGCGCCGCGCGCGCGTCCAGATCATCCTGCCCCACATGCAATCCGGCTCCCGGCACTGCGAGCACCGCCTCTAGATCATCGTTGCCAATCAGCGGCACTCCCGCCGCGGCGCACAGGGGCGCCAGCTTCTTCAGCATCTCGCTGCGCGCCGCCGTGGTCGCGTTCTTTGCGCGCAGTTGTACCACGCCCGCGCCTCCTGCCAGCACCGCGCGCCCGGTTTCCTCCAGTCGTTCCAGCGGCATGTAGCTCGTGTCCAGGATGGCGTAAAAGCGTGCCGATGCCACGGCAGGGTGGGGTGCGGCGTTCATCATCGCTGCCTAGCATACGCATTTCCCGGCCGGAGTGAAGCCCGCGCCGCTTCGCCGGCGCTTATCTTTTTGCGGGTGGATTTTTTCTTCGCTCCGCGCCCGGCGTTTGGTTTAATGGAGTATCCGTCCGCCTGTTTCGCGATGTCCTCCGTCACCCGCATTCCCGCCGTGCCCGTCGTTTCTCCCTTTCCCACCCGGGCAGCCTTGCTTGCGCTGCGCCGCAAGGAGCTGGTTTATGCACGCACCCTCGGCCTCGGCGTTGGCCTCTTCCTCCTGGGTTGGGCCTATCCGAGCCTCAGTCGTTGGCTGGGCCAGGGTCCGGTCTTCGCCCATTTCGAGGCGGCCTTCTTTTTCGTTTACGGCTTGTTCCTGCTTTTCCCTTACAGTCGCGTGCGCGCGGGCCGGCCCTGGCGTCTCCTGCTGGGCGCGCTGGCGGTGCTGTCGCTTTTTTTCATTTTTGTCATGGTCTTTGACGTCCTCTACATCGCCAACCTTATTGTGGATAACAGCCTCGCCCCGGTGCACCCGCCCCAGCCCCAGGCCGTTTACGAAATGGACGACGAATCCGGCGTCGGTCCGCGCCTGCCGTTTCCCGCGCTCAATTGCGTGCTCGTTTTTCTCGCCCTGCTCCAGGTCCCCACCGTCCTCTTTTCGCGCCATCCCGACTGGCTCGATTGAATCGCCCGCCCATGCGCTACCGGCATATTATCTGGGATTGGAATGGCACCCTCCTCGACGACACCTGGCTCTGCGTCGAAGTCCTCAACCAGCTCCTCGCCGCCGCCGCCCTGCGCCCCGTCACCGTCGGGCAATACCGCGACCACTTCGGCTTCCCCGTCATCCAGTTCTACGAATGGCTCGGCTTTGATTTTACCCGGCATTCGTTCGACGACCTCAGCCAGCGCTTCATCGCCGCCTACAACGCCCGCCGCTACGAATGCCGCCTCCAGCCCGGCGCCCGTGAGGCTCTCTCGCGCTTTCACGCTGCCGGCCTGCCCCAGTCCGTCCTCTCCGCCTACCGCGAGGACACCCTCCGCGAGGTCATCGCCCACTACGGCCTTACCCATCACTTCACCCACCTCAGCGGCCTCGACAACATCCACGCCCACGGCAAGCTCGACCGCGGCCGCGCCCACCTCCGCACGCTCGAACTCCACGACAGTCCCCACGCCGTCCTCCTCATCGGCGACACCCGGCACGACCATGAAGTCGCCGCCGCCCTCGGTGCCGATTGTCTTTTGCTCCACCATGGCCACATGCACGCCGGCCGCCTCAACGGTCGCGGTGCCCCTCTCGCGGACACCCTGGCCGAAGCCGTCGAAATCGCCCTCGCTGCGCCCGCCGCCCGCTGAACATATTGCCTGTCACCGCTGCATGAACTGGATGACCGGCGGCAGTGCCACGATGATCGCCAGCATCCCGTAAACCACCACGGCCATCCGCGTCAGCCGCCCCACCGCCTGCACCCACCATTCCTCCGGCGCGTGCGTTCGCAGCCCCGCCGCCAGCGCGCCCACCAGCCCGAACCACAGCAGCGTGCCCGCGCCCACGCCGATCACCAGCAACCCCGCGCCCGTCGGCGCCAGCCGGGGCTGCACCACGCCCGCCGCCAAAAAAAATCCCACATTCCCAAAGAACCGCATGTGCATCGAAAGCATCACGGCCATCGTGGTCGCCGCCAGCCGCCACCCCGTTACTCCCGGCGAGTCCATGGTCGGCAGTTGCTCCAGCCGCGGCGTTCGCAGCATCTTCACCGCCATATACCAAAACACCATCGCACTCAAAACCCGCGCCCCCGCCATGTATTGCGGGTTCTGCTGGGCCAGCATCCACACCGTCACTGCGGCCAGCGCGGCCCACAGTGCCTGCGCCACCGCCACCCCCACCGCCGCGGTCCAAGCCTGGACCAGCCCGCGCCGCAACCCCAGATGCAGACACCAAACCGTTGCCGCCACAGTCGTTGCCGAAAACACCATTCCCACCGCAAAGCCCTTGAATAGCAGTAGAAAGACATTCACAGCCAGTAGGTTATGAACGAATAGCACCGTTTGGTCAATCCGCCATCCTGTCCGCGGATGCCCTCTTCCGTTGCCCTGCCCGCGTCAATCAAACAGCCGTTCTAAAATCCTTCTAAAGTTCCGCCCGTTTTGCGCCGATAAAGCAAGGAACCTTATTTGCCGCCCGTGCTTCAACCGCGTTTCCAGCCAACCTCTCCAACCGGCGGCTTATTGTCTCTCCGGCAGCCCCGGCCCGTGAACGGTTCGTTTGCCCCGGCCTCCCGGCTCGCTAGCGCGGAACAGGATATGTGCCTCTCCGCCGTCCGTCCCGGAATGGTCGAACTCGGCCGCCTCCGCATGGCCGACCCAGCCTATCCCGGCGCCCAAGTCCTCGAAGCCGTCGCCCACCGCCTCATGCGTAATGGCGTGTAAGCAGTCGGCCTCCGCTTTGCCGCCAGTGTTGCCGTGGGGCCGTGATTCCTGCGCGTCTCGCAGCCGGCCATCAGAACGGGCTGATTTTCTTGAGCAAATCGCCCGCACCCTTTGCCGCGCCATTCACTGTGCTCGTCCCCGTATCCAGCAACTTTCCACCCACCGCTCCGACCCCGTTCAGCACATTATTGGCCAGATCCAAGTAGGTGTTAAAGTCCGTCAACGAACTCACGATCATGTTCGCCATGAATTCCATGCCCAGCCCCGAGAAGTCCTTCGCCAGTGCCATCGCCAGGGCTTTGACGTCCGTGACATCCGTGAACGTGCGGCTGTAGTTGACGGTGTAAACCTTCGGTTTGCCGCTGCCCGACGAATAATCACAATAGTCAATCGTCCCGATTTTGATCGTGAGCGACTTGATGATGAACGGAGGAATCCTCGATGAGCCCGACGCCCCCGGCTTTTGTTGTGCCGCGGGCGATTGGCTCGCCGGCACCCCCGCCTTCAACGCATCGGCAAAAGCCTTGGCATTATAGGCGCCGTCCGCCGTCTTCACGATGGTCACGTTCTTCAAATCCACCACGACCTCATCCACCACGATCCGGTCGCCGAACAGCGAGCGGGGCTCCACCGCCGTCTTGAACTGGTTAAGCTCCACAAAATCCGGCACCGGAAAATGACTCGAGTTCGTGAGCTTCATTCCCTGGAAATCCACCAGCCCTTTGAACAGGTTCACCTCCTGTTTGGCATAGGTCAGGTCAAACCCCGTCTTGGTCTTCACAATCCCCGCCGCGATGTCCCCCGCATAATGGTCCACCACCATCACGCCTCCCACCACGACCACCACGACCAGGAATACCAGGCTGAAAAGCAAGGAAAACAGGCAACCGATTGGTTTTGTGATAAGCTTAAAAAGGAATCGCATGTTGGCCCCATATTTACACCGCCCGCCTTCCAAATACAATCCCCAGTTGCAGCCATCCCGTCATATCCGCGTAATCTTTGTTGCGGTATTTTTACAGTTGACTCGACTGCACAGGAGGCGAATTTGTATTCCGCTCGTTATGGATAACCCCGCCCAACGCTCCTTTGGGTCGTATCGCCGCTTGGCCTTGCTGGGCCTCGCTCTGGTTGCGTTATGTCCCGCGCTCTCCGCCGACCCCGTCCCCATCAAGGGCAAAAGCGGCTCCGTCATCGAATTTGAAATCCAGAAAGTCACCGCCACCGGCTTCGTCGGCGTCCGCAAGGACAACGGCCAGACCCTCACCGTCCCTTGGAGCAAGGTGGACCTCGAATGGCTGAAAGCCAACCAGCCTGATACGTTTAAAAGCTACACCGACGCCCTGGCCACCGCCCCTGCCGCTGATGCCACCGCTTCCGCGGATGCCCCCGCCGCTGCGGATGGTCGGTCGACCGCAGCCAAGCTTACCCCGGCGGACATCGCCGACCAGCTAATCCGTGCCTGGAAGATGACCGGTGCCGACTTCCGCTCTGACTCCCGCGAGACTTTCACCTACGGCAAGCACACCCGCGATTACCGCTTGTCCGGTGGTGGTGGTGGCGGTGGCCGTAATCAGGGCGGCGGTAAGGGTGGCGGTAAGGGCGCCGGCGGTAAGGGTGGCGGTCAGGGCGGCGGTCAGGGCGGCACGCCACCACCCGTACCCCGGTCTGAAGCCAAGGACTCCAACTACACGGTTATCGCCCTAATCAGCGGTGTGGACAACAACGCCCGTGCCGCCTACATGGATTTCCTCGCCAACAGCAAGCTCCGTAGCGCCATGACGGACGATTTCGACGCTGCGATCATCGGCCTTCAGACCATGCACAGCGGCGCCACCTTCGGGCAGTCCGAAGCCCTCATCACTGCCGCCCAGCGTTTCGAGGCCGCCATGAAGGACATGGCCGAATCCCCCAACGTCGTCCGCCGTGATTCCCTCACGACCCTCCGCGACGTGCTCGACATGTGGGCCCACGCGGCCGCCACCATCCAGAAAGCTCCCGCCGCCTCCCCCGCGCAATAACCCCGCCTGCGGTTTTCTCCGGTCGGGATTGACTTGCCCGCAAGGCCATGGCACTCCTGAGCCTCCGTGCCCTTCACGGTCTGGCGCGGGGATTGCTGCAAAGCCCTTCTTCGCCCTCTTCTTCGAACCTAACCTGGCCTGTCATGACTCAAATTGTGGACATTCACGCGCGGGAGATTCTTGACTCCCGCGGAAACCCCACCCTCGAGGTGGATGTAAAACTAAAGAGCGGCGCTTTTGGCCGCGCCGCTGTCCCCTCCGGAGCCAGCACCGGCGAGTTCGAGGCCCTTGAGCTGCGCGACGGCGCCGTCCCCGGCAAGCAGTTGCCCAAGGGTGCCGACGCCAAGCGTTACGGCGGCAAAGGCGTCCTCAAGGCCGTGGACAACGTCAACCGCCTCATCGCCCCGGCCCTCGAGGGCTTTGACGCCTGCGACCAGATCGCCCTCGACACCGCCATGCTCAAGCTCGACGGCACCGACAACAAGGCCAAGCTCGGCGCGAACGCCATTTTGGGCGTGTCCCTCGCTTCCGCCCACGCCGCCGCCAATGCCGTCGGCCTCCCGCTTTACAAGTATATCGGCGGCCCCAACGCCAAAGTGCTCCCCGTTCCCATGATGAACATCATGAACGGCGGCGCGCACTCCGACGCCCCCATTGACATCCAGGAATTCATGATCATGCCCGTCGGCGCCGATTCCTTCCGCGAAGCCCTCCGCATGGGCGCCGAGATTTTCCACGCCCTCAAAAAAGTCCTCAAAAGCCGCAAGCTCGCCACCGCCGTCGGCGACGAGGGCGGATTCGCCCCCCGCCTCGAGAGCAACGAAGCCGCCCTCGAAGCCATCGCCAAGGCCGTCAAGGAAGCCGGTTACAAACTCGGCAAGGACATCTTCTTCGCCCTCGACGTCGCCGCCTCCGAGTTCTTCGACCGCAAAAGCGAAAAATACGTCTTCAAGAAATCCGACGGTTCCGAACGCACCGCCGAGGAGCTCGTGGCCTTCTACGCGGACCTCCAGCGCAAGTTCCCCATCCTCTCCATCGAGGACGGCTGCGCTGAAAGCGACTGGGCTGGCTGGAAAAAACTCACTGTCGCCCTTGGCCATCACACCCAGTTGGTCGGCGACGACTTGTTTGTCACCAACACCAGCTTCCTCAGCAAGGGCATCAAACAGGGCGTGGCCAATTCCATCCTCGTGAAGGTCAACCAAATCGGCACCCTCACCGAAACACTCGACGCCATCGAGATGGCCAAGGAAGCCCGCTACACCGCCGTCGTCTCGCATCGCTCCGGGGAAACCGAGGACGCCACCATCGCCGACCTCGCCGTTGCCACCAACGCCGGCCAGATCAAGACGGGCTCCCTCTGCCGCACCGACCGCGTTTGCAAATACAACCAGCTCCTCCGCATCGAGGAGCAGTTGGGTCGTGCAGCCATCTACGGCGGCAAAATCGCCAAGCTCGACGTCTAGACGGAGAGTTATCCGCCCCGCCGCCCCCCCTCGTCATGGTTTCCGCCCGCGCCTACCCGGAATGGCTGGAAGGGTGGTGGGTGCGGCAGGCCTGCCACCGCGCGCATACGACGGATGCGGAAGCCGCATTGGCCCGCCACACTGGCGCCGTCCAAAAACTCAGCGATCTGTTTACGGTGGATCGCCCGGTGCCCGATAAATCGGCGCCTCCGGCCCGCACGCATTTCCCCGACTACGGCGCGGACGCGGAACTGGCCGTGGCCTACGGCCTGTTCTTTTTTCCACAAAATTTCGTGCGCGCGCGCCTGCCCCTTGCCGAAGCCATCGAGTTTCGCGGTTGGCGGCCTCTTGGCGAAAATGTCGCGCGGCCCGTCCGTATGCTCGATCTCGGCGCGGGCGCGGGCGCAGCCGGTTTGGGTGCAGCCACATTGTTGCGCGAACGCGGTCTCGCCGGAGAAGTCCACCTCACGTCGGTGGATCGCTCGTCGGACAGCCTTGCGCTGCTCACGACGCTCGTGCGCGAAAATGCCGCGCACCGGCCTGGCCTGCGCGTGCGCGCCGTCGCCCAAAACGCTCTCGAATGGGTGCAGCGCGAATTGCCGCGCACGGAAGCGCCCTTCGATTTGATTGTGGTCGGCTTCGCCCTCAATGAGCTGCTGCCCGCGTCGCTGGGCCTGGGCCCGCGCCTGGAGTTGGCCGGGCAGCTCCGCCGCGTCCTCGCCCCGCAGGGCCTGCTGCTCATTCTCGAGCCTTCGCTTCACGAAACTGCGGGCCCCTTGCAGCAATTGTCCGATGCGCTTTGTGCCCGTGCCCCCGTTTCCACTGCACCCGCCCTGCCGCGCTGGGGCCCGTATCTCAGCGAACACGCGTGCCCTTTGCGCGCCGAGGGAAAATTTTGGAATCATGAAGTGCGCCGGTGGACGGCTCCGGGCAGCCTGACTTTCCTCAACCGGAAGCTGTGGCGCGAAATCGGTGAACTGCGGTTTGCCTACGCATTGCATGGGCTGGACGCGCCACCCGCTTTGCCCGAGGCCTATGCGGCTTCTGCAAAAGAGCCAAACGGACTCACCCTTCGTCTGGTCTCACCGTTTCACTTGCGCAAAGGCGGCTTCGTCGCCGCCGGCGTCGCCACCGATGGCGTAAAATACACTCTCGATTTGCCCATTCGCGGTTTGCCCAAAGATGAAATCGTCCGTCTCGGGCAAATCGAACGCGGCGACATCCTCGCACTGCGCGATTTGAAGCTGCTGGGCACCCCGCGATTGCTGCGGCTGCCGACCCCGTCCTCCATCGCCGCGCGCTACCATCCCGAGTGAGCCGCGCCCTTCGCCGCGCGCTTTAATTAACTTTCCCCGGCGGCGGTTGGGACTGGGGCTGGGCCGCCGGCACCGGCGTCGGTTGCGCCTGCAGCGCCGTATCCGGTGCAGTGCTCGGGCCAATCGCGCTGTCCGCCATCATCGGCAGCCACTTGCGCACGATTTGCGCCAGTTGCCCGTTTTCCTTGATTTGCAAAAAATACACGTTCGCCGCCGCCCGCAGCGCGTCGTCGTCCTTGCGCACCGCCCACGCCAAATCCTCCTGTGTCAAAAAAATCGGCACCACCGCCAGCGTGGATTCGTTCTCTGCGCTCTGCCACAGGGCCAGTGGAAAATCCGTCAGCACCAGGTCCGCCTTTTTGTCCAGCAGCCCCTGCACCGCGTCCTTCAGGCTGGGGTAGGCCTCGCGCTGCGCGTAGGAAAATTGCTCGTGCGCCAGCAGGTCCGCCGTCGTGCCCGCCACCACGCCCACCACTCCCCGGATGTTATACAGCGAGGCGTTGTTGCCATAGAGCGCCAGTTCGCCGCGCCGGCACAGCGGCACCTGTCCGATGCGCAGATACGGAAAGCAAAACGCCACCCGCACCTGCCGCAAGCCGGTGATGGACATCCCCGACATGATGATATCCGCCTTGTCGTCAATCAGTGCCGAAACCAGGTTGTTCCAATCGCAGTCCACATATTGCAGCGGCCGGCCCAGCGCCGCCGCCAGCCCGCGCGCAAAATCCGCTTCAATCCCGGTGTATTTGTCGCCGGACTTGAAGACCATCGGCGCGGCATGGCCATACACCGCCACCCGCAGCGGGGCCGGGGCTTTCGCGTTCGCCGTCGCCACCGGGCTCGGGCTCGCCGCTTGCGCTCCCGCCTCCACCATGCCACCCAGCAACATCGCGGCGGCGAGAAAAATTAACCTGGCGGACAGGAACATGCGGTTGCTTCTACTCGGTTGCTTGCGCGAAGTCACGCCGCGTTCCACGTTTGAATCGCCGGTACGTCGTGCAGCCAGCCCAGCACGTTCAGCGTGCCGGTGTCCAGCATCAGCGCCGCGGCAAACGCCGGTGCCTGGCCCAGCCAGCGCGCCGCCAGCGTCCGCCCCATGTGCCCGTGGGTGAATGCCAGCGTGTCCCCCGCCACCGCCCGCGCCCGCGCGATGATGTGGTCCGCCCGCGTGGCTACTTGCGCCAGTGTCTCGCCTCCCGGGCACGGGTGCGTAAACACATTCCAGCCCGGCACCTTCGCCCGAATCTGATCCGTCGTCAGGCCCTCGTATTCCCCGTAGTCAAACTCCCGCAAATCATCCACCACCTCCGCCCGCTCGCGGAACCCCGCCAGCTCGCAGGTCTGCCGCGCGCGCTGCATGGGGCTCGTCAGCACCAATGCAAAGGGCAGCCCCGTCAACCGGTGTCGCAACGCAATCGCCAGCGAACGCCCCCGGTCCGTCAACGGCAAGTCCGTGCGCGACGTGTGCCGCCCGTTGCGCGCCCACTCCGTCTCGCCGTGTCGAATCAGAAATAATCGGGACATGAATCGGCTGTGGTGAGGATTGAGAATGGGCGGCTTTGCGAATCGGTTTTCCGTGGTGCCACACCCGTGAAACAAACCGCCGGTCTGAGTGCAGTCAGTATTGACCTATGTGCTAAAAAAATCATTCCCCGGCGGCCGGGCCGTCGGAGTTGCCGGCGGCGTGGGTCGCGGCAGCGGCTTCGGAATGTCACTGTCCCCGGCCAGCGCCCGCCCCTTGAAACCGGTGACGGTCAGGTGCACCCCGCCAAGTTTGTCCAACCCCAGCGCCTCGCGCAGCGTGCTCGCCAGGTGGGTCTGCAACCCGCTCGAAAACTCCGGCAGCCGTTGCCCCGCCGCCAGCTTCAGCCGAATATACAAATGCACCTGGTCGCCCCGCTTCTTGAAATCCACCTGCGGCCGCGTCACCACGCCATATTGCAGCGCCGCGCTCTCCACCAGGTCGCCCAGCGCCCCGCGCGAAACCTGCACGCGCCCCGACGCATTCGAAAACACTTCCAGCGTCCGCCCCCCCCGCCGGCACATCATCACCAGCAGCAACACGCCCAGCAGCACGAGCACCAGCAGGCCCATCGCCAGGGTGGGGTGTGCTTGCGCATGCACCCAGAGAGAACCGGGAAATGTGAACGCCAGCGGCACGCTCACCGGTGTTTCCCCGGACATTGGCACAGCGAATGAAAAGGCGTTCATGGGAAAAGGGCTTGGGAAAAGTTTTTCCATTAGGCCTGCGGCAGTCCGGTTCAATCCGTGTGCGGCTCGTTGTGCCAGTCCGTGTCGGCGGATTTCGCGGCTTCCAGGCGCACCCCGTCCACAATCACGTCAATTTTGGCCACCGGGTTGCCCGTCATGTTCGAAACCTTCGCCCGCACGTTGGCCTGGATTTTTTCCGCGACCTTCGCCAGTTCCGCCCCGAAGCGGATGATCACATGCACCTCGATAAAATAATGCCCCTGCTCGTCGTCGGTCACCTTCACGCCCCGGTCGCTCTCGCGCTTCGACAGCATTTCCACCAGCCCGTCCACAAATCCATCCGACCCCACGGCGTAAACCCCCTCCACCTCCAGCGTCGAAAGCCGCACAATGCTCGCCACCACCGAGTGCGCGATCTTGATCTCATCCTGGTGCGCGGCGCCGCCCGACCGCCCGCTTCGCGAGGAAAGGTCGTCGTGGTCGTCCACGTGTTCCATATTGGGGGGACTCATGGGGCCAGGTGTTGGTTCGCGGAGAAATGCTCCTTCGGCGTGCGGTTGAGAAATTCCTCGACATAGCGGGTCGTCGCCCGGCCCTGCCGGAAGATCGGGTCGCGCATGATCGCCCGCGAGAACGGGATCGTCGTCGCCACGCCGCGGATGATATACTCCGAAAGCGCGCGATACATCCGGTCGATGGCCAGCTCGCGCGTCCGGGCGAAGGTGATGACTTTGCCGATCATGCTGTCGTAGTGTGGCGGTATGCGATAACCGGAGTAACAGTGGGAGTCAATCCGGACGCCGTGGCCACCGGGAGGATAATAGAGCCCGATCTCCCCGGGGCAAGGCGCGAAATTGCGCGCCGGGTCCTCCGCGTTGATGCGGCACTCGATGGCGTGGCGGGTAAATTGGATGTGCTTCTGCTCCAGTTCCATCTTCTCCCCCGTTGCGATGCGGATCTGCCGCTTCACCAAGTCCAGGTCGGTGATCTCCTCCGTCACCCCGTGCTCCACCTGGATGCGCGTGTTCATCTCCATGAAATAAAAGTCCCCGCGCTTATCCACCAGATACTCAATCGTCCCCGCGTTTTCATACCCCACGCTCTCCGCCAGCCGCACCGACACCTTCCCCATCTGCGCCCGCAGCCCCGGCGACAGGAAGGGCGACGGCGCCTCCTCAATCAGCTTCTGGTAGCGCCGCTGCACCGAGCAGTCCCGTTCGCCCAGATGCAGCACCTTCCCGTGCTGGTCCGCCAAAATCTGAAACTCAATGTGCCGCGGGTCCTCGACAAATTTCTCGATATACACCTGCCCGTTGCCAAACGCCTTCTCCGCCTCGTGCCGCGCCATGTCGAACTCCCGCGCGAACGAAATGGCGTTGTGCGCCAGCCGCATCCCCTTGCCGCCGCCGCCGGCCACCGCCTTGATGATCACCGGAAAACCGATCTTCTGCGCCACCGAAATCGCCTCCTTCTCATTGTCCACCGGCCCGTCGCTCCCCGGCACAATCGGCACCTTCGCCTTGCGCGCCGCGTCCTTCGCCAGCGCCTTGTCCCCCATCAGCCGGATCACCTTCGATTTTGGCCCGATAAACTTGATGTTCGCCCCCTCGCACATTTCCGCGAATGCCGCGTTCTCCGCCAGAAATCCGTAGCCCGGGTGGATCGCATCCACGTCGCTGATCTCCGCCGCCGATATCAGGCGCTCCGGTCGCAGGTAGCTGTCCTTCGATGGCGCTGGCCCGATGCAGATCGCCTCGTCCGCCAGTTGCACATGGAGCGACTGCTCGTCCGCCTCCGAGTAAACCGCAATCGTCTTCACGCCCAGCTCCCGGCACGCGCGCACGATCCGCAGCGCGATCTCCCCCCGGTTGGCAATCAGGATTTTCTGGAACATGTCAGTAAGGGGGCGGAGGGCGGGGAAGTGACAATGGGCTCAAAAACAGTTGCAGTGGCTGCGCGGAGGGCGGCGGCGGGAACCAGGGCGCGACGGGAAAAATCCCCCGTCCACCACGATGGCTGGCGCAACCTCAGCCCGCTTTCACCTTGAACAAGGGCTGGCCGTATTCGACCGGCTTGCCGTTTTCCACCAGCATTTCCTTGATGACGCCCTTCACCTCGGACTGGATCTCATTCATCACCTTCATCGCCTCGATGATGCATACCACCGTCTCCGGCGTCACCGGCGTGCCGTCTTCAACGAACGGCTTGGCCTCGGGCGATTGCGAGCGGTAAAAGGTTCCCACCATCGGTGACTTGATCAGCAGCATGCCCGGTTCCTCGATTATCGGGGCCGATGTCCCGGCGGGTGACGGCACATGCGTCGGAAACGGCGTCGGTGTGCTGGGTGGCGCGACGGGTGTCGGCACGACCGCAGGTATCCCGATCCCCAAGCCCGACGGCGTCTCAATCATGAACGGCGGGTTGGACAGCCCGGAGCCCCCTTTGGCCCCATGAGGCTCCCGGCGCAGCCGGATCTTAAAGGCGTCCTCTTCGAGCTCGAACTCCGTGAGTTCATAGCGTTTCATCAGGTCAATGACCTGTTTTATCTCTTTGATATCCACGATGTTGGCGAAGGTTGGTCCATCTGCAACATCCGCGGCGTCGCCGGGGTAAGCGGCGCAACGGCATGGCGATGGAGGAAGTGTCCGCCAAAGATAGGGGAATCCCCGCCGCGGGCGCAAGGCTGGTTTTCGGGGAAACGTTTCGCCGGGGTGGGGCCCTGCCCGTCCGGGCTTGCTTCCGCCTGCCAAAACGGTTCCTACTTCTTTAACCCCCGCTCATGCCCCTCCTCTTCGCCATTGTCGGTGTTCTGCTCGTCTGCGTTTTCGTGCTCGCGCTGCTGTTACGCGCCCGGATGTCCCGTAACGCCAAATCTGACCGCCCGCAATGGGTCGCCTTTGGCAACCCCGCCAATCCCGACAGCCCCTCCGGCCACGCGCACCATCATCACCACCATCATGAGGGCTCCCATCATCACCCTCACCACGACGGCGCGCATCACCACCATCATCACACGCCCCCTCCCGATGCCGGTGGCGGCCACCACGGCGGCTTCGATGGCGGCGGCCA
>CAZDAQ010000025.1:19240-24468 GCA_964503425.1 uncultured Opitutales bacterium
CATCATTGAGTTCTTCCATCCCGCGCGGGCCCTTTCCGGCAAAGGCCGCCCACTAAAGCCGGGTTTGTGCCCGGCCCAAATACCTGCTAGCGATTCTCCCGACTCCCATGGCTTGCGACCCGCGTGTCTATTTCGCCGCTGAACGCACCCTTCTCGCCTGGGTGCGCACCGGCATCACCATGATGGGCTTTGGCTTTCTCGTGGCGCGCTTCGGCCTCTTTCTCGACCTGCTCGCCACCGAGCATGTGAAAATTAACCACTCGATTGAGACTTCCCCCACGCTGGCGACCGCCATCGGCGTCGGCCTGGTGTTCGCCGGGTCGCTCGCGATGGTCATCCCGGCCATCCAGCACCGCGGCTTCGTCGCCTCGCTGCCTCCCGAAGATTTGCCGCCCTCGCACAGCCGCGCCTTTCCCGTCTGGCTCGCCAGCTCCCTCGGCGCCCTCGGCATGGTGCTGGCAATCTACCTTTTATTTTAGGAGCGCTGGGTTTGGATGTGTACGAGCAAAACTAACGGCTCATCAAGGGGGAGCTTGTGAACCCAAATAGCCGGTGTGCGCGGGTCCGCTTAAAAGCCATCGTTAATTCGCGGGAGTGGTCACCGGATATGGATTCCCGTTAAACAATTTCCGGTAGACCTCGTTGGGCGGACGCGGCAGGTTATGCAAGTCGTAGTTTGCCGCGGCGGCGGCATCCGGGCCAAAATGGTAGCACGCCGCCAGCAGCGCCGGCGAAAACGCCTGGTGCTTCACCAGTCCGTCGCGGCACCACGCCAGATAGGCCAGTGCCGCGCGCGCATTCTTCTCCCAGTTCCACGCTTCGTGAAACGGCTCGTCCGAAACCGCCGCCCACGCCGCCGGCCGCAGTTGCAGCAACCCCCGTGCGCCATGGTTGAACGCATACGGATCCAACCCGCTCTCGCCGACCGCCAGCGCGTAGGCAAATCGCGCATCCACCCCGTAGCCCGGCGCCGTCGCCTGGAGAAAGCGCCAGACATTCTCCATTGTTGGCGGCGGCTGCCCAGGCGGTGGTGCCGGTGGTGAGGAAAGCCACGGCGCCACCACTGCCGCCGCCAGCAGTGCCGCTACCCACACCAGCCAGAAGGAAACGCCACCGGCCTCCGTGCGTAAAAAAGATTTCATGGCGTTTCAGTGGGTGGCGTTTGTAATGTTCGCTGCCGTCTGCGCCAGCGCGATTACCGCCCCTACTCGTGATTCCAGAAACCCGCGCCACTTCAACGTAAGCGCAGAGGGTGGGGTGGTGCGAACCGCGGGCATGGGCAGGGCAAACGAGGCAGCCTTATTTATACCCGCCACCACCTCCCGCCAAGCTTTACCCAAACGTCACCCCCGCCGCTTGACAATTCCCGCCTTTCGCGTCATTCTTCTCCTCAATACGCACGCCGCGTGCCCTGCACCTACCGGCGTCGGTTTTCGCCCGCCTTGCATGACTGATCCAACCCGCCTCCGCGCGCATGAGTGACGCCCCCGCGATCACCGGCCCGCGTCGCGCCCTCCTCGTCGGCCTCCAAATGGCCGGCCAATCCCGCGAGGACGCCAGTTCCCTCCTCGAGGAACTCGCTGAGTTGACCGCCAATGTCGGTCTCACCGTCGCCGCCAGCCACCTCGTCCGCCTGCGCGAGCCGAACCCGCGCTTCCTCATCGGCGCCGGCAAGGCCGAGGAAATCATTCAGGACGCCCGCGCCCGCGGCTGCGGCTACATCATCTTTGACGACGAGCTCCACGCCGCCCAGCAGCGCAATTGGGAAGCCGAAAGCCGCCTCGAAGTGCTCGACCGCCACGAGGTCATTCTCGACATCTTCGCCGCCCGCGCCCAAACCCGCGAGGCTCGCCTCCAGGTCGAGCTCGCCCAGCAGGAATACAGCCTCCCGCGCCTGCGCCGCGCCTGGACACACCTGTCCCGCCAGCGCGGCGGCGGCTCCACCCAGCGTGGTGAAGGTGAAACCCAACTCCAGCTCGACCAGCGCATCATCCGCGAGCGCATCCAGCGCCTCCGCGCCGAACTCGAGGTCGTCCGCAAGCAGCGCGCCGTCCAGCGTCAGCAGCGCCTCCGCACCCCCGTCCCCACCGCCGCCATCGTCGGCTACACCAACGCCGGCAAGTCCTCCCTCCTCAAGGCCCTGACCGGCGCCGATGTCCTCGTGCAGGACAAGCTCTTCGCCACGCTTGATCCCGCCACCCGCCGCCTCGAGCTTCCTTCCGGCCGCGCCCTTCTCCTTACCGACACCGTCGGCTTCGTCCGCCGCCTGCCGCACCGCCTGGTCGAGGCCTTCAAGGCCACCCTCGAGGAAGCCGTCGTCTCCGATTTCCTCATCCACGTCGTGGACGCCTCCAGCCCCGAGGCCGCCCGCCACCACGCCACCACCCTCGAAGTTCTCGAGGAACTCGGCGCGCACGACGCCCGCGTTCTCACCGTCTTCAACAAAATTGACCGCCTGACCGACCCCTTCCGCCAGGCCGAGCTCAAAGCCCAGTTCCCCGGCGCGCTCTTCCTCAGCGCCCACACCGGCCTCGGCCTCGACGCCCTGCTCGACCGCTTTGAAGCCGGCCTCGAGGACGAAACCGTTGCCCTCACGCTCCTCATCCCCCATTCCCGCTACGACCTCATCAACCGCCTCCACCAGGCCGGCGCCATCCGCATGAAGGAAGCCCGCAACGACGGCGTGTATATCCAGGGCCTCGTCCCCCGCCGCTGGCTCGACCCCGTCCGCCCCTACGTCATCCCCGCGTCCCTGGCACATCTTCCGCCCGCAGCTTCAGTCAACGCGGTGGCTTAAACCGTCCCCTGCGTCCACTGCCCGTCAATCAGCCGCCACATTTTCCCGTTCGGGTTCGCGTCCCGCAAGGCCGCGGGCAAACGGCTGGCCCGCACGTTGTCGTAGCATTGCAGCATCGCGAACCGCCGTAACGACGCCGGTATCCCCACCGCCGTGAATCCCGGGTGCCCCGTCGCCGGATACGGCCCGCCGTGGTTCATCGCCGGGCTCACCGCCACTCCCGTCGGCATCTTGTCGTTGATCAGCCGCCCCACACGCTCCCGCAGCAGCGGTGCCAGTTGCCCATACAGCGTGTCATCACTTCCGCGAGTATCGGAATACACGCAACCCGTGAGGTTCCCCTCCAGCTTTTCCAAAATCGCCCGCACTTCGTCCGCATCGCGCGCCACCACCGCCAGCGTCGCATTCCCAAACGCCTCCGTCTGCAATTTCTCCGGCGCCCGCAAAAACTCCGCGCCTTCCACCCGTAGCAATGTATGCGCAAACCGGTAACCCGGTCCGGGCAACGCGCTCCCGCCGGTGACGAGCTTCGCCCCCGCCGTTTGCAATGTCTGCACGCCCGCCGCGAGCGCCCGCGCCACCGCGCCGGACAACAACGGCGCCGGCGTTGCCGCGTCAAACCGCTGCCGCACGTCCGCCAAAAGTTGCTCACTGGCGTTCCCGGCCAGCAACACCACCAGCCCGGGGTTCGTGCAAAACTGCCCCGCGCCGAGCAAACAACTGCCAGTCAATTCCTCCGCGATTTTCGCGCCGCGTTCCTTCAACGCGCCGGGCAAAATCACCACCGGGTTCACGCTCGAAAGCTCCGCATACATCGGCTTGCCCGCCGCATCCGCTGCCGCTTTCAGCTTTAGTCCCGCGTTGCGACTGCCCGTGTAGCCGATGGCCCCCGTGCGTAGGTCGGCCACCAGCCGCTCGCCGTCGGCGTGGCTCGTCCGGTAAAGCAGTTGTACCGTTGCCGCGGGCAATCCCGTGTCGCGCAGCGCCCCGAGCGCCTCTTCCGCCAGCAGGCGCGTCGTGCCGGGATGGGAGGTGTTCGCCTTCGCAATCACCGGATTCCCCGCCGCTAGTGCCGCCGCAAAATCGCCGCCCGCCGCGCTGTTGAACGCAAAGGGAAAATTGTTCGGCCCGAAAACCCACACCGGCCCGATCGGCGCGAGGACCGAGCGGATGTTCGCCTTCGCATCAATCGTCGGCAGCGCCCACGATCCTTCCGCTGCCGCCACCGCCGCCTGCCGCAATTGCCCCGTCGTGCGCGGCAGCTCCACATCCGCCAGCCGGGGCTTTTTCGCCAGCCCGGTCTCCGCATGGGCCATTTCCACCAGTTCCGCCGCCCGCGCCTCGATGCGTTCCGCAAAGCGATTCAAAAACCGCCCGATATTTTCCGGCGGGGTCTCGCGCAGGGTTGCCGCGGCGTCCACTGCCGCCGCCAGCGCCGCATCGCAATCCGCCCAGCCGCTCACCGGATACTCCTCCGGGAGCGCCACGCCCGTCGCCGGGTTTTCCGCGCGGAAATTTCCGGCGGCTGCCGCTGGCCGCCACTGGCCGTTCACCAAAATGGGTTGGAGGGACATGAGTGAAATTTAGTGAAACTGTTCCACCACGGCGGAAAAATCCTTCTCCCCGTGGCCCATGGCAATCGCCCGCTGAAACACTGCGGCCGCCGCCGTTGTCGCGGTGAACGGCACGCCCAGTTCCTGCGCGCACTGCTGCGCGTAATTCAAATCCTTCGCCATCAGCCGCAGCAGGAAGTTCGGTGCGAAATCCCGCGCATTGATGCGCCCGGCAATCGTTTTCACCAGCGGGCTGCCCGGCGTCCCGTTCATGATGACTTCCATCGCCTTCGTACGGTCCAGCCCCGCCTTCTCGATGATCGCAATCGCCTCCACCAGCGATGCCGCCTGCGCCCCGCACAAAAAATTGTTAATTAATTTCATCAACGCCCCGCTGCCGGTCGGGCCGAGGTGCAAAATCGCCTTGCTCATCACTGCCAGCACGGGCCGCGCCTTCTCCAGCGTCTCCGCCTCCCCGCCGACGAGGAACGTCAGCTCGCCGTTCGCCGCGTGCGGTTTCGTGCCGGTCACGGGCGCATCGAGAAACAAACAGCCCTTCGCCGCCGCCGCCTTCGCCAGTTCCTTCACCCAGGCGACGGTCAGCGTGCTCGCCTCAATCGCCACCGCGCTGCGTCCGGCCCCGGCCAGCGCGCCGTCGGCCCCCAGCCACATCGCGCGCGACGCCGCATCGTCTGCCACCATGCCGATAATGATGTCCGCGCCGGCCGCCGCCTCGCGCGGGGTTGCCGCCACGTGCGCGCCGTCCCGCGCCAGTGCCTCCGCCTTTTCGCGGTTGCGGTTGTAAACGGCCAGCGGAAAGCCCGCGGCCAAAATGCGCCGGGCCATGCCCATGCCCATGATGCCGAGGCCCAAATGGG
>CAZDAQ010000026.1:0-23704 GCA_964503425.1 uncultured Opitutales bacterium
GCATTCCGCCTTCAGCATTCGCTCGCCTAGCCGGCCTTCTCCGCCTCCCCGAGCGCGACCGCCGCGGTCTCCCACGCCACCGTCGCGGCCTGCAACTGGTCCACTACAAAGCTGAGTTCCCGGTTCAAATGCTGCGCCTTGCCGGGCGTCGTATAGGTCTCCGGCGCTTCCAGCGCCGTCGTCAATTCGTTCTGCTGCGCCTCGAGTTTCGCGACCGCCTCCTCCAGATGGCCGACTTCAATCCGCAGCTTCTTCACCTTCGCCTTCTGCTCCTCCTTGCTCTTGCCCGCCGCTTTCGTCGCTGCCTGGCCGCCCGCGCTCTTCATCCCGCCGCCATCCGGTGAGGCATTGCCCGCCGTCAACCCCGCGCGCTCATTCGTCGCCCGCGATTTCTCCAGGTAATAGTCATAGTCTCCCGCATACGGCGTCAGCTTCCCGGCATTCACATGCAGCACATTCTTCGCCAGCGCGCGGATGAAATACACGTCGTGGCTGATGAAGATGAACGTCCCCTCGTATTGCTTCAATGCATGCACCAGCGCGTCAATCGAGGCGATGTCCAGGTGCGTCGTCGGCTCGTCCATCAGCAGCAGGTTCGGCGGCTGCACCAGCAGCCGCGCCAGCGCCAGCCGCGATTTCTCCCCGCCCGACAAGACCGACACTTTCTTGAACACATCGTCCTTCCGGAACAAAAACGCCCCCAAAATCGTCCGCGCCTGCTGCTCTGTCAGCCCGTTCTCCTGCGTCCGCAACTCCAGCACATTGTCCAGCACCGTCGCGTTCGTCTTCAGGTTGTCCGCGCGGTTCTGCGCGAAATACCCCGGCGACACATTGCTTCCCAGCTCGCGCGTCCCGCCGCGGATTGGCACCACCCCCGCGAGTATCTTCAACAGTGTTGACTTTCCCGCGCCGTTCGGCCCCACGAGCACGATCTTCTGCCCGCGTTCCGCCATGAAATTCAAGTCGCGATAGACCACATGGTCCCCATACGCCTGCTCCACCTTCTCCAGCATGATGACCTTCAACCCCGAGCGCGGCGTCGGCGGGAACTTGAAATTGATCCGCTTTAAGTCCGGCTCCGGCTCGTCCACCGCCACTTCCTTCAACCGCTCGATCTGCTTCTCCTTGGACTTCGCGCGCGACGCCATGGACGCCTTCGCGCCGAACCGGTCCACGAATTTCTGCAAATGCTCTATCTGCCGCTGCTGGCTCTTGAACGCCGCCTGCTGCTGCCCCTTCCGCGCCTCTTTCTCAATCAGGTAGTCGTCGTAATTCCCCGTGTAGCGGTTCAGCGTACCGCCGCGCAGCTCCAGCATCCCCGTGCACAGCGCGTTGAGAAATGCCCGGTCGTGCGAGATCACCACCAGCCCGCCGGGGTAGTTCGTCAGGTAGTCCTGAAACCACAGCAGCGCCTCCAAATCCAAATGGTTCGTCGGCTCGTCCAAGAGCAGCAGCGCCGGCTCGCTCACCAGCAACCGCGCGATGTGCGCCCGCATCACCCACCCGCCGGAAAACGATTTCGCCGGCCGCTCGTGGTCCGTCTCGCGGAACCCCAGCCCCGCCAAAATCTTCTTCGCCCGTGGCTCCAGGCTGTAGTCAATGTCGTAGTCGTCGTCGTTTTCCGGCGTCAGCTTCTTCCCGCTCGTGGCGATGTGCAAAATCGTCTCCTCCCCCGCCGGCGCGCTTTCCTGCGGCAGAAAGCCGAAGTCCGCCCCGCGCTCCCATTCAATCGTCCCCTCGTCCGCCGCCTCCTGTCCCAGGATCAAGTTGAACAGCGTCGTCTTCCCCGCGCCGTTCGGCCCCACCAGCCCATACCGGTCCGTCCGCGCGATGAACAGCGAGATTTCGCTGAACAGCGTGCGGCTGCCATAGGATTTTGCGATGTCGGCCAGCGTAAGCATGTTGGGACAAACCGTATAGCAAACCATCCCAACGCCCCCGCGTCAACGATGCATGCAAACTTTCCTGCGCTTGCACATCCACCTTCCCCTTCCCTGCTTCCATTTTCCATTCTTTACTCCCGCCTCACGCCTCCATCGCATACCGAATCGCTGCGATTATCTCCTCCGGCGCGAACTGCCGCAAATTCCGCTTCGCAAACCCCGGGCGCGACTCCAGCAGCCTCCGCCGCAGCGGCTTCTCCAACACCCACGAGCGTTCCCCCAGCGGTGTCCACCGCCGCGCGGAGTTCACCTGGTCCGGCTCCAGCATCAGCGTCACCGTGCGCGCACCCATCGCCGCCGCCAGGTGCGCCGGCCCGCTGTCCCGTCCAAACACCACCGCCGCCTCCCGCAGCAGCCACGCCGCCTCCGCCAGATCCGTCTGTCCGCAGAAATTGAACGCCCACGCCGCCGCGCGCTCCATCCCGGCGATGATTTCCGCCACCTGCGGATCACCATGGTCGGCCCCGATCAACACCACATAACACTGCTTCTCCTGCACCAGCCACCGCGCCGCTTCGATAAAAAAATCCGGCGTCACCCGCGGCTTGTTCTCGTGCGCGCCCACATGCAGCACCGCGTATTTGTGCGCGGCCAGTGTGGGCGGCAGCTTACCCGCCAACCGCGCCTTCGCCTCCGCGTCGGGCGACAGTAGCGGCGTCAATTTGCGCGGCGTTTCCAGCCCCAACAATTCCAGCAGCTCGAAATTATAAAAACTCTCATGCTTCAATCCCTCCTTCTTCGTATAGGGCAGCGACTCCGTCAGCCACTTGTCTCCGTGCAAGCGGAAGCCGATCCTCCGCGGTATCTCCGCCGCCGCCGCCGCCCATTCCACCTCCGGGTCCGGCTGCAAGTGCACTAGGCACTGCGGCGCCAGCCTACGCAACTGCGCCGCCAGTCCCTCCATCCGCTGCGCCGCGTCCGCCTGCTGCGGCATCCCGACAAAACCCGCCAGCGCCGGATGCTCCTTGAACAAGGCTCCCATCCGCGGCTGCGCTAAAAAATATAACTCCACTCCCGGCAGCCCCTGCCGCACCGGCTGCAAACACGAACTTGTAATCACCACGTCTCCCATCCGGTCGGGACGCGACAACACCAACCGGGCCAAAGGAGCAGTATTCACCATCGAAAGAACATCACGATTAGGGCCTAGCCCCTATCACACTCACTCCTGCCATACAAGGGCATTGCTGCCGCTCACTGGCATCTGCTTCCTTGGCGTTTTTCACGCCTCAGCTGTAAAATCATCTTCGTCTCCATTCACTATCCGCTCTTCCCTCCTCGTTCATCCTTCATAATTCATCCTTCATCCTTTCATCTTTCTCCTTCATCCTTTCTCCCCATGCCTCACCGCCCGCCGCGTTCCGAGCCCCACGCGCAACCGCTTGAAGGCACGCTCGATCTCCATACATTCCGGCCCGCCGAAGCCGGCGATCTTGTTGACGCCTTCCTCGAAGAAAGCCGCGCACAATTCTGGCGCGAGGTCCGCATCATCCATGGCAAGGGCACCGGCACCCTCCGCGAACTCGTCCACGCCCGCCTGCGCCGCTCCCCGCACGTCATCGCCTTTCGCCTCGGCAATGAATCCTCCGGCTCCTGGGGAGCCACCCTCGTCGCCCTCAAGCCGCCCGTAAAAAAGTAGCGCGTATCACGGTCGGCTTCCCGGCTTGCTATTGCTCAAGCCCTCGGCCTTTGTGTGCCATAATGTCGCCGAAACATCTTGGCGCATCCCTGGCACTATAATTGAGTCACTATGTCTCATATCCGCTTTTGTCTAATTTTTCTAATAATTTCATATTCAATGCCTTAGACACTTCAAACTCCTTGGCACGAATACTGGTATAAGACGGTCAATCAACCTTAAACCTTAACCGGAGCATATACCATGAAACTCATTCGATACGACTATCCTACCTGGCCCGCGCAGACTGACTACAATCGCGTCCTGACCGGCTTCCCCGCCTTCTCGCGCCTCACCAACGTCTTCGACAACCTCCTGGGCGGCGCGTCCTGGACCGGTTCCCCGTCCGTGGACCTTTATGAAGACGAGAGCAACTACTTCCTCAAGTTCGAGCTCCCCGGCGTCAAAAAGACCGACATCCATGTCGCCCTCGAAAACGCCGTCGTCTCCATCACCGCCAAGCGCGTCGAGAAGACCAAGGACGCTGACAACGCGGTGACCTCCGAGTTCACCCGCAGCCTCGCCGTCCCCGAGGGCGCCGATGCCGCGAAACTCGCCGCCGCCTACGAAAACGGCGTCCTCACCCTCACCCTGCCCAAGCAGGAAGCCCGCAAACCGCGCCGCATCCCGGTCGCGTAAGCGCCACCCTCTCAAGTAACCACCAATCAAACAAGGAGAACTCAGACCATGTCCTGCGAATGCAATCCCGCCACCGCCACGGTGGCCACGCCCACGGCCGAGGCCGTCGCCCCCGCGCGCCGCCCCGCCTATAACGTCCGCGAAAACGCCGACGCCTTCGACGTCGAGGTCTTCGTCCCCGGTGTCAACCGCGCCGGCGTCGAACTCGCGCTCGAAGACGACGTGCTCGCCATCACTGCCCGCCGCTCCGCCACCGCGCCTGCCGGCTGGCGTCCGCTGCGCCGCGAAATCCCCGATGGCGACTTCCGCCTCGACCTCAGCCTGAACATTCCGGTCAACCGCGAAGCGATTCAAGCCACCGTCGAGGACGGCGTGCTCCGGCTCACTCTGCCCAAGGCCGAGGAAGTCAAAGCCCGCCGCATTGATGTGAAATAACCCCCCCTTCAGGTTGGCGGAAGCGTGCTCTGGATCACGCCCCCGCTTAACCGAGCCGCGGCCCACTTTGGGCCGCGGCTTCTTTTTGCCCGCCGTGCCGCACACCCGGAAAAATTTTTTGATTCCCTCTCTCGCTGGAATTTGTCTATCCTCACCGTTCCCCCACCCCTGCCCCCCATGCGCCCCCTCATCTGCTGCCTCCTTGGGCTGCTGCTTTCCAGCTACGCCCGCGCCGCCGACTCCGCCCCCGCCACCACCACCGCCGCGCCGACCGACTTCTTCAACGGCAAAGACGTGCCCGCTTGGGGCTACATCACCACCCCGCCCACCGACATCGCCAAGGTCTGCACCGTCACCAATGGCATCCTCGCTGTCGCCGGTAAACCCACGGGCTACTTTGTCCTCCCCGTCACCCCAACCGGCAACTACACCCTCCATGCCGAATACCGCTGGACCAAGGACAACCCCAAGAACAACGGTGGCGTCCTTGTCAACATTTCCTCCGGTCCCGTCCAGCAAAACCTCTGGCCCACCTGCTTCCAAATCCAGACCAAAACCCAGCACGCTGGCGATGTCATCCCCATGGGCGGCGCCAAATGCGCCGAAGTCCCCACCGATAAAACCCAGCGCGACCTCCAAGCCAAGGTCAGCGAAAAACCCAGCGGCGAATGGAACGGCGTCGAAGTCACTCGCAAGGGCGATACCTTGGATTGCTCCGTCAACGGCGTCGTCCAAAACCACGTTACCCAATGCGTCCCCGCCTCCGGCAAACTCGGCTTTCAACTCGAAGGCTACCCCTACGAATTGCGCCACATCACCCTGACCCCGCTACCCTGAACCAGTCGGCCATTTCACCCTGAAACAAAATTCATTCCCTGGTGTTTATTTCCCACTTGGGTAGGCACTCTTGCACCCCTGTCCCCAATTTTATGAAAAAATCCCCATTGCCCGTCGTTCTCGCTGCCATATTCGGCCTGCATGCCGCCGCCCTCGTTGCCCCTGCGGCGCATGCCCAGCAAACTTACACGCCGCCCGCCTCCCCGCGCGTCGTTTACAACTTCAACCCCGGCTGGAAATTCATCCGCGAAGACGCAGCCGGCGCGGATAAGCCCAATTTCGATGACTCCTCCTGGACCAACGTCAGCCTGCCCCACACCTGGAACGACGTGGACTCCTTCCGCGCCATCATCACCCACGGCGGCGATGTCGGCGGCGAATACATGGGCATCGGCTGGTATCGCAAGCACTTCACCCTCCCCGCCGGCTCCAACGGCCGGAAAGTTTTTCTCGAATTTGACGGTCTCCGCCAGGCCGGCCGCTTCTTCCTCAACGGCCAGCCCGTCGGCCTGTATGAAAACGGCGTAACGGCCTTCGGCTTCGACGTCACCAAATTCGTCAATTTCGACGGCAAGGACAATGTGCTCGCCGTCCAAGTGGACAACCGCACCAGCTACAAGGAGCAAGCCACCGGCACCACCTTCGAGTGGAACGCGAAGGACTTCAACCCCGACTTCGGCGGACTCAACCGCGACGCCAAACTGATCGTGGCTGGCCCGATTTACCAGACCCTGCCGCTTTTCGACAACCTCCAGACCTCGGGCATATACATCTACCCCCAGAATTTTGATCTGAACAAGAAAACCGTGGATCTGACGGTCGAGGCCCAGGTTCGCAACGAAACCAGCGACTACGCCGGTATCACGCTCTCCACCGTCGTCGTGGACGCCGATGGCGTCGTGCGCGCGAAATTCGACGCCGAGCCTTCCGACCTCGTCAGCGGCCAGACGGATACTTTGACCGCCACCGGCACGCTCGAAAACGCCCGCCTGTGGAGTCCCAGCGACCCTTACCTCTACAACGTTTATACCATCCTTAGCGTCAACGGCACCGTCGTGGATGTGTGTCAGACGCAGACCGGCTTCCGCAAGGCCGAGTTCAAAGGCGGCGCAGGCACCGGCGGCGTCTGGATCAACGGCCATTTCGTCTGGCTCACCGGCTTTTCGCAACGCTCGGCCAATGACTGGCCCGGCCTCGGCGGCGCCTATCCCGATTGGATGCACGACTTCACCGCCGCGATGATCCACGACAGCAACAGCAATTATGTCCGCTGGATGCACGTCTCCCCCCAGCGGGCCGACGTCGCCGCCTGCGACAAATACGGCATCGTCGCCGTCTGCCCCGCCGGCGACAAGGAACGCGACGCCCTGGGCCGCCAGTGGGACCAGCGCGCCGAGGTCATGCGCGATTCGATGATCTTTTTTCGCAACGACCCAAGCATCTTCTTCTATGAGGCCGGCAACACCTACGTCACTCCCGACCAAATGCAGCAATTGGTCGCCTTGCGCAAACAATGGGACCCCAACGGCGGCCGCGTGGTCGGCACCCGCGATGGCGGCCCCGACGCCAGCCTCACCGCCGTCTCCGAATACTATGGCGTGATGATCGGCCAGGATACGCGCACCGACAGCATCACCACCCCCGGCCAGATTTTCCGCGGCTACAGTGTGGACCGCCGCGACAAGGCCCCGCTCATTGAAACTGAAGACTTTCGCGACGAAGCCGCCCGCGGCATCTGGGACGACTACTCCCCGCCCCACCTCGGCGGCTTTAAACCCAAAGGCGGCCCCGTCGCGCGCGACCCCGTCCCCGGCCAGGACACCTACCACTGGAACTCCGAAACCTTCGCCCTCGCCGGTGCCACCCGCTATGCCGCCTACGCGCTAAACCGCATTGACAACCCCGACCCCGCGCACTCGAAGTGGTCCGGCTACGCCTCGATTTACTTCTCCGACTCCGACGCCGACGGCCGCCAGGATGGCAGCGAAGTTCTGCGCGTCAGCGGCAAGGTCGACGGCGTCCGCCTGCCCAAGCAGATTTACTTCGTCCAGAGCGTCATGCAAAGCTACCAGCCCGATATGCATATCATCGGCCACTGGACCTACCCCGCGGACACCAAAAAGACCGTCTATGTCACCGCGACCATGTGCGATTCCGTGGAATTATTCGTCAACGGCGAATCCAAAGGCGTGCAGAAATCCCCCGCGAACTTCATCGATACCTACGGTGGCCGTAACAACAACATGGGCAATACCGGCTACGTTTACGCCTTCCCCAACATCGCTTTCGAACCTGGTAACATCACCGCCATCGGCTACAAAAACGGCCAGCCCATCCTCCGCGACGTCGTCCTCACCGCCGGCGAACCTAAAAGCCTGAAACTCATCCCCCATACCGGCCCCAACGGCCTCCAGGCCGACGGCTCCGACATCGTGCTCGTGGATGTCGAAGCCGTGGACGCCAAGGGCAACATCTGCCCCACCGACGAAGCCCGCGTGGACTTCGCCGTGGACGGCCCCGCCATTTGGCGCGGTGGCTTCAACAGCGGCAAAATCAAATCCACCAACAACCTCTATCTCGACACCGAATGCGGCATCAACCGCGTCGCCATTCGCTCCACCCTCACCCCCGGCAATATCACCCTCACCGCCAAACGCGACGGCCTCACCCCCGCCACCCTCACCATCGTGTCCCACCCCGTGGACATCCAAAACGGCCTCACCACGCAACCACCCCAAACCTACTCCGGCCATATCCCCGACCTCATCCCCGAAAGTCCCACGCTCGGGGTCCTCACTCGGAAATCAAGCTAGCGTGGTCGCAGCATCCGCCCGGCTCAATTTGCGTCTGCGTCTTCAATTCTAGCGAGCTGGTTGCCACCAGCCACGCTTGAATTTTCCCGCCGCAGCCCCGTCGTGTCACCTTGACTACGTGGAGCTCGGCCTCCACTCAGCCGTTCTCCGCCGACATTAAAATCCTTCCCCCTGCGCGTCTTTCCTGTTTTGGATGATGTCCCCCATCCTCCCCCCTTCTATGAAATCCCGCCTGTCCGTCGTTCTCGTTGCCCTCATCACCCTGCACGCCGCCGTCGTCCTCGCCCCCGCCGCGCACGCGCAGCAGACCTTCACGCCGCCCGCCTCCCCGCGCGCCGTGTATAACTTCAATTCCGGCTGGAAATTCATCAAACAGGACGTGCCGGGCGCCGATCAGCCCGGCTTCGACGACTCTTCCTGGACCAGCGTCAGCACGCCCCACACCTACAACGACGTGGACAGCTACGACGAAATCATTTCCCACACTGGCGGCGAGAAATCCGAGTACATGGGCATCGCCTGGTATCGCAAACACTTTAAAATCCCCGCCTCCGCCAAAGGCGGCAAAGTCTTCCTCGAATTCGAAGGCCTCAAGCAGGCCGGCCGCTTCTACCTCAACGGCAAATACCTCGGCCTGTACGAAAACGGCATCACCCCCGTCGGCCTCGACATCACCGACGCCGCCAATTTCGGCGACACGGAAAACGTCCTCGCCGTCCAGGTTGACAATAGCAACGACTACGTCGAAACCGCCACCAAGGTCGGCTTTGAATGGATGGGCCGCGCCTTCGACCCCAACTACGGCGGCCTCAACCACGATGTCTGGCTCGTCCTCACCGGCAATGTTTACCAAACCCTCCCGCTTTACGAAAACCTCAAGACCACCGGCATCTACATCTACCCTTCCCACTTCTCCATCCCCGATCACACCTGCGACATCAACCTCGAAGCCCAGGTCCGCAACGAATCCGGCGATCAGCGATCCATCACCATGACCACCTACGTCGTGGACGCCTCCGGCAAGCTCTGCGCCACATTCACCAGCGACGCCCTGGATCTTGTTCCCGGCGAAACCGACACGCTGACCGTCACCGGAAACCTCACCAATGTCCGCTTCTGGGACATCACCGACCCCTACCTCTACGACGTTTACACCGCGCTCATCGTCAATGGCCAAATTGTTGACGTCTGCCAGACCCGCACTGGCTTCCGCAAAGCCGAATTCAAAGGCGGCCCCGGCACGGGCGGCGTTCACATCAATGACCACTTCGTTTACCTCACCGGCTATGCCCAGCGCTCCACCAACGACTGGGCCGGCCTCGGCCAGGCTTACCCCGACTGGATGCACGACTACAACGCCGCCCTCATCCGCGCCTCCAATGGCAACTACATCCGCTGGATGCACATCAGCCCCCAGGCCGTGGACGTCCGCGCCTTTGACAAATACGGCATCGTCGAGGTCTGCCCCGCCGGCGACAGGGAGGGCGACGCCAAGGGCCGCCAGTGGGACCAGCGCGTCGAAGTCATGCGCGACTCCATGATCTACTTCCGCAACCACCCCAGCATCTTCTTCTGGGAAGCCGGCAACAACGGCATCACCCCCGACCACATGCAGCAAATGGTCGACCTGCGCAAACAGTGGGATCCGAATGGCGGACGCGTCGTCGGTTGCCGTTCCCTCGATAACCCCGCAAACACCCCCATCGCCGAGTATTTCGGCGTCATGCTTGGCCAGGATGCCCGCACCGATCAAGTTTCCAGCCCCACGCAAATGGTGCACAGCTACAGCATCGAACGCCGCGACAAGGCCCCATTCATCGAAACCGAGGACTTCCGCGACGAAGGCGCTCGCCGCTTCTGGGACGACTACACCAAGCCCATCTTCCACCCCGGCCCCAACGACACCTATCACTGGAACTCCGAATCCTTCGCCCTCGCCGCCGCCGTCCGCTATTACGAATACTACAGCAACGTCATCTCCAACACCAACCCCGCTCACGCGAAATGGTCCGGCTACGCCTCCATCTATTGGGCCGACTCCAATGCCGACGGCCGTCAGGACTCCTCCGAAGTCGCCCGCGTTTCCGGCAAGGTGGACTCCGTCCGCCTCCCCAAACAGGCCTTTTACACTTACCGCGTGATGCAAAACCCCTGGCCCGACATCCACATCATCGGCCACTGGAGCTACGCCGATAACACGCACAAAACCGTCTACGTCGCCGCCAGTCAGTGCGATTCCGTCGAGCTGTTCGTCAACGGCGAATCCAAAGGCGCCTCCAGCCATCCCTGCACCTTCGTTGACCCTGTCACGCAAAGACCCGTCGGCTACACCGGCTACATCTACGCCTTCCCCAACATCACTTTCGCTCCCGGCAACATCACTGCCATCGGCTACAAAAAAGGCCAGCCCATCCTCCGCGATGTCATCCAAACCGCCAGTGAACCCAAAAGCCTGAAACTCATCCCCCACACCGGCCCCAACGGCCTCCAGGCCGACGGCTCCGACGTCGTCTTTGTGGATGTCGAAGCCGTGGACGCCCAGGGCAACGTCTGCCCCACCGACAATGCCCGCGTAGACTTCGCCGTGGACGGCTCCGCCACCTGGCGCGGCGGTTACAACAGCGGCATCACCCACTCCACCAACAACCTTTACCTGAACACCGAGGCCGGCATCAACCGCGTCTCCATCCGCTCCACCCTCACCCCCGGCAACATCACCCTCACCGCCAAGCGCGACGGCCTCACCCCCGCCACCCTGACCATCGTTTCTCACCCCGTGGACATCCAAAACGGCCTCACCACGCAACCGCCCCAAACCTACTCCGGCTCCGTCCCCGGCCTCATCCCCGAAAGCCCCACGCTCGGAACCGTCACCCGGGCGGCCAACTAGCGCCACCGCCCGGCGCGTGTCAGTCAAATTTTATCTCGAGGGAGTACATCCCCATCCCGCAAGTGGCCACCAGGTTGGTGCCCGCCTTTTGGGCTGGAATTTCAATGTCCGTTTCACCGGTCGGGGGCAGCGTGGTGCGCACTCCCAAGCTGGCGATGATGACCGTCGAAGAACAATCGTAGGTCCCCTCGGTCTTCATTTTCAACACCGTCGGCATGTCCGCTTTCGCCAGAATCTCCGGCGGGTGGTAACCTTCTTTCGCCATTACTTCGATCACTTGCTTGCCGGTCGCGCCATCCGTTGTCGCGCTGGCGGCGGCCCTGCCCGCCACTGGCGTGTGGTTTTGGGCTTGGTTGCGCCACACCGTCAGCGCCGCCATGCCAGTCAGTGCCACCGCCAGGACTATCCAGATGATTTTTGTTTTCATGATGTTCTCCAGTTGGGTTAAAAGTTAAACAGTGGCCGCATCGCGCCGTAGGCTGTCAGGGCATTGAGCAGGTTGTAGGCGCCAAAAAAAACCACGACTAATCCGGCTGTTTTGAAAAACACACCCGATCTCCCGTATTTGCCCAGCTCCAGCGAACTGAAACTCAACGCCGCCAGAACCGGCAGGGTTCCCAGTGCAAAAGCCAGCATCGTCAGTCCTCCCGTCAGGAAACTGCCCGTCGTCAACGCGTAAAGCTGCATCCCCTGCGTAAACCCGCAGGGTAGAAAAAAGGTGATCACCCCCGCCAGCACGGGCATCACGCCGCGGTGCAGCCCGCGCATTCCTCGCACCCTCCTACCCACCGCGTCCGGCAACGCCGGCTGCCAGCGCTTTAGCCATGGGAAAATATCCATCAGCCCAATCCCCATCAAAATCATCACCCCACTCACCGCAAACCCCAGCACCAAAGCCCCCGCCTGGCCGGGCTGGAACCCCACCCCCACCGCGCCTAATACGCCTCCTAACACAAAAAACCCGCCCAGCCGTCCCGCATGAAACAACGCTTGCGGCACCACCCGGTCGCCTTCCTTCGCGTAAAAACTCGACAGCGAAAGCGCCAACCCGCCCACCACCGCAATGCACGACGACACCGAAGCCACCAGTCCCACCACAAACGCCATCCCGTAGCCCATGCGCGCGCCCGGCACCAAGCGCCCCACCCCAATCTCCTGCAATAATACGAATACCGCAATAAACGCCACCGCCGCCGGTATCGCCACGCCAAATTCTCCCCACTGCACCGCCTTAACCGGCGGCATTTCCAGCGCCAGCACATACCCGTGCCGCTGCACCAGCGCCTGCCAATCCCCCATCCGTGCCTCCGGCGCTCCGTCCTCGAAATCTCCCGTTAGCTCGACGGTTTCGCGCGCCAGCGAAGCCTTCACCCGCGTCACTCCCGGCGCTTCGCCCAACTCCATTTCCGCCAGCCGTTCGCACGCCTTGCAATGCATTCCTCCAATATGCAGTACTAGTGTTTTCATGCTCTATCCCTCCCTACTTTCAACCGCAACGAATTGCTCACCACCGCCACGCTAGAAAACGCCATCGCCATCCCCGCAAACACCGGCGACAGCGTCCACCCCAGCCACGGGTAAAACACCCCCGCCGCCAGCGGAATCCCGATGACATTGAACGCAAAGGCCCAGAATAAATTCTGCCAGACCACCCGCATTGTCCGGCGCGACAGCTCCACCGCCTTCGCCAGCTTTGCGATGTCACCATGCAGCAGCGTCACGCCCGCCGTCTCAATCGCCGCGTCCGCGCCGGTGCTCATCGCGATGCCCACGTCCGCCTGCGCCAGCGCCGGTGCGTCGTTCACGCCGTCGCCCGCCATCGCCACCACCAGCCCCTCCGCCTGCAATGCCTTGATTTTTCCCAGCTTGTCCGCCGGCAGCGCCCCCGCCACCACCTCGTCAATGCCCACCTCCCGCGCGATGAATTGCGCGGTATTCACGTTGTCGCCCGTCAGCATCACCACCCGGATGCCCAGCCCGCGCAGCCAGCTGACGGCTTGCTTCGCCTCACTCTTCGGCGCGTCCGCCACGAGTGCCACGGCCCGCAACCCCGCCTCCGAGCCAAAAATTACCGGTGTCCGCCCGTTTGCCGCTTCGCTCTCCAAACCAAGCTTTTCCGCCGCCCAGCCGCGCTCCCGCGCCAGCCGCTCGCTCCCGGCGAAATACTCCACGCCCTCGATGGTTCCGCGAATCCCCCGCCCGGTCAGCGCCTCGAACGATTCTACCACCGGCGTCCGCACCTTTTCGCGCTCCGCCGCCTCCACAATCGCCCGCGCCAGCGGATGTTCCGATTTCTTTTCCAACGCCGCCAGCAGCGCGAGGATTTTTTCCCGTCCCACGCCCGCCACGTCGCGCAACTCCACCAGTTCCGGTCGCCCACGCGTCAGCGTGCCCGTCTTGTCCACGACCAGCGCGTTCACCCGGCCCAGCTTTTGCAGCGTCGCCGCGTCCTTGATTAAAATCCCGTCGCGCGCGCCGCGCCCCACGGCCACCGTGATCGCCGTTGGCGTCGCCAGCCCCAGCGCGCACGGGCACGCAATCACCAGCACGCCGACAAATGAAGACAGCCCGAGCGTCAGCGCTTGCGCGAAGCCCAGCGGTCCCGTCCCCAGCGCCAGCCATAACCCCAGCGCCGCCACTGCCACCCCCAGCACCGTGGGCACAAACACCGCCGCGATCTTGTCCGCCAGCGCCTGCACCGGCGCCTTGCTCGCCTGCGCCGCCTGCACCATCCCGATGATGTGCGCCAGCAGCGTATCCGCGCCGACTTTTGTCGCGCGAAACGTAAACGCCCCCTCCGCGTTCAACGTCCCTGCCGCCACTGCGTCTCCCGCCTTTTTCATCACCGGCATCGGCTCGCCCGTCACCAGCGACTCGTCCACATGCGACGCCCCGTCCGTCACCACGCCATCCACCGGGATTTTCGCCCCGGGTTTCACCATCAGCAAATTGCCCACGGCGATTTCTTCCACCGGCATCTCCATTTCCACCCCGTCGTGCAACACCAGCGCCGTCTTTGCCTGCAAGCCAAACAATTTCTCCAGCGCATCCCCCGTCTGCAGCTTGGCGCGCGCCTCTAAATATCTTCCCAGCGTCACGAACACGATGACGACAATCGTCACGTCATAATAGGTCTGCTGCACGTCCAGGTAGGGCCGCAGTGGCCCCGCGAACGCCATCAGCACAAAACTGTAAACAAACGCCGCCACCGTCCCTAGGCCAATCAGCGTGTCCATATCCGCCCGCCTGTGGCGCACAAAACGACCCAGCCCCTGCAAAAACGGCGCCCCCGTCACGAACAGCACATATGTCGCCATCACTGGCAGCAAATGGTGGAAAAACTCGCCCCAGTTTACCGGCGGTGGCGCCACCGTCCCAAACTTCGCCAGCAAGTCCCAACCCATGATAAAAATCGCCGCCGCTGCCGCGGGCAGCCCGGCCTTCACCTTCCCGCGCAGCGCCTCCAGCTCCCCGAACTTCTCCTCCTTTTTTCTGTTTTCACCGCCATGGTCATGCGCTTGGCGCCTCTCTTCAATTTTCAGCGTGTAACCCAACGGTTCCACCAGCTTCGCCAGTTCCTCCGGCTGCACCTGCGCCTCGTCAAAGGACACCTTCGCCGATTCGTTCCCGTAATTGACTTCCACCGCGCTCACCCCCGCCCGCTTGCGCAGTGTCTTCTCGATCACCGCCGCGCACGATGCGCAGTGCATCCCCTTCACTGGAAATGTCCGCGTCGCCGTCATCTTAATGCGCCAGTTTGTAGATCTTCATCAACTCGCGGATGGCCTCGCCTTTGTTCTCGCGCATCCGCGTCATCGCGCAGGTGTCCAGGTGCCCCGCCAGCAGCTCCCGCTCCACCGAGCGCAGCAGCCCGATGACACTGTCCGTTTGCTGGATGATCTCCGGACAATACGCGTTCTCCTCGATCATTGCGATGACCGTCTCCAGCGTGCCCCGCGCCTGCTTGGCCAGCTTGAGCGACTTGTCCTTCTTCGTCGGTAATGGCTTTTTCATGGTGTGAAAAGTGCGGTGTTGAAGGTATAACCTCTAACCTAGGGTATAGGTTAATGATCAAAATGCAACCCCCAATCGCCTTGTCTTCCCATCCAGCCGGCTTTACTTCAATCCCGCAATCTCCACCACCCGCGCCGTTTGCGGCCCCTCGCCGGTCACGCGCTCATGGTTCCCCTGGCTGCTGGGCAGCACAAACAGGTCCAGCACTCCATCCCTCCGCCACCGCTGCATGTCATACTCCGGCTCCCAGTCCCCCAGCGACCCCGCCACCATGTCCATCGCCGTCCACTCCGTATAGGGCGGCGGCGCCATGTATAGCCGCGCGCCATTCCCAAACTCCTTGTCGCGGGTGATCAGATACACCGTCCCGCTCCGGCTCACTGCGATTTCCGGCCGCGAGATCGGTATCTCCAAAGTCCCGGAGCCACCCAAACTAAACGCCTGTGTCCGCCGGCTCACCTGCTGCGCGCTCCATTTCTGTCCGTCAAACCACAGGTGGTAATACTGCGGCACGCCGTTCGCGTCGTTGCGGTAATAGGAGATATGCGGGCGGCCCTGTGCATCCGTTGCCAGCGCACACGTATTGATCAGATTCTGCCCAGGCGGAATTTTTTCCACCACCACGTCCGCCCCGGGCGTGATTGGCGTCGCCAGCTCTTTCCCTGCGCTGTTCTCCCAGGTTTTTCCCCCATCTCGCGAGCGCACGTAGCAAATGTCGTGGTTCGTCTCCGCGTTCGGCGTGTCCCGCCAGCACCACGCCACGTTGATCACCCCGTCCTCGCCGATTTCCGGTCGCCACCAATAGGGGCTGCACTGTCCCGCGCCCTCCAGCAGCGGCATCGCCACCGCCTGCCACGCCTTTGCCGCCGCGTCATACCGTTCCAGGCACAACCGCCCGTTGCCGCTCTGCCCGTCACGGTAAAAAAACCACAGTTCACCGCTCGGCGCCGACACAAACGTCGGATACGTCACCCGCCTTTCGAACTGTCCCGACATCTTCTCCGGCGCTCCGAAGGCCGCCCAGTCCCCAGCGCCATTCGTGCACCGGTAATGCAGCGGCTGGTCATGGTGATCATACGACAAATGCAGCGTGCCCTCCGGCCCCAGCCCCAGCACCACGTCGTTGTGCGCGTCCTTCACATTCCCGGAAAAATCCTGTGTTCGTTTATCCCACACTGCTCCATCCAATGGCCGCCGCGCCACCACCACTTTCCCCGCTGGATCATAGTAAGTCGCATACTCGTATTTCTCGTCGCTCGCCAGCGCCTGCAATCGGAAAATCGTCGTGTTCACCTCGGTGGACGCATACGCCGGACCCAACGGATACTCCCGCACCGCGAGTTTTCCCGAACCCGGTGTGCCCGGCGCCGTCGCGCAGCCCGCCAGCACCACCGCGCCCAACCCGCCTACCCAAACTCCCGCTCTCCACCTCTCTCGTAAAAGTCGGCTCATAAGATAATGGCCTCACCATCGTTCTCCTTCTTCAAAAAACCGGCCCGGCCGCCTTTACGGCGTCTTGGATGCCTCCGGAACCTGGATCGTCGCCGGGACTTGAATCGTCGCCGGTGCCAGGATCACTCCCGGAGTCGCTGGTGCCAGCAATTGGCTATCCGCCGGCTTGCTGACTATAGCAGCCTTTGCCGCCATGGCCGCCTCCGCGGCCTGCTCGGCCGCCACCTTCTCCGCTTCCTGCTTTTCCTCCAGCGCCTTGTCCGCGGCTTCCGCCGACCGGGCCTCCGGAATCGCCGCCACGATGTCTTTCGCAAAATCCCCCACCAGCAGGCTCATCGTCTCTACATACCCTTGATACGATTGCGTGCTCGCGGTCGAATCTCGCGTGTAAACCGACTCCCGCACGACGTAATTCGGCTTCCCGCCCGGCCCAGTGATGCGCCAGCGCACCCGCAGTTCCACCTTGCCGCCAGGCACGCCGTCAAACTGCATCACCAGCATATAAACCTCAAATTCCTGCCCGAACGTCCGCGTCAGCGGGAACAACGCCACATGGTCGGTTCCCGACAACAGCGCGATATCCTGCACCAGCACCCGCGAAAATCCACTCCCCAGCGGCTCCGCCCACCGCTGGTAATCGTTCAACGTCACCAGGTTGTCCCCCGTGTGCGCCACAATCTGCGGCCGGTCGAGGTAACCGGGTATGTCCGGGCTGAACACCCCCAGCGCCACGTCCGGCTCGGGCGGCGTCGCGGGCGCGGCACTCGCCGGCAACGCGCTCAACACATAAAATTGCGAGGGATCGGGCTTCGGCGACAAAAAGCTGCAACCCGCCAGCAAACCGACGGTCAGCACGGCGGCGAAAATCCCGGTGGAACGGAGGTGCGGATTCATCATCGGAGGAGGGATTCTTGGGTTGATAAAAAAAGTGGGTGCTTGGCCGCGGCCTCATTTGCTCGCCGCCGCCGGGCTCGCCGTGGTGGCATTCGCCGGCGGAGGGGCGGATGTTGCCGGAGAGGAAACTGTCGCCGTTGCGGGCGCGCGCGCGGGTTCCGCTTTGCCCGGCACGGGCACCGGCAGCGGCTCGGGCGGCGGCCGGCCCGTCAGCAAAGCATTCGGGTTTCGCTCCAAATAATCCGCCAGCACCCGGATCGCCTGCGACGCCCCCGCAATTTCCGACAAGGCCGAGTCCAGCTGATACCGCAATGACGACTCCGGCTGCACCAGCTCGCGCACCGTCCGCAGCGTCTTGTCCACCTCGTCCATCGTCACCCGCGCTCGTTGCGCCGTCAGTTGGATTTGCGTGCTCACCGGCTGCACCTGCGCGTTCACGTTGTCTGATAACTGCTGGAAGCTTCCCAGCGTCGTGTTCAATTGCGCCACCGCCTCCTTCAGCTTCGGATCTGCCAAAATCGAATTCAGATTTGTCGTCGCCGCCACCAGTTGGTCGTTGATCTCCTTGAACTGGATCTGCCCCACCCCGTCGTTCAACTGGTCCAGCAGCTTGTTCACCTTGTCCCCGATCCCCTTGAAATCTATCTGGCTGATGTTCTCCAGCGCCGTCGTCACCGACTTCATCATCTCGCTCAACCCCGACGGCAGCGACGGGATCTCCTTGTACTTGTTCGACAGTTGGATGTTGTGCGGCACCTGGCCCGCCAGCTCGTTGTAGTAATCCAGGTCAATATATAGCAACCCCGTCAGCAGGCTCTGCAATTGCAGTTTCGCCCGCAAACCCCCGTCCCGCACCTGCGATTCAAATTGCGTCTCGTTCCCCAGGTCCACGTCCACCCCCAGCTCGTTGTGCAGCCGCGACACGTCAATGTCCACAATCACCGGGATAAACGCCGTCTCGTTCGACTGGTCATAGCGAATCATGATGTTCGACACCTGCCCGATCTGCACCCCCTTGAACTTCACCGGCGAACCGATGGACAACCCGTTCACCGAGTCGTCGAAATAAATGATGAACTTCTCCTGCTTGCTGAACAGCTTCCCGCTCCCGAAGATCAACACCGCCACCACCGCCAGCAGAATCGCTCCGCTGACGAACACCCCGATGGCTGTGGAACTGGCGCGTGCGCTCATGACAATAAGGTTGACCGTGGTGAACTCGCCCCCCGCCGCTTCGGCCGGGGTCTAGTGTTGTTAATGGAAATTGGTCGCATTGGAAAGGTTTTGTTCTCGCCGCCCCCGCCTCACGCTCCGCCCTCCGGCTTTGGCGGGCCCGCCGGCACGAGCGGCGCGCCCGTCGCCGCGTCCTGCGGCAGGTTCGTCCCTCGGATTCCGCGGTTCAAAAAGAACCGCAAATTCTCGTTCGGGCTGTTCAGCCGCATCTCCCGCGGGTTCCCCAGGCCGCCCGTCGTCCGCTGCGCCACGTCCAGGAAGATCGCCCGGTCCGCTATCGCAAATATGCTCGCCAGCTCGTGAGTCACCACCACCACCGTCGTCCCCAGCGAGTCCCGCAGTTGCAAAATCAACTCGTCCAGCCGCCGCGCGCTCACCGGGTCCAGCCCCGCCGACGGCTCGTCGAAAAACAAGATATCCGGGTCCAGCGCCATCGCCCGCGCCAGGCTCGCCCGTTTGCACATCCCGCCCGAAATCTCCGCCGGGTAAAAATCCTCGAAGCCCCGCAAACCCACCAGCGCCAGCTTCAGCGCCACAATCTCCTTCACCGTCGCCGCCGGCAAATCCGTGAACTCCTCCAGCGGCAACGCCACGTTCTCCGCCAGCGTCAGCGAGCTCCACAACGCCCCGCCCTGGTACATGACCCCGAATTTCCGCAGCATCAGCCGCTTCTTCTCCTCCTCCGCGTCCGTGAAATCCTCCCCGTCATAATACACCGTCCCCGCCGCCGGCTTCTGCAACCCAATCAGGTGCCGCAGCAACGTGCTCTTCCCGCAGCCCGATCCGCCCATGATTACGAATATCTCCCGGTGCTTGATGTCGAACGTCAGGTTCCGCATCACCACGTAGGAGCCGTAGGCCATCGTCAAATCCCGCACCGAAATGTGCGGCTGGGGCGGTGTGGCGGGTTCGTTCATGGCGCAAAAATAAACCGGAAATAAAAATTACATGTTCAGTGTGTTGAAAATCACCGCAAACAGCGCGTCCGCCACAATCATCACCGTGATCCCCGACACGACTGCCCGCGTCGCCGCCTGCCCCACCGCCGCCGAACTGTTCCCGCACTGCATCCCCCGCAGGCACCCCGTCGCCGCCACAATCAGCCCGAACGCAAAGCTCTTGATGATCCCCACTGAAAAATTCGTCAGGTTCACCGCCACCATCAACTGGTTCACAAACTGGTTGTAGGTCAGGTCCATGGACAACGCCACCACCAAACCCCCGCAAATCCCGATGAAGTCCGCATACAGCGTCAACAGCGGGAACATCAGAAACAGCGCGATCATCCGCGGCAGCACCAGAAATTCCACCGGCGACAACCCCAGTGTCCGCAACGCCGCGATCTCCTCTGAAACCTTCATCGTCCCCAGTTGCGCCGCAAACGCCGCCCCCGTCCGCCCGCTCATGATCACCCCCGTCATCATCGCCCCCATCTCCCGCACCATTGCCAGCCCCACCAGGTTCGCGATAAAAATCAACCCCCCATACTGCCGCAGCGTGATAGACCCCACATAGGCCAGAATCAACCCCACCAGAAAACTGATCAGCGACACAATCGGCAGCGCGTCAAACCCGCATTGCTGCACCTCCAGCCACACGTCCGACCACCGGAACCGCGCCCGCCCCGTCACCAGCCGCCACGACGCCACCGACACTTCGCCCAGAAACTGGAAAATTTCCTTCGCTTCCCCCGTCACCACCAGCGCCTCGTTGCCAATCCGCTCGAACAACGGCGCCCGGTCCACATGCGGTCGCACATCCGCCGCCTCCGGCACCGCCGTCGCCAGGCACAGCAGCTTGCGCGGCCCGTCCGTCAGGCTGTCCATGTCGAACTCCATCTTCATCAACTTGCACAAATCATCGCACCCCAGCAAAAACGTGATCAGCGCCGAATCATACTCCTTCACCCCCGCCAAATCAAAACTCAGCTTCGTGGGCGGCGTCCCCTGCGCCACCTCCCTTTGCACCCACTCCACCGTCGGCAACCCTTCGTCGCGCAGCAGCCACTGCCCCTTGAACTGCAAACGCAACACCGCCCCGTCGCGCGTGAGCGTCAGCGCTTCGGTGGACAAGGTTGCTGCGGGATGCTTCATGCAATGTCGGCTTCGGCCTTGAAATCCGCGCCTTCTTTGCGCGTAGTCTTGAACATGCTATCAGGCACGCCACCTATCAAGGCCATTCTCTACGATCTCGACGGCACCCTTATTGACCATTTTCGCGCCATTCACCAGTCCATCGCCTTCGCCCAGCAGCAACTCGGCCTCCCGCCCTCCTCCTATGCCAAGGTCCGCGCCACCGTCGGCGGCGGCATCGAGCTCACCCTCTCCCGCCTCGTCGGCCCCGAGCTCGCCCCTGCCGCCCTTCCCCTCTACCGGCGCCACTTCGACGAAATCATGCTCGACGAACTCGACCCCCTCCCCGGCGCCGCCTGGCTGCTCGAGCAACTCTACGCCCGCGGCTTCCGCCAGGCCGTCCTCACCAACAAAATCGGTGATTCCTCCCGCACCCTCCTCCGCCACCTCGGCTGGGACCGCTGGTTCGAACTCATCCTCGGCGCCGACGACACCCCCTGGCGCAAACCCCAGCCCGAGTTCACCCGCCACGCCCTCGATAAACTCGCCGTCGCCCCCGCCGAAACCTTGTTCATCGGCGACTCCACCTTCGACATCGCCACCGCCCATAACGCCGGCCTCCACTGCCAAGTCGTCGCCACCGGCTCCCACTCCCGGGCCGAACTCCTCGCCTGCCAGCCCCCACCCGACGCTGTCTTCGACAATCTCTTCCAACTCGGCGCCGCCACCTTCCATCTCACCCCGCCGGCCTGACCTGCTTCTCCTTCGCCCATTAAAAGGCGCTCACCCGTTCCTAAGCCAGCAATTCTTCTTCCTGCGGCTGCAAAAACTCCGCCAGATACTCCAGCTTCGCGTGCAGCGCTGTCTCCTCCCCGTAGCTCGCCTCCAGCAACGCCGCCGGCTCCTCCAAGCCCAGAATTTGCGCGAACGTCCGCGCGCACCCGTAGCAAACGATCTTGTAATCTTCCACCTTCAACGCCGCGCTCACCAAACTGTAATCCCGCGCCTCCCCGGCCCGGTTTTCCACGATCACTTCTTTTATCCCGTAAATAAAGCCCTCCATCGCCGCGCACGTCCGCCCCTTGGCCGAAATGCCGATCCACTCCGCCACTTCGTCCAGCCGTTGTCCATGTTCCTTCGCCATCTCCAGTTGATCCTCGAACCCGTCGCGCAAGCTCGTTTCCGCCGCCGCCGCCGCCATCTTCGGCAGCAACCGCATCAACTCAATCTCCACGTTGCGCAGGTTTTTTATCTCCTCCACCAGCACCCCCCTCAACGTTCTCACCCACCGCTCCGCCGCCGCCCCTTGTGGACTCTCGTCCCGCATCAGTGCGTCCATTTCCTCGCTCAACACCTCAAACAACGGCTGCATCCACGCCTCCTCAAAAACATCCCGCGCCCCTCCCTGCGTCACCGCCTGCGCCACCCGATACAACGCCAGCGTCGGTCCCGCCTCTTCATCGCGCAGCCTTGGCTCCATGATCGCTTCGGCATTGTTGTGGACTTTAAACATTGTGGAAGAATTTGGGGTTTCGGGGGTTTCTCGCCATTTATTGCTCTTTGTTTTAACTTATACCCAAACTCCCTGAAATTCAGCCCGCCATCCGATATTTACAGAATCTTTAAGTAACTAACCTCCAATGAAGTAACGTCTCTATCCTCCAACCGGGAAAATCCCGGATAATCGGCCCCGTTCTTTCCCGGACGGCCATGAATACCCCGGCAATTTTCGCTGGGCATGCCATGCTTCTCGCCCCTCTACTTGCCGCCGCCCACTCCAAGCCCAAACACAATTGACGTTTACCTCATCGGCGGCCAGTCCAACGCCACCAGTCAGGGCTACCTGGCCAACCTCCCTCCCGGCTTCACCCCGGACCAGCGCGTCCTCCTCTTCAACTCCGGCCTCCCCCACTTCAAACGTGATTCCGCATTCACCACCCTGCGTAATACCGCCGCTTACGGCGCCGTCTTTACCACCGTCGTCACCACCCCCGCCGGCGTCACCTTGCGAATCGCATTATTGTCCGAGTCCGCCACATAAACATTGCCCGCGGCATCCACCGCAATCCCGCGCAGCCCGCTGAAGCTCGCCGCACTCCCCGTGCCATCGCTGCTCCCGCTCTGCCCCGAGCTCCCGGCCAGCGTCGAAACCATCCCGCTCGGCGTGATTTTCCGCACCACGTCATTGTCCGTGTCCGCCACAAAAACATTCCCCGTGGCGTCCACCGCCAGCCCGTGCGGCGAGCCAAACTTCGCCGTCTGACCCGGCCCATCCACATAACCCGATTGCCCGGCGATTCCCGCCAGCACTGGAACCTGTATTCGATCCACCTGTGCGGATGGAATTACTCGTATGTCTGCGTTCCCCTCGTCCGCCACATACACATTGCCCGCCGCGTCCACGGCAATCCCACGCGGCGCATTTAACAGCGCATTTATACGTCCGCCGTCACTCGTACCCGTGCTCCCCGCCTTCCCCGCCAGCGTCGTCACCACCCCCGCCGGCGTGATTTTGCGCACGATCGAATTCCCGTCGTCCGCCACATACACATTACCCGCGCCGTCCACCGCCACGCTCGTCGGTGTGTTGAACCGCGCCGCGCTGCCCGTCCCGTCGGCGCTGCCCGTATTGCCCGACGCCCCCGCTAGCACGCTGCACTGCCCGTCCTCGGCGATCTTGCAAATCGTTTCATCATCCGTGTTCGCCACATACACATTGCCCGCGCCATCCACCGCCACCCCGCAGGGAGTCGAGTAGCCCGCCGCCGGCGCCGCCAATATCACGTCCTGGCCCCCGGCGCTGA
>CAZDAQ010000027.1:0-23076 GCA_964503425.1 uncultured Opitutales bacterium
GGGGGGGTTGGGGGGGGGGGGGGGGGGGGGGGCGGGGAAGATGGCGTAGGGTTAAAAGTGAACGGAGGAGAGGTGGACGAGGCTCTCCTGCGCTAAAGCTGCGGAGGGTAGACCCGCTGACACGGGTTTGATGGGGGATGAGCGGGGGTGGGGATGGGGATAAGCGGGGCTTATGGTGGGGGGGAGGGGGGTGGATTAGGGCTTGTCAAAATGGGGGTATTGGCCTTCTTTGGCGCGCGGTTTGCTGGTGGAGGAACGGACGGTTGGGCACAACGCGGCGGGGTGCGGCGCGGGCTCAACCGGGCGGTTTGCCCCCGGGCATTTATTCACCTTTTTCTTTGCTAAACGCCCGTCTCTTACACAGGGTAGCCTTGGCTGAGTTCATGTTACGCTTGTTGTCACTTTTAGCATCCAAGGGCTTCCGCCGCGTCGCGGGGAGGAATGGGCGGGCGACCCGGTGGATGGCGTGGTTGGCGGCGGTGGGGATGGTGCTGATGCTGGAGGGGTGCAGCTTTGTGGCGAAGCAATCGTCGCTGGACCCGAAGGGGCCGGTGGCGCGGGACCAGTTGCACCTGTTTATGGTGACCTTCTGGGTGTCGGTGTTCATATTTATACCGGTGGGCGGGACGATGGTGTGGGCGGTGTATCGCTTCCGGGAGAAGCCGGAGGACAAGGGGAAGCCGTTGCCGCAGCAGGCGCACGGGAACCCGCTGGTGGAGATATCGCTGATTGGGGCGTCCATCGCGCTGCTGGTAATCGTGGCGATACCGACGATGAAATCCATCTGGTTCAGCTTCGACCTGCCGACGGACGAGGCGTATTATAAGCCGTCGCTGCTGGGGCAGTGGTATCCGAACCCGCCGGAGAAATCGGCGGACGAGCCGATCGAGATCACGGTGTATGGCTACCAGTGGTGGTGGGCATTCGACTACAAGCAGTTCGGGGTGGTGACGGCGAACGAGTTCTGGATTCCGGCGGGCAAGGTGGTGAAGGTCAATTTGCGGTCGCGGGACGTGATTCACTCGTTCTGGCTGCCGAAGCTGGCGGGGAAGCTGGATTTGATGCCGGGGCGGACGAACTGGATCTGGCTGATGGCGGATGCGGACCAGCTCGGGCTGGGCGGGCAGACGGGGCAGGTGTTTTACGGGCAGTGCGCGCAGTTTTGCGGGGAGGCGCACGCGTACATGCTGTTCCGGGCGCATGCGGTGAGCGACGCGGAGTTTGAGAAGTGGATCGCGCTGTCGCAGGCGAAGGTCTTGCCGCCGGCGGACGGGACGTGGGACGCGTTTTTAGCGCGGATGCGGGCGACGCCGGACGCGCAGTTGAAGCCGGTGGAACTGGGGGCGAAGTTGTTTTACGGGCGGGCGACGTGCATGGTGTGCCACACGGTGAACGGCAGCCCGGCGCAGGGGATACTGGGGCCGGATTTGTCGCGGATAGCGTCGCGCACGGCGGTGGCGTCGGGGATATTGGACAACCTGGGGGACAACGGGCAGATTGACCCGGAACTGCAATTAAAAAACCTGGAGAAGTGGATCGGGCACTCGCAGGACATCAAACCCGGGAACAAGATGTATTACGGGTTGAACGGGACTCCTGGGCTGAAAGTCGTCGAGGCGAACAACACGGCGGCGGGGACGCCACTGACGGAAACGGATTTCCACGACATTGCGCTTTACTTGCAAACGCTGAAATAGCCCGCTAAATTCACCGAGTAAAAATTTTCACCGATGTCCGCAACCCTAGTCCATAGCAAGACCGAGCTGGCGCCCGAGCGCAGCGAGATCGCGCTGCCGCGGCCGGACCGCTACACGGGGTGGCGGGACTGGCTGACGACGGTGGACCACAAGAAGATCGCGGTGATGTACGGGGCGGCGGCGTGCTTTTTCTTTTTGGTGGGCGGGGTGGAGGCACTGATGATCCGGACGCAACTGGCGACGGCGGGGGAGCATTTCGTGAGCGCGCAGCTCTACAACCAGTTGTTCACGATGCACGGGACGACGATGATTTTCCTGGGGGTGATGCCGTTGTCGGTGGCGTTTTTCAACTTTGTGGTGCCGCTGCAGATCGGGGCGCGGGACGTGGCGTTTCCGCGGTTGAACGCGTTCAGCCTATGGACGTTTCTGGCGGGGGCGCTCCTGCTGAACATCTCGTGGGTTTGGCAGATTTTGCACACAGTGGGGGTGTTCAACCCGGTGGGCGACCGGACGGACATCGCGCCGTCGGGCGGTTGGTTCGGGTATGCGCCGCTGTCGGAGAAGCCGTACACGGGGATCGGGTCGGATTTCTGGCTGCTGAGTTTGCAGATCATGGGGATCGCGTCCATGGCGGGGGCGTTCAACTTCATCACAACGATCATCAACATGCGGGCGCCGGGGATCACGATGATGCGGCTGCCGATGTTTTCGTGGATGACGCTGGTGACCTCGTTTTTGATCATCTTTGCGTTTCCGCCGATCACGATTGCGCTGGGGGAACTGATGTTTGACCGGACGTTCGGGACAAATTTCTTCCGGGTGGAGGGCGGGGGGCAGCCGGTGTTCTGGCAGCATTTGTTCTGGGTGTTCGGGCATCCGGAGGTTTACATCCTGGTGCTACCGGCGATGGGGATTGTGTCGGAAGTGCTGCCGACGTTTGCGCGCAAGCCGTTGTATGGGTATTCGATCGTGGTGTTTTCGGGGGCGGTGATCGGGCTGCTGGGGTTTGCGGTGTGGGCGCACCATATGTTCGCGACGGGGCTGGGGAAGGTGGCGACGGCGGCGTTTTCGCTGCTGACGATGGCGATCGCGGTGCCGACGGGGGTGAAGATATTCAACTGGATCGGGACGCTGTGGGGCGGCCGCATCCGGTTCACGGTGCCGATGATTTTCTCGATGGGGTTTGTGTGGATGTTCATGCTGGGCGGGTTTTCGGGCATCATGCACTCGGCGGCGCCGGCGGATTTGGAGCAGCACGACAGCTACTTTGTGGTGGCGCATTTCCACTATGTGCTGCTGGGGGGCGTGCTGCTGGGGCTGCTGAGCGGGATTTATTACTGGGTGCCGAAGATTTTCGGGAAGATGATGAACCAGAAACTCGGCTACTGGGTGGCGGGGATGGTGATCGTGGGGTTCAACGTGGCGTTCGGGCCGATGCACTATCTCGGGTTGATCGGGATGGTGCGGCGGACGCACACCTACCTGGCGGGGATGGGCTTCGGGCCGTGGAATTTTGTGGCGACGGTGGGGGCGTTTATTTTGGGGGCCGGGGTGTTTTTGTGCTTCATGGATTTGGTGATCACGATTTGCAGCAAGAAGCGGGAGTGCGGGCCGGACCCGTGGGATGCGCGGACGCTGGAGTGGTCGCTGCCGACGCCGGTGCCGGAGTATAATTATGCGCGGCTGCCGATTGTGTCGTGCCGGGATGCGTGGTGGATGCACAAGCATGGGGGCGAGCCGATTGAGTATGAACTGGCGGACACGGCGCACGGGGTGCACATGCCGAGCCAGTCGTGGATGCCGCTGGGGGCGGGGGCGGGGTATTTCGTTTTCGGGACGGGGATAATTTTGATGAGCGCCGGGGAGGCCCACGCGGGCTATATGGCGATTGCGGGGCTGGCGATGACGATATTTTTCATTTTCCTGTGGGCGCTGGAAGGGCCGGGCGGGTATCACCTGATCGTGCCGGACGACGGCACGCCGCCGCCTTCACCGAAGCCGGCACCGGGCGCGCCGGTGGGCGCGGGGCAGCATCACTAGGGTGGCCTGCAAGACGCCGCCGCCAACATTTTTCATCTGAATTTTTAAAACCATGTCGGAAGCCATCACCTACGGGGAAACACCGCACGCGGACGCCGGACACGGCGCCAGCGGGGGACACGGCCTGCAGGCGACAAGCACGGGCATCGAGAACAAGAAGCTGCTGATGTGGCTGTTTCTGGCGTCGGACTGCATGTTTTTCGGGACGCTGATTTCGACGCACCTGGTTTACCGGAAGGTGTATCCGTTCGGGACGGCGACGATGCAGCAGAGCTTTTTGAACGTGACGAACACGTTCGACATCGAGCTGACCTCGTTTTCGACGTTCATTTTGTTCATGAGTTCGTTCTTGATGGCGCTGGCGGTGTCGGCGATGCGGAAGGGGCAGTTGCAGAGTTTCCGGCGGATGGTGGTGGGGGTGATGCTGTTCGGGCTGATTTTCCTGGGGTGCCAGGTGTATGAGTTCACGCATTTTTACGACGGGGAGGCGACCTACACGTATTCGGTGACGGAGCCGGACGGGAAGACGCTGCCGGGGGAATACCACGGCGGGGCGAACACGGCGCGGGCGCAGGCGGACCTGACGGCGAAGCTGGCGGCGGCGCACCCGGAGTGGAAGATCACGCCGGCGTCGTTCAAGCAGGAGAAGGTGGAGAAGCCGTCGCTGACGTTGCAGAACAGCGTGTTTGGCTCGACGTTTTACGTGATGACGGGGACGCACGGGTGCCACGTGGCCATCGGGGTGTTGTGGCTGGCGTCGATGTTTTTGTATTCGTTCTCGGGGCGGATGCAGAAGGACATGCCGGTGGCGGCGCTGGACGTGGGGATTGCGGGGCTATACTGGCACTTCGTGGACCTGGTGTGGATCGTGATTTTCACGGCGGTTTACCTGGTGGAGTATGTACCGGGCTATACGCCCTCCTGAGAACGAAAAGAATTCTGAATTTACACCCATGAGCTCGCACGCCACCACGCACGCGGAGATTCTGGTCGAAGAGGCCCGGCGGTATCACACGTTCGTGAACATGGCGCTGCTGCTGTCGGTGCTGACGGGGACGGGGATTGTGATTATTTTCACGCCGCTGCCGGGGTGGATCATGCTGACGGCGCTGATCACGCTGGCGTTCATCAAGTTCATGTGCGTGATTTTGTGGTTCATGCACCTGCTGGAGGATCCGCCGCTGTTGACGGTGCTGTTTCTCGGGGGGCTGCTGCTGGCGGTGGGGACGCTGCTGGCGCTGCTGGGATTGATGTCGCCGAAAGACGTGGACCCGGAGACGATGTTGAATTCAAGCGTGCCGTGGGTGCAGGTGGAACGCGACGCGGGCTAGCGCGGGGCGAGGCCTGGACGGGTTGATACTGAGTGGGCGGGAGCGAATTAGCTTTTGCGCGGGACACGTTAGGGGTAGGATAAATATTTGTAGCATGAGCGAGCCGCATACCGCCGCCAGTTCCGGCAGCAAGGAATCGCCGCACCCGGCGGGGAGCGTGCTGGCGCGGCTGGTGGAGGTGACGGGGCGGATTGCACACGGGCATTACGGCGAGGCGCAGGGGCTGCTGGCGATGAGCTCGGAGGACACGTTCCCGCCGGCGATTGCGGCGCTGGCGGAGTCCATCGGGCTGATGCTGGTGCGGATTGAGGCGCGGGAGTTCCAACTGGAGGGGAAGATCGAGGAGCTGCGGCTGGCGAACGCGCAACTGGCGGCGAGTTTGGAGAAGATCAAGATATTGGAGAACCTGCGGGATTTGCTGGCGAAGTTTGTGCCGAGCTCGGTGCAGCGGCGGGTGCGGGAAAACCCGGCAGCGCCGAACCTGGAGCGGACGGAGAAGGACCTGGCGATTTTATTTTTGGACGTGGCGAGCTTCACCTCGCTGACGGAGTCCACGACGCCGGAGGGGATCAATTTTTTAATCGAGAAGTATTTCTCGGGATTCATTGACGACATTTTTCGAAACCAGGGGGAAATATGCGAGAGCCAGGGGGACGGGCTGATGCTGATTTTCGAGAACAAGACGGCGGAGGCGGGCGCGCATGTGCGCAACGCGGCGGCGACGGCGGTGGCGATCCAGCGCAAGACGCATTTGACGAACACACGCCTGGCGGCGGGGGAGGCGCCGATTCGCGTGAACATAGGGATAGACGCGGGGCGGACGACCCTGGGGTCCACGAAGTTTGAGGGGGTGTCGGGCTCGCGGTGGACGTTCACGGCGTACGGGATGGCGGTGAACATCGCGGCGCGGCTGGGGAAGCTGGCGACGCAGGGGCAGACGCTGGTGAGCGACGACGCGCGGTGCTGCGTGGCGGGGGACGCGCGGTTTACGACGCGGGATTTCGGGGAGCACGCGCTCAAGAACGTGACGGAGCCGGTGCGGGTGTGGGAGTTGGTGTGGGAGTAGCGGCGGGAGCGACTTGGGCGGCGATTTGATAAGTATGCCCGGCAATGGTGGGAAAATGGCAGAGACCGGAGGCATCGGGCGCGAGATTCATGACGGTGCCGCCGTCCGAGATGGAGAGGGGCGCGGGAGACTTGACACTGCAGGGCTGGCCGAGGCGGGAGGTGATGGAGGCGGAGACCAGCCGGCCTTGTTTCCAGGTTTCCCCCACGACGAAGCCGCCGCGCCCGACGAGGCCGTCGACTTCACCATCGGGCCAGGCGTCGGGCAGGGCCGGGAGCAAGTGGAGGTAACCGAGCTGGCTTTGCAGGAGCATTTCCGCGATGGCTGCGGTGGAACCGAAATTGCCGTCAATTTGGAAAGGGGGGCAGGAGTCGAAGAGGTTTGGGTAAGTACCGGCACGAGGTTTGGGGTTATTGCCCTTGAGCGCCGGGATAAGCAGGTGAGTGTAATTGAGGTAGGCGCGGTTGCCGTCATACATGCGGGCCCAGAGGGCCATGCGCCAGGTGAGGGCCCAGCCAGTGGCGAAGTCGCCGCGAGCAATGAGGGAGACCTTGGCGGCCTGGTAGAGGGCGGGCGTTTCGGGATTGATATCGTTGCCTGGAAAAACGGCATAGAGATGGGAAAGATGGCGGTGGCTGTCTTTTTTCTGATCGAGGTCGGTGAGCCATTCCTGCAACTGGCCATACTGGCCGATTTGCAACGGGGCGAGGCGCGCGCGGGTGGACAAGACTTGCTGGCGGAAATCGGGATCAACGCCGAGGATCTCGGAGGCTTGCGCGGTTTCGGCAAACAAGTCGCGGAGCAATTCGATGTCCATGGTCGGGCCGATGACAACGCCGCCGTGTTCGGGCGAGACGGACGGGCCGGTGACGAGCCAATGATGGGTGGGTTCTTCGAAGAGGGTGTCGATGAAGAAGAGGCAGGCGCCTTTCATCACGGGGTAGGCTTGGGCGAGGAAGGTTTTATCGAGAGTGAATTGATAGTGGGTCCATAGCATGGTGCAAAGCCAGGCGCCGCCGGTGGGCCACATGCCGGTGCCAGGGGCATCTATGGGGGCGGTGGCGCGCCAGAGGTCGGTGTTGTGGTGCAGGACCCAGCCGCGGGCGCCATACATGACTTGAGCGGTGCGGGCACCGGACACGGAAAGCTCCTGCAGCATTTGGAAAAGCGGCTCCCCGCACTCGGAAAGGTTGGTAGTTTCCGCCGGCCAGTAATTCATCTCCAAGTTAATATTTACGGTATATTTGCTCTCCCAAGGCGGGTTGGTGAGGTTGTTCCAGATGCCCTGGAGGTTGGCGGGCTGGCCGCCGGGACGGCTGGAGGAAATCAACAAATAGCGGCCGAATTGAAAATGCAGCGCAGCGAGTTGCGGATCTTTGCCATTGGCGAACTGCGCGACGCGTTGGTCCGTGGGTAAAAGGACGGCGGGGCTGGTGCCCACGTTGAGGCTCGCCCGGCCAAAGAGGTTTTGAAAATCAGCGACGTGGGCGCGGCGCAACTCGGGGTAGGGCTTGGGCGCAGCCAGGGCGAGGTAGTGTTTGGCGCGGGCGACGGGGTCAGCGGTGAGGTCGTGCCAATTGACGAAGTTGGTGGCGGCGGAAAGAAGGAGCGTGGCGTCGTCGGCGCCGCTGACGGTGATGGACTGATTGCCGGCGGCGAACGTGCCGCCGGTGTTTTTAACGAGCAGGCGGGCATTGAAACGGTCCTGACCGGCGATGCCGCTGCTGGCCGGGCCGGTGGCGCTCATGGTCAACTGGCCGTCCTCGATGGCAAAGCCGGGTGATGCCTGCGGGGTGGTGAGGTTGGCGGTGAAGCTGATGTGGCCGGGCTGGTCCGCGGAAAGGTGGATCACAATGACTTGGTCAGGGAAAGAGACGAAGACCTCGCGAGTGTAGGTTACATTGCCGATGCGGTAGGAGGTGGTGGCGATGCCGGTGGGCAGGTCGAGCGAGCGCCGGTAGTCGCCAGCGCGGCTGGGATCGTCGGGAAAGGTCAGGAGCAAATTGCCGACGGGCTGGTAGGGCATCTGCTTCAGCGGGATGGCCATCATGGACCGGCTGATGAAATCATTCGCGTCCTTGGCGTTGCCATCAAGGAGGAGTTGCCGGGCTTGGGGGAGGGCCGGGAGCGCGGCGGGATTAGCGGGGTCATAGGGGCCACCGGCCCAAAAGGTGCTTTCGTTGAATTGAATGTCTTCCTGTGGAAGACCGCCGTAAACCATGGCTCCAAGGCGACCATTGCCAACCGGGAGGGCGTCGGTCCAGAGCTGGGCCGGCTGGCGAAACCAGATCACGAGGGGATTGGCATCGTCCGCGCCAAAGAGGAGTCCGGGCAGCACCAACGCCGAGAGCAGGAGCGCGTGCCAAAGTGCAAGGGGCAATCGCATAGGGGGCAATGAATTTTTCGGGAAGCCCGAAAAAGTGGCCCGAGTCGGGGTCGAACCGACACATCTTTAGGGGATACTGGATTTTGAGTCCAGCGCGTCTGCCAATTCCGCCATCGGGCCGGGGAAAGGGAGATGTTTAGACAGAATTATGGGAATTAACAAAAGAAATTTTCAGAATAGGAGGCGGGAGCGGTGCGCCTATTTTTTTGATTTGGCGGATTTTTTCGCGGGAGCGGGATTGGTTTGGGCGAGGTGGCGGGCGCGGAGGCGGAGGCCTTGGAGGCGGATGAAGCCGGTGGCGTCGTCGGGGTTATACGCGCTTTTAACGCCTTCCATGGAGGCGATGTTGGCGTCGTAGAGGGAGACAGGGGACTTGCGGCCCGTGGTGATGATGTTGCCTTTGTAGAGCTTGAGGCGGACGGTGGCGGTGACGTATTCCTGGCTTTTATCGATGAGGGCCTGGAGGGCTTCGCGCTCGGGCGCGAACCAGAAGCCGTAATAGACGAGCTCGGCGTATTTGGGGATGAGGCTGTCGCGCAGGTGCTCGAGATCGCGGTCGAGGGTGAGCGACTCGGCCTGGCGGTGGGCGTGGAGGAGGATGGAGCCGCCGGGGGTTTCGTAAACGCCGCGGGATTTCATGCCGACGAAGCGGTTTTCAACGAGGTCCACGCGACCGACGCCATGCTTGCCGCCGAGGGCGTTGAGCGCACGGAGGACGCCGGCGGGGGAGAGGCGTTTGCCATTCACGGCGACGCAATCGCCTTTTTCGAATTCGAGCTCGACGTATTCGGCTTTGTCGGGGGCGTCCTCGGGGGCGACGGAGAGTTTGAACATGTCCTTGTTGGCCGGGGTGGTCGGGTCAAACCACGGGTCTTCGAGGATGCCGGCTTCGTAGGAGATGTGAAGGAGGTTGCGGTCCATCGAGTAGGGCTTTTTGAGCGAGGCCTCGACGGGGATGCGGTGTTTCTGGCAATAGGCGATCATTTCGGCGCGGCCGGGGAAGGTTTGGCGGAAGGCGGCGTTGCGCCACGGGGCGATGATTTCGAGGTCGGGGGCGAGGGCGGCGAAGGTGAGTTCGAAGCGGCACTGGTCGTTGCCCTTGCCGGTGGCGCCGTGGGCGAGGTGGGTGGCGTTTTCCTTGCGGGCGATGTCGAGCTGGGCCTTGGCGATGAGCGGGCGGGCGATGGAGGTGCCGAGGTAATACTGGTTTTCGTAAATAGCGTTGGCGCGGATCATGGGGTAGATGAAGTCGCGGGCGAATTCGTCAACGAGGTCGAGGGTGTAGTGCTTGGACGCGCCGGTGGCCCTGGCCTTGGCGGGGAGGCCGTCGAGCTCCTCTTCCTGGCCGATGTCGGCGGCGAAGGTGACGACGGGGCAGTTGTATTCATCCCGCAGCCATTTGAGGATGACGGAAGTGTCGAGGCCGCCGGAATAGGCGAGGGCGATTTTCATGGAAGGCATGGAAGTGGAGAGATGGAATAGGAAAAGGAGACAGCGAGTGCGGATTACTTTTTGGTCACGAGGCACTCGAGGATGGCTTTTTGGACATGGAGGCGGTTTTCGGCCTGGTCGAAGATGATGGAGCGCGGGTCGTCGAGGACCTCCTGGGTGACTTCGATGCCGGGATGGGCGGGGAGGCAGTGCATGAAGAAGGCGCCGGGTTTGGCGGCATCGAGAAGTTTGCGGGTGACGGCGTAGGGCTTGAGGGCGGCGAGGCGGCCGGATTCCTCGGCTTCCTTGCCCATGGAGACCCAGACGTCGGTATAGAGGGCGTCGGCACCGCGGGCGGCGGCGAAGGGGTCGTGCGTGAAGGTGTATTTGGCGCCGAGCTTTTTCAGGGTGGCGGTGATTTCGGGGCCTGGCTCGAAACCGGGAGGGCCGGCGAGGGTGATTTCCATGCCGAAGTGGTGAGCCCCGAGGAGCCAGGAATTGGCGACGTTGCAGGCGGTATCGCCGAAGAAGGCGACTTTGCGGCCAGCGAGCGAGCCGAGCAGATCGCCGCCCTCGCTCCAGCGTTCGGCGAGGGTGAAGACGTCGGTGTAAAGCTGGCAGGGGTGGAGGAAGTCGGAGAGGGCGTTGACGACGGGGATGGTGCCGGCGGCGGCGAATTCCTCGAGGAGGCTATGGTCGAAGCAGCGGATGATGAGGCCGTGGAGATAACGGGAGAGGACGCGGGCGGTGTCGGCGATGGTTTCGCCGCGGGAGAGTTGGAGGTCGTCAGCGTTGAGCGTGATGGAAGTGCCGCCGAGCTCGGCGATGCCGACGTGAAAGGAGACGCGAGTGCGGGTGCTTTTTTTGAAAAAGATGAGGCCCCAGGACTGGCCGCGCAGGACGTCGAGGCCAATGCGGCCACGCTGCTGCTTGAGGCGGGCGGCGCGGCTGAAGAGCATATCGAGGTCATCGGCCGGGATGTCCGTTTCGGTGAGGAAGTTTTGCATGGGGGTTAGGGGAAAACTTCAAAGCAAAATTGCGCGGGAGGCGAAACCTTAGTTTGGAATTTCGGGAGGGGTTGGGAAAAATTTCAGGATTTCGGCCACGCGGTGAAGACGCGGCGCAGGATGGCGAGGGCGGCGTCGAGGTCGGCGGCGGTGGCGGTGAGAGCGGGGAGGAGGCGGATGACATTGCCGCCGGCGGCAACGACGAGCAGGCCGGCTTCGCGCAGGGCGGCGACGACGGGCGGGGGCTCGACAGCGAGCTGCAGGCCGATCATGAAACCCTGGCCGCGGATTTCAGTGAGCAGGTGCGGAACCTCGGCGGCGAGGGCGTGAAGTTTTTGGTGAAACGCGGGGGCGAGAGTGTTGACGTTCGCGATGAGTTTTTCGTCGTCCATGACCTCGAGGACGGCGAGGGCGGCGGTGCAGGCGAGCGGGTTACCGCCAAAAGTGTTGCCGTGCGAGCCGGGCGTGAAGAGCGAGGCGTATTTTTCGGCGATCCAGACGGCGCCGATGGGGAAGCCGCCGCCGAGGCCCTTGGCGAGGCCGACGGCGTCGGGGACGACGCCGGTGTGTGCGCAGGCGAGGAATTTTCCGGTGCGGCCGATGCCGCATTGAACCTCGTCCACCATGAGCAGGAGGCTATGGCGGTCGCACAACGCGCGCAGGCCGCGCAGAAACTCGGGCGAGGTGGGAGTGCAAACGCCGCTTTCGCCCTGGATGGTTTCGACGAAGATGGCGGCGGTCTGGGCATCAACGAGGGCTTCGAAACTGGCGAGATTGTTGAATTCGCCGAAGGCGAAGCCCTCGAGCATCGGGCGGAAGCCGGACTGGATTTTTTCCTGCGGGGTGGCAGCCATGCCACCGAACGTGCGGCCATGGAAGGCGTTTTTGGCGCAGATAACTTTATAGCGGCGGCCCTCGACGCCGCCTTCGAGCGCGCGGCCATGGAGGCGCGCGAGTTTCAGGAGGGTTTCGTTGGCTTCGGTACCGGAGTTGCAGAAGAACAGGCGGCCCGGGCCAATGCGTTCAACGAGGGCCTTGGCGAGCTCGAGCTTGGGGACGCTGTGGTAGAGGTTGCTGCAATGGGTGAGCGTAGCCGTCTGGGCCTGCACGCGGGCGACCCACGTCGGGTGGCAGTGGCCGAGGCCCGTTACGGCGATGCCGCCGGCGAAATCGAGATACTCGCGGCCGACGCTGTCCCAAACGCGCAGGCCCAGCCCGCGAACCAGCGTGAGCGCAGGCTTGGCATAATTGCCGAGGAGGAAGGCGTCGTTGTCGGTTGCGGACATTTAAGAAAAAGGAAGACGGAAAGAATGAAGGATGAAGGCGAAAGGATGAAGAAAATAAATAGCGCCAGCCATCCGAGTCGGACGGAGAAGCGAGGGCCGACGATCTAACCGCTAATGATTTCGGTGCCGACGCCCTGGTCGGTAAAGATTTCGAGGAGGGTGCTGTGGGGGCAGCGTCCGTCCACGAAATGGACGCGATGGACGCCATTGTCGAGGGCGTGGACGGCGCTGTCCACTTTGGGCAACATGCCGCTGGTGATGATTTTGCGGGCCTTGAGGTCGGGAACCTGGGAGGCGGGGAGGGTGGAGATGAGGCTGGCGGGGTTGGCCGGATCGGTGAGAAGGCCGGGAACATCGCACAGGAAAACGAGGCGGCGGGCGCGGAGCGCGCCGGCGACGGCGGCGGCGGCGACGTCGGCATTGGTGTTGAAGGGGTGGTCCACTTCGTCCACGGCGATGGGGGAGATGATGGGGGTGTAGCCGTCGGCGAGGGCTTTTTTGATAAGCTTGGTTTTGACGTTGGTGACGTCGCCGACGAAGCCAATGTCCACGGGCTGGCCCTGGTCATCGAGCGGGCAATGTTTTTGGCAGAGGAAAACGTCGTTGCCCCTCATGCCGAGGGGGCGGCCGGATTTTTGCTGGAGGAGCTCGCAGATTTCGAGGTTGGTGGGGCCGTTGAGGGTTTGCTCGACAAGGCGCATGGCGGCTTCGTCCGTAACGCGGAGGCCGTGGCGGAATTCGGGCTTGAGGCCGGCGGCCTCCATGGCGCGGGTGATGGCCTTGCCGCCGCCGTGAACGACGACGACCTGGATGCCGACGGCGGCGAGAAAGACGATGTCGGTGGCGACACTGAGGCGCGCGGCGGGGTCCGGGTCATCCATGAACGCGCCGCCGTATTTGATGACGAAGATGGAGCCGCGAAACCGCTGGATGTAGGGCAGCGCTTCGAGCAGGACGCGGGCTTTGGTGGTGGGATCGAGTTGCGGGTTCATCGCGCGAGCGCAACGCAGAAGGAGCGAGTGGTGAACGGGAGGAAAGGTGAGAATTTGTCAAAGAGATGCGCCGGGCGCAATACTAAGCGAAGAAGTTTTCAGTATACAGTTTGCAGTTTGCCGGTGGATGTGGGCGACGGAATTGTTACAATTGAGAAACAGAAAACGGCGCAGCGACCAAAAGAGCGCAGCGGCAACGGCGGTCATTCGCTTTTGTTGTAATTGACGTAGCCCTCGGTGAGGTCGGAGGCGAGGAGGCGAAAAGCGCCGGGTCCAAGATGGAGTTCCAGCGTGACGCGAAAGCGCGGCTGGCGGACGATGGTTTTCCATTGGGGGATATTTTCATCCCGCGCCGCACCGCCGATGAGGACGGGGGTGTCGTCGTAGAAGAGGTCGGTTTTTTCCTCGAGGAGGCCGATGCGGGCGTAGCCGGCGGCGTCGAGGAGGCGGCCCCAATTGGGGTCTTCGCCGAACCAGGAGGATTTGACGAGGAGGGAATTGCCGATGGCGCGGGCGACTTTTTCGGCGTCGGCTTCCGTCGCGGCGCCGCGGACGAGGACTTCGACGACCTTGGTGATTTTTTCGCCATCGCCGACAATTTTTTGCGCGAGACTATCGCAGACTTGAAAAACGGCGTCGGCGAAGATGGCGCGGGTTTCCGCGGAGGCGGAGGCGAGATCAAGGCCGGAGGCGCCGTTGGCGAGGAGGAGGACGGTGTCGTTGGTGCTCATGTCGCCATCCACGGTTATGGCATTGAAGGTGCGGCGATTGGCGGCGAGGAGAATTTCGCGCAGGAAGGCGGCGGGAGCGGCGGCGTCGGTGCAGAGGAACGCGAGCATGGTGGCCATGTTGGGCTGAATCATGCCGGCGCCCTTGGCCATGGCGGCGACGGTGACGGTGCGGCCTTCGGCGGTAAAGCGGGCGGTGCAGGTTTTGGGGCGCGTGTCGGAAGTGAGGATGGCCTCGGCGGCGCGGAGACCTTCAGTGGCAGTGGCGGCGAGGCTGGGGGCGACGCGGTCGAGACCCGCGAGGATGCGCGGCATGGGCATGGCGCGGCCAATGCGGCCGGTGGAGCAGACGAAAAGGGAGTTGGCGGGCGCGCCGACCGCGGTAGTGGCGCGGGCGACCATGGCGCGGGCATCGGCGAGGCCCTGCGGGCCGGTGCAGGCGTTGGCATTGCCGCTGTTGGCGACGAAGCCGAAGACCGGGGCGCCGGCGGCCAAAATTTCCTGGCAGACGAAGACGGGGGCGGCGCGGACATCGTTTTGGGTGAAGACGCCGGCAGCGGTGCAGGGGTTTTGCGAGCGCACGACGGCGAGGTCGAGGCGGTCGCTCTTTTTTTCGCGGATGTCGCAGGCGACCGCGGCGGCGGCGAAGCCGAGGGCGTCGGTCACGCCGGGGGAATTGTCGGTAAATTCGATGGCCATGGAGAATCAGGATACGTCGGTAATTTTGCCGAAATCGGTGGCGACCAACCGGCGAAGGGCGGTGGGAAAGGAAGGAGCGATGAAGCTGTAGGCGAAACGGGTTTGGTCGCCGAGTTTGCCGAAGTCGGCGAATTCGCAGCCGGAGACGATGCGGACGTGGTCCTTGAGTTCCGAGAGGATTTTGAGGAGCAGGATGGAAAAAGGGACGGGCGGTTTGCCGCCGGCGGGTTCGGGCACGGTACCGCGGGAGAGGACGATGAGGCCGGAGACGAAGGCATCCGTGACGAGATTGTGTTCGCCGGCGATTTTGGAGACAACGATCATCCGGGTGGAAATTTCCGCAGCGGTGTCGCCACGGACTTCGACGAGGGCATAGGCAATGTAACCGTTGTTGAGCATAACAACGCGGGGTTGGGGGTTAGAGGAGGCCTTCGGTTTCAGGCCAGCCGGCGAGGAGGTTGAGAATTTGCACGGCCTGGCCGCTGGCGCCCTTGAGGAGGTTGTCCTCGGCGGAGGTCAGGATGAAGTTGCCGGTGCGCGGGTCATAGGCGGCACCGAGGTCAATGCGGTTGGTGCCGGAGACGTGCGCGGTGTCGGGCGTCTGGCCGGGCGGAAGGATTTGCACGAACGGGCGGCCGGCATAGGCCTGCTGCCAGGCGGTGAAGACGGCGTTGGCGTTGGCGACTAGGGCGCGGGCGACGATGGTGGTGGCGATGCCGCGGCGCATGGGCGCGAGGTGCGGGTTGAACTGGACGATGACTTTTTCGCCGGCGGCGAGGGAAAGCTGCTCCTCGATTTCGGAGAGGTGGCGGTGCTTGGGGATACCGTAGGCCTTGGCGCTTTCGGCGCGTTCGGTGAAGATGTAATCTTCGGCGACTTTTTTGCCGGCGCCGGAGACACCGCTGAAGGAATTGATGACGAGGCCCGCGGGCGCGACGAGACCGGCGCGCAGGAGCGGCACGAGCGGTACGAGGATGCTGGTGGGATAGCAGCCGGGGCAGGCGAGGAGGCGTTTTTCCTTCCACGCATCGTCGAGCATGAGCTCGGGCAGTACGAAGGTGGCCGAGGCGAGTAAGTCGGGCGCGGGGTGGGGTTGCTCGTAGAATTCGTGGTAGGTGGTGGTGGAGCTGAGGCGAAAGTCGGCACTCAGGTCAATGACCCGCTTGCCGGCGGCGACGAGCGGGCGGGCGTATTCGGCGGCGACACCGTGGGGGAGCGCGAGGAAGTAGAGGTCAACCTTGGGGTCGGCGGCGAGGGCGGCGGGCTCGCTGGCGGTGAAGGCGAGGTCGGCCGGGACGAGGCCGCGCAGTCGCGGGAGGGCCTTGGCCAGGGGAATGCCAGCGAGGGAGCGGGAGGTGACACTGACGAGGTGGGCGCGCGGATGCCGGGTGAGGAGCCGGACGAGCTCTTCACCGGAATAGCCGGACGCGCCGATGATGCCGACGTTCATGGAAGGGACAATACGATGGAATGGGGAGGATGGAAAATGGAAAATGCAGATAAAGCGGGAGGGTGGGCAAGAAAAAGCCCTCCGCGGGAGTGACCGCACCGGAGGGCTTTCGCAAAGGGAGTTCGGAGAAACGGTTTAGCGTTTCGAGAACTGGAAGCGACGGCGAGCGCCGGGGCGGCCGGGTTTCTTGCGCTCTTTGGCGCGGCCATCGCGCGAGAGGTGGCCGGGCTTTTTGAGGGCGGGGCGGAGCTCGGGATTGGAGCGCTGAAGGGCGCGGGCGATGCCGAGGGCGATAGCGCCAGCCTGGCCGACGGGGCCGCCACCGGCGACGGAGGCTTCGACGTCGAAGGAAGCGGCGAGATTGACCGCAACGAGGGGCGCGGTGGCCTGCTTGATGAGGCGCTCGACTTTCAAATAGGCGGTGAGCTCACGGTTGTTGACGGTGACCTTGCCGGAGCCGGCGAAGATGCGGACGCGGGCCGCGGAGGTTTTGCGCCGGCCGGTGCCGTAAAAAGTGGTGGTGGATTTCAGGCTCATGTCCAAAAGAGTAGGCGGTGAGGGAACTTAAATGGGGAAAGGGAGGGGTTGCTGGGCGGCGTGGGGGTGCTTGGTGCCGGGATAAACCTTGAGCTTGGTGAGCATCTGGGAGGCGATGCGGTTTTTGGGCAACATGCCTTTGACGGCGTGGAAGATGAGAAACTCGGGGCGGTGCTTGCGGAAGTGGGCGACCGTGCGGTATTTTTCGCGGCCAACCCAGCCGGAGAAGAACATATACTTCTTGTCGGTTTCCTTTTTGCCGGTGACGCGCACTTTGGCGGCATTGAGGACGATGACGAAGTCACCGGTATCCGTGTGCGGGGTGTAAAGGGTCTTGTGGCGGCCGCGGAGGACCTGGGCAAGGCGGGCGGCAAGACGGCCGAGTACCTGGCCGTCGGCGTCCACGACGAACCATTGCTGGGCGACTGCGCCGGGTTTGGCCAAAGTGGTTTTCATGTTGCGGGAAAAGGGTAGAACATAGACCGCGGAAGGCGGCTGTCAAAAGTATTTTGCAAAGGTGGATAAAAAAGCCGGGCGAGGGTGGAGAGGGTTGGGAGCGGAGGCGCGGGGGAGAGAAATGCAAAACCCGCTCCGGCGAGGCCGGAGCGGGTTTGCAAAGGAACTCGGAGTTCAGAACCCCGAGGCGTCGTAAGGCAATTACATGCCGAACTTCAAGCCAGCGCCACCCCAGATGCTGTTCTGGCTGCCCGGAGCCTGAGGGCTGCCGAACGTGGGGGAGACGGTGGTACCATCGGTGTTGCCGGCGTAACGAACGCCGATGAACGCGGTGGCCCAGTCATTGATCTTGTAGTTCAGGTCCAGGTGGAAGCTATAGTAGCTATAGCCGTTGCGCCAGTGCGCGCCGCCCGGGAAGAACACTTGACCGAAGCTGTTGTTCGCATGGAGCATGCCAATCGTAGCACTCGGGACGAGGGTGATGCCCTTGACGCCGGTGAGGCTGGTCAGGTCCCAGGAATAGGACAGGCCGAACTCGACGTCGTTCTGGTCGAGGACGAAGTCGTGGTAGTAATACAACGTCGGGTTGATGTTGATGTTATTCAACACGCTCGAGGTGTCATACGTGAAGCCCACGTGGATTTCCTGGTTGTCGCTGGTGCCGTAGATGGAGCCGGCGCCGCTGGCGTCCGGATACCAGTAATACATATAACCAACGTCAACTCCGAGGCCCTTGGTCAGCATGTCGAGCGGGTAGGTATACCCACCGTAGAGGTCGATCTCGTTATGCTGGTTGGGGCCGGGGATGGCCGCGCCGCCGCCGCCCGCGTGGCCGATGGGCTGGCTGGTCCACATGCCGGCATACACGCTGCCGCCATAGACCGGATAGCCGAACTGGGCCGAGGGCTGGAAGGCACTGTTCGTGACTTTCTTGCCACGGAACACATACTGGGACTCATAGTCCAAGGATGCAGTGACCGAGAGGTCACCCAGGGGATTCGAGGGGGCCGCAGGAGCCGGCGCAGGAGCAGGAGTTGCATTCTGCGCGAGAGCCCTTGAAGCCAACGCAGCTACGAGAGCCACGGTAAGGATTGTTTTTTTCATGGTTTTCCAGTTTGGTGTGTTTGGTTTTAGGCAGTGTCCCCCGCCCCAGCCGGGGAGGGAAAAGCACTTAAGGACGGAAGCATCGGGATTTCGTTCAAAAAATCAAGAAGTTTTTCCGAAATAGTCACCTATGTTACGAAAACGACATCTTGAGTTCTGAAAGCTGAAAGAGCATATTTCATGCACATTTTCCGCATTTTTTAAACAATTTTACAAATAGCTGTCAACCAAACGATTAAACATAAAAAATCCTCAAAATTAGGCCTGATAATCGCTGCGGTTGGCGTTTCAATAATCCGGACTGATTTTGGGGTAGTCGAAACAAGGATGTTTTGGTAAAAAATTTAACTTAAACGACTGATTATCAACAACAAAATGGATTTAATTAAAAAAATCGGCTTAGGAGCGGGGATGTGCGGCTTTTTCGGGGTGGCGTTGGGTGCTTTTGGGGCACACGGGTTGAATTCCATGCTCGTGGAGAGAGGGATGTTGGACGTGTGGAAAACGGCTGTGGAGTATCAACTTACGCATGCTGTGGCATTGCTGGCTCTGGCGGCTTGGGTGAATGCGGATGGCAGACAGGCGGGAGGTAGGCAGGGAGCGCGGAGAAGGTTGCTGGGATGGGCGGCAGGGTGCTGGGGGGTGGGGGTGGCCTTGTTTTCGGGGTCTTTGTATGTGCTGGCGCTGGTCGGGCCGAGGTGGATCGGGCCGGTGACGCCGGTTGGAGGGGTGGCATTGCTGACGGGGTGGGTGCTGGTGGCGGTGGCGGCGGTGCGGGGAGGAGAGGAAAATTAGGTAATGTTTTTAGGGCGAGGGTGTCTGGTCAAGTATATGGAAACATCAATACTCACGATGGAGGCAGTGGAAAACCCGGCCAGCCAGGACCGGCAGGCGGTGGCGGCGGTGCGGCAGGGGGACGCGGGGCGATACCGGGAATTGGTGGAGCGGCATGAGCGGCGGGTTTACGCAGTGGCGTGGAGCCGGCTGGGGGACGCGGGGCTGGCGGAAGAGGCGACGCAGGAGGCGTTCGTGCGCGGCTACCGGCATTTGGGATTGCTGGGTGACGGGGCAAAATTTTCCGCATGGATGGGAACGATAGTGCGCAACGCGGCGATCAGCCTGGGGATGCGGCAGCGGCGGGAATTGGAGAAGCGGGCGCGGTGGGCGTTGGAGCAGCCGGTGATGACGGAGCCAGCGGAGGACGCGGCGGAAAAGACAAACACGGCGGAGACCCTACGGCAGGCGCTGGCGGATTTGCCGGCGGCGCACCGGGAGTGCCTGGTGCTTTTTTATATTGAAGGGAAAAGCGGGACGGAAGCGGCGGCGGCGCTGGGGATCACGGAGACGGCGTTGCGGGTGCGGCTGCACCGGGCGCGGGCGGCGTTGCGGGAGCGGATGGAGGAGCGGCTGGGGGAATCGCTGGAGCAGTTGCGTCCGGGGCATTCGTTCGTGCCATCGGTGATGGCGGTGGTGATGTCGGGTTCGACGGCGAAGATTGGCGGGAGCGCGGGATTTTTGGCGACCGTGGGGGCGGCGTTGGGGAAGGTGCTGCCATTCAAGGTGGCGGCGGTGTTTCTGCCGGCGGCGTTCATGCTGCCGAGCGTGGCACTGAGTTGGTGGATGGGGGATCAGGAGCGGAAAAATTTCCGCGACGCGAAGGGATTTCGGGCGCAGTTGCATCGGAGGATGTTTTGGAGGGCGCTGTGGATTTTTCCCGTGGTTGCGCTGGTCTTGGCGGTCATCGCCCGCTGGTTTCACGGGGCGTTGGATACGCAAATGTTTTTTTTGATTTGCGGAATTTACGCGACGATTGGGGCCGGCCTCTCCGCGAGGCACTCGATGATCAACCGGAGCCGGTATGCGGTGACAATGGCGGCGTATCAACTGATCGTGGCGGCCGGCTTGCTGGTCATGGGGTTCGGGTTGCTGTCGACTGCCTGGATCAACGGAATTCTCGGGATCGGGTTCATTATCATGTTTTTGAACTATGATGCGCGGCCGATGCGGCTGGACTACAATTTGTTTTTGCGGGCGGCGCAGGGGATGCTGCCGAAGGCGGGTGAGGAACCGGGAGCGGGAGCAGCTGATGTTTCGCGATCGCGGGAGGAACTGCGGGAGTTCGCGCAGTTTCTCGGGGAGCGCTGGCTGGCGGTCAATTACGAGTGGACCGACGATGGGCTGAGGCTGCGTTTGCCGTCGGTCGCGAGCGGTGCAATGATGGGGATCGGGCTGGTGACGATGGCCTATTTTCGCTGGAGCCAAGGTTCGTGGATACTGCTGGGCGGGGATGGCGGGGTGCGGGCGCACTGCGGGCCCCGGGACGAGCAGGAATTGCAACTACTGCGGGGGAAGAGCGGTTTTTCGGACTTGGAGCTTGAGGCGCGTGTGGCCGTGGCCGTTGAGCAGGCGTGGCGCTTTTTCCGGGGCGGCGAAATGGGATTGGCCGAGCGCGCGTTGGGCCAGGTGGCGGAGGCGGAAGTGTTTGTCGTGCCGCCGGCGCGCACGAGGGCGAGGCGCTGGCGGAAAGGATTGCTGATGCTGATTGTCGTTTGTCTGGTGGCGACCTGCTTGTTTAGCTTGTGGGCGAAGAAACACGATGAGGCGGCTTCGGCAAAGCCCGTGCCAGTGAATACGACGTTGCCTTAGGAAATTTTTATTTGCGACAGCCGGGCCAGGTGTCGGGGCGGGACCAGAAGGCGTCGGCGCGGCCGCCGTAATAGGAGTCGAGGACTTGGTCCATAACGCGCGAAGTGCGGGCGGCGGATTCGCCGGTGCTGGGGCAGGGGGCGAGGCCGCGGAGGGCATCGGTGACGGTTTGAATGAGGGGCTGGGCGACGTGGGGCGGATTGGGGATGGCGAATTCCTGGATGCCGGAGTTGGTTTCGAGGGCGGTGAATGGTGTAGCGCCTTTTTGGGAGATGGCGGATTCCTGAATGCCAGAGGTGGTTTCGAGGCGAATGGGGTCGGGCGAGAAGTTGGGGAGCGAAAGGCGGCCGTCGGTGCCGATGAACTGGAAGAGGTCTTCGCGCGTGGCGCCGGCGAAATTCCAGGAGGCGACGCCGGGCACGCCGGCGGCGGTGCGGAAGCTCATGGCGAGCGTGTCTTCGACGGCGTAGGGCGAGGCGAGATTGGCGGCGTGGCCGGCGACATCGGCGAGCGGGCCGAAGAAAAAATCGAGAAGGTCGAGCGTGTGCGAGCCGAGGTCAAGAAAGAGGCCGCCGCCAGCGTGGGCGGCGTCGAGGCGCCAGGGAAGCTCGGCGGACGGGGCGCGGTGCTTGGGTTCGGTGTAGTGGTAGCGGATGCCGGTGAGCTGGCCGATGGCGCCGGTGTCGAGGAGTTCCTTGACCTTGAGGAAGCGGGGTTGGGCGCGGCGGTAATAGGCGACGAAGAGTGGGAGGCGGGCGCGGGCGAAGGCGGCGAGCATCTTGTCGCATTCGGCGGCGTTGCGGGCCATGGGTTTTTCGACATAGGCGGGTTTGCCGGCGGCGCAAACCTGGAGGGCGTGCTCGAGGTGAAGGCCGGGCGGAGTGGCAATGTAGACGGCGTCAACTTCGGGGTCGCGGATGAGGGCTTCGGCGTCGTTATACCATTTGGGAACACTGTGGCGGCGGGCGTAGTCCGCGGCGAGGGCGGCGTTGCGACGCATGACGGCGACGAGTTGGGAGCCGGCGGCTTTTTGGAAGCCGGGACCGCTTTTGACTTCGGTAACGTCGCCGCAACCGAGAATGCCCCAGCGGATGGGGTCACGGGGTTTCCAAGCGGAAGGGGTGGGAGAGAAATTCAAAATTAAAAAATTAAAATTAAAATTAAAAATGGAAACGCCCTAGAGGAGGGTGCCGCGCATGCAGGCGAAGGCGACGCTGAAATAGATGATAACACCGGTGACGTCCACCAGAGTGGCGACAAATGGGGCGCTGGACGTGGCGGGGTCGAAACGGAGTGCCTTGAGAATCAGCGGCAGCATGGCGCCCATGAGGGAGCCCCAGAGGACGATGCCAAAAACCGAAACCCCGATGGTGGTGGCAACGGAGGGCCAATGGTCGCCGCCGTAGGGTTTACCGAAGGACGCCCATAAGGCGATACGGAGGCAACCGATGACGCCGAGGATAAAACCGAGAATGGAGGCGATGAGGATTTCGCGGCGGAGCACCTTCCACCATTCGCGCAGCTTGAATTCGCCGAGGGCGAGGGAGCGGATGACGAGGGTGGAGGCCTGGGAGCCGGTGTTGCCGCCGGCGCTCATGATGAGCGGCACGAAGAGGGCGAGGACGGTGGCCTTGGCGATCTCGTCCTGGTAAAACCCCATGGCGGTGGTGGTGAGCATTTCGCTAATAAAGAGGGCGATGAGCCAGCCGGCGCGCTTTTTGACGGCACCGAGAATGGAGATGGAGATGTAGGGTTCGTCGAGGACTTCGGTGCCACCGAGTTTCTGAATGGCTTCGGTGGCGAGTTCGGAGGCGACGTCGAGCATGTCGTCAGCAGTGACGATGCCGATGAGTTTGTTTTCGTCGTTGATGACGGGGAGGGCGACGCGGTCGAACTGGCGGAAAATATCGAGGGCTTTTTTGCGGTCGTCGGTGGGGTGGAGGGAGACGTAGTTGCCGTCCATGAGGGTGCGGACGGGGGTTTCGGGGGCGGCGAGGAGGAAGCGGCGGACGCGGATGTCGTCAATGAGGCGGCCAGTTTCGTCGGTGACGTAAACCATGCTGAGGGTTTCGCGGTCGAAACCGTGCTTGCGGATATACTCGAGGGATTGCTGGACGGACCACTCGGGGTGGACGGCGACGAAGTCGAGGGTCATGAGGCGGCCCACGCTGTGCTCGGGGTAGGCGAGGAGTTCCTGGGCGAGGAGGCGTTCCTCGGGGG
>CAZDAQ010000028.1:0-22816 GCA_964503425.1 uncultured Opitutales bacterium
TCCTCGAAGCCACTCCCGCCCGCCTCATCGCCTCCGGCGGCGTCGCCACGCGCGATGACATAGCCCGCTTCGCCCACATCGCCACCACCCACCCCCGTCTCGACGGCGTCATCATCGGCAAGGCCCTTTACGAGAAAAAAGTGGACCTCGCCGACCTGCTCTCGCTCGTAAAATAGGGGGGCTTGACGACTTTGCTACACTGGGAGCGCGGGCAACCGTCCGGAGCGCAATCTGCGCCTCCTCTACCGTTAGCCGCCCTGTCTTCCCAACGCCAACCCCTTCGCTTCATGTTGATCGCCTTCATCGCCCTCGCCGCCTTCGCTGCCACCTTCATTGGCGGCCTCTTCGCCCTCCGCATCGGCGACCGCCTCCACCTCATCCTCGGCTTCAGCGCGGGCGCCGTTGTCGCCGTCGCCTTCTTTGATCTTCTCCCCGAGGGCGTCGAACTCGCCGAAAAGCAATACGGCTCCACGAACGCCCTCGCCGTCGCCGGCCTCGGCTTCCTCCTCTACCTCCTCCTCGACCGCATTCTTGGCGCGCACACTCACGCCCACGACTCCGCCGAGCACTCCTCCACTCCCGCGCGCGCCCGCTCCGGCGCCGGCAGCCTCTCCGCCCACAGCTTTCTCGACGGCCTCGGCATCGGCCTCGCCTTCCAGGTCTCACCCGCCATCGGCATGATCACCGCCGCCGCCGTCCTCACCCACGATTTCTCCGACGGCATCAACACCGTCAACCTCGTCCTCAAAAACGGCGGCTCCCGCCCCATGGCCCTCCGCTGGCTCGCCGTGGACGCCCTCGCCCCCGTCATCGGCATCCTCGCCAGCCATTTCTTTTCCATCCCCGAGGCCGAACTCGGCCTCCTGCTCGCCCTCTTCAGTGGCTTCTTCCTCTATATCGGCGCCTGCGACCTCGTCCCCTCCAGCCACCACGCCTACCCCACCCGGTGGACCACCATCTCCACCATCCTCGGCATGGCTACGCTCTTTGTCATTACCCGCCTCGCCGACATTTAGCCCCGCGGCCTTTCCAATTTCAGACACCGCTTTGCCAGAAGTGGCTTGCGGACAATTCCTCCCGCGACTACGGCTTGGCGATAACCCGCCCGCCGCACGCCCCATGAAGCCCCCTCCGATTTTGCAAACTCTCCGCCCCGACTGGCTCTTCGAAGGCGTGCCCGAAGCCCTCGTGCGCAAAGTCTCCCGCCACTCCGAATTTCACCAGCGCGGCCATTATCTCTTTCGCGAGGACGAACTCGCCGACGCCTTCTACTACCTCAAACACGGCACCGTTGATCTCCTGCGCGAGGACACCCTCCTCGTCTCCCGCCACGCCGGCTGGGTTATCGGCGAACAGGCCTTCATCGAAAATAAAAATTCGCCCCACTCCATCTCGGCCAAAGTCACTTCCTCCACCGCCGAGGTCTGCCGCATTGACCAGGACCTCGCCGCCGAACTCCTCGCCCACCCCCACTTCCTGCTCAACCTCCTCAAGATGGTCTCCCTGAAACTTTCCCAGACCACCTTCGAGTCCGCCGTCCGCTACCGCAACGAAGAACTCCTCTTCCGCGAGTTCCGCAGCCACGTTTCCCCCGCCATCGCCAGCGAGCTCCTCAAAAACGGCGTGGACTACGGCCTGCCCCGCTACGTCTCCGGGATTGTCCTGTTTTCCGACATCCGCGACTTCACCATGGCCTCCGGCGAAATGAACCCCGAGGCCGTCGCCCGCGACCTCGGCCTCTACCTCGATCGCATGGTCGAGCTGGTGCACAAGCACGGTGGCCTCGTGGACAAATTTATCGGCGACGCCGTCATGGCCATTTGGGGCTACCAGTCGCAAACCGGCCACCCCGCCTCCGCTTCCGCCATCGCCGCGCAGGCCCTGGCCTGTGCTCAGGAAATGGTGCACACCGCCGGCACGATGACCTTCGGCGGCCACCCCATCCGCATTGGCATCGGCATTGAGCACGGCAAGCTCTTCATCGGCTCCATCGGCTCGGGCGACAAAAAGCAGTTCACCGTCCTCGGCCAGGTCGCCAACATCGCCTCCCGCTATGAAAGCCTCTCCAAGGAATTCGCCTGCAACATCGTGGTGGGCGATTCCATCGCCGCCCTCGTAAATCTCAAACTCCTGGGCGGCGCCTGGCAGACGCGCCATGATAAGGAAATCAAAGGCGCCGGCCCCATGACCGTCCATTGCCTTTCCCTCACTTGATCCGGCCTCGTGCGCACGCCGCCTGGGCCGAGCCGCACATTTCCCCATGCGGAAGTTCATAATCTGTCTGCTCTTTTTCGCCGCATTGTCAGCGCCCGCCGCTCCCTGGACCCAGGAGGTTTACGTCTGGCAGCGGCAATCCTCCCCCGCCTTGACGCAAGCCTTGGACGCCGCTCGCCCGTTTGTAGCGGGTTTTCAGTTTCTGGGGGCCGAGGTGTCTTGGAGCGGCGGCAAACCGCAGGTCTTCCGGCCTGATCTCGATTTCGCCAAATTGGCCAAACTTGGCCGCCCGGTCGGGCTGGTGCTGCGCATCGGGCCCTATCCCGGCCCGTTTCTGCCCGACGATGTCACCGCCCAAGCCCTCGCCAGTCTGGCCTCGTCCCTCCTCGCCTCCGCCCGCGCCGGCGGATTGACGCCTGGCGAACTGCAAATTGATTTCGATTGCGCCGAAGCCCGGCTCGATGGCTACCGCGTCTGGCTGGGAGCCTTGCGCCAGGCGGCGGGTAAAACGTCGCTGGTGTTCACCGCGCTGCCGGTCTGGCTGCGTCACCCGGCGGAATTCTCCGCCCTGGCCCACGTGGCGGATGGTTTTGTTCTCCAAGTCCACTCGCTTGATAAACCCACCAGCCCCAACTCCCCCTTTACCCTTTGTGACCCCGCCCAAGTCCGCGTCTGGTCCGCACAAGCCGGCCAGGTGGGCGTCCCTTTCCGGCTGGCGCTGCCCACTTACGGCTACCTGGTGGCCTTTGATTCATCGGGAAAGTTCTTCGCCCTCGCCGCCGAAGGCCAGCCCCCGGATTGGCCCCAGGGCACCCAAGTCCGCTCCGTGCGTTCCGACGCCGTCGCCCTCGCGCAACTCGCCCAGGCGCTGGCCAAGGCTCCCCCACCCCATTGCCAGGGCCTCATCTGGTTTCGCCTCCCGGTCGCGGGTGACCGCCTGAATTGGGATTTCTCCACGCTGCAAGTCATACTCCAAAACGGCCTCCCCGTCCCCCAACTCACTGTCGCGGTCAATTGGCCCGAACCCGGACTGGCGGAAATCTCGGTCGTCAACACCGGCCAGATCACCGAGCCTCCGCCTGCGCAGGTTTCACTCCAGTGGCCCGTCAATTCTCCGCCCCAGGCTGCCGATGCCCTCGGCGGTTTTCGCCTCGATTTAAAAAATGCTGAAAATCAGGCCGTCCTTTTGAACGCGAATGCCGCTCCCGGTGTCTTTCTTGTGCCGGGCTCCCGCTTGCCAATTGCCTGGCTGCGTTTTGCCCATGCCACTCCTCTCGATGCAAAAATTATCGCTCCCGCGCCTTAGCCTGGGCCTTTGTGCTCTTGCTTTCGCTGGCCCCGTGCTGGCCTGCGGGCCGGATTTCCCCAACAGCTACCTCAGTGCCAGCGACACCGATCTACTCAAGTCGCCGCCGGGCAGTTTCAAGGTCGAAATCGCGCGGCTCACCCCGCTCGTATCCACCTCCCTGCCCTGGAAAACCATCCAGCCAGCCCGCGGCACCGGCTGGGACGCCGACGAAAACGCCCTCAAACTCACCCGCCAGTCTGTCCTCCAGACGGATGTCGCCGACGTACGCGCGGCCCTCACCGCCCGTGGCGATGCCCCCGGCCAGGTCGAAAAAATCACCAACGCCTACGCCGATTGCCGCCAGCAATTGGAAACTTGGTCTCGCCAACGTCTCGCCCAGGCCCAAACCGCCGCAGAGAACGCCCAGATGCGCTTCGCTGGCATATCCACGCCGGATGACCCCAGCCCCGCGCCTCCCCCGGCCTTGACCCTTCCCGCAACTTTGCCCACCGAGTTTGTGAGCTACTTCCAAGGCGTGCTCGCCTGGTATAACGGCCAGCCGGACACCGCCCGCGCCTGTTGGGCAGACCTGCTCGCGCTGCCCCCCGCCGAGCGTCACTACCGCTCCACCTGGGCCGCCTACATGCTGGGTCGTGCTTGGACCGATGAAGCCCGGCGCGTCCGCGATGGCGACGGGCCTGATGCCTCTCTCGCGAATGCCACCACCAAAGCCGTCAACTATTCCCGCCAGGTTCGTTCATTGGCTGGCGAGGGTTTCCCCGACCCTCTGGGCTTGGCCGAAGCCAGCCTTGGCTGGGAAGCCAAAGCCGGGTTGCTCAGCCAAAACTATGCCGCCGCTCTTAACCTTTACCTCACCCAGCAGTCTCTTGGCGACGACACCGCTCTCGAGTCCCTGCGCCGCGCCGCCACCCAAGCCGCGCAGGACTCCTCACCCGCCCAACTCCTCGAACTGGCAAAAAATCCGGCCGCCCGCGGGGTGTTGACCGCCTACCTGGTCGCGCACGGCGGTTCTGCCTACGAATCTGCTCCTGCAAATGAAGATGATGAACTCACCCGCTGGGCCGATGCTCTCGACCAAGCCGGTGTGCGTGATCAACCCGACGCCGACCGCTTTGCCTGGGTGTCCTACGAAGCCGGGCAATTCGCCCTCGCCAAACAATGGGCCGCCCTCGCGCCCGAAAAATCCGCCGTCGCCGAATGGGTCCGCGCCCAGCTTGCCCTCCGCGCTGGCAACCTCCCCGAGGGCGAAAAACACCTCCGCGGCGCCCTCGCGACCGCTAGCCTGAGTGATTCGCAAAAAAAACTCCTCCTTGGCGAACTTGGCCGCGCCTGCCTCGCCCAAGACCACCCGCAGGACGCCCTCGCCGCCTGGATTGACGCCGTTGACGAGGAAGACGCCTCCTATGTCGCTGAACGCATCCTCAAACTCGACGAATTGCAGGCCTATGTGGACACCCATTGCCCCGAGGCCCCAGTGAAACTGCCAAGCTCCACCGACAGCGAATTTGCCGCCTATGCCCTGCTCTCACCGGCGCTGTATGACCCCAACTTCACCAGCGACCAAGTCCGCGCCGACATCCGCCACCTCCTCGCCCGCCGCCTGGCTCGCGCTGACCGGCCCGATGTCGCCGAACCTTATTTCCCGTCATCCCTGCGCCCGGATTTCCACAATTATGTGGCCGACGTTCGCCTCGGCTTCGATGTCAGCCGTCCCGCCGCTGAACGCGCCGCCGCCTTTTGGCGCGCCGCCCAGGTTGCCCGTAAAGACGGCATGAACTTGCTCGGCACCGAACTCGAGCCCGATTGGGAAATCTGGGGCGGCATATATGAAACCCCTGCGGATGCTCAACAGCGACTGGCTCTCGCGCGTACCGCCGTCGCCGGACTCTTTTCGCCCACCCCCGAGGAAATCGCCCGCCTCGCCGCGTCCCCTGTGCCCGACAAACGCTTCCACTACCGCTACCGTGCCGCCGACCTTGCCTGGTGGGCTGCCTCCCTCATGCCCAACGATTCCGACGACACGGCCGTCGTCCTCAACGAAGCCGGCGGCTGGATTAAAAACCGCGACCCGCTTGCCGCCGATAAATTCTACCAGGCCCTCGTCATCCGTTGCGGCAACACCGCCCTCGGCAAGTCCGCCGCTCAGCAACACTGGTTCCCCACCATCGCGTCCAAAACCTAAAAATGGCCCATTCCGTGTTTAAAATTTTCTCCCATCAGCCTTCCTCCATCCCCCGGCTGTTTAATTATCGGCTCTCCACCGCTTGCGGCCGGCTCCGAAAAAATCTCTCAATGTAAATGAGATAGCCAAACCACGGCAACGTGCAGAGCACCATTATCCAGATTATGCCGCCTCCGGAAATGAAGCTGAAATTTTGCAGTTGTTGTATTTGCGCCTCGGGCAGGCACATCAAGCGGTACATTTCCATCACGTCATGCCGTGCAAACGTGAGCAGCGAAGACGCTAAATACCCGCACAGCACAATAACGACCAGCCACCACCCGTGCCGCTTGAGTTTATACATCGCCCAGGCGCCATAACCATACACCGCCGCCAGTGCCACGCATATTCCCGCCGCCGGCATTCCGGTGAGAAACTCCCCGAAGAACGGCATCACCACCTGGCCCGCCAGCGCCATGATCAACATCATCGGCATAGCCGCCATCAGCCATAAACTCGCCGCCAGCACCGGCAGCGGGCACGCATCCGTCCAGCATGTCCATGGATACCGCGCTTCGCATGTCGCCTTCACGTGCCGGCTGCCGTAGAAAAACGCGAATACCCCCGGCACAATGACAAAAAAGACGGCGAAAAATCCCAGCATAAAAGCCATCATAAAGGGGATCATCCCTTCCGGCATCGCCGGATGCCCCGCGCCTGCCTCACTCGCGGAAACATCCCGCAGCGCGCTGGGCATCACGAACGCCATCACCACCAGCATCACCACTCCCATCGCCAGCCAACTCCATGAAAAAATCAGCAGCAAGGCCCGCGCCCACCGCCGCGCCATGATCGAACCGATGCCCAGCCATACCAGCGCCACGGCCAAAATCCCGTAAAGACTGATGCCCGGCACTATCATCGAAAAGTTCAGCGGCATGCCGGTGGCCCTGCCGGATGCCAGTTGCCCAATCAGCATCAAGGGCACAAACAGCGCGCACACACCCCCGACCAAAATCGTCAAAATGCCAAAAACCACCAGCCCGGTGCTCCGGTCCCTAAAGTCCGCCGACGGAACTGTTGCGGCAAACGGCGTAAATCCCTGGCTTTGTTCGTTCATCTTTTTGGGGTGTGTTGATTGTATGGACCTCTGCCTTCGCTCCCATGAACGACCAGTCCACCGTCAACCCCGGTTTTCTCTGATGCCTCCGCGTTTGTCCATCCCGGATGTCGGGCGAGATGATTCGCATCCCCTCCCCCTCACTCCTCTCCCCGAAAAAACCCTTTCCTGTCGGCAGTTGACCGTGGCCGGCTTTTGCGACATCCACTGTCCCTAACGTGCATCGCTTCAAAGGCCGGACCATTGCGTGGGCGATCACTCTGGTGCTGATTGCCCTTGGGCTGCGCTGGCACTGGCTCACCGCCTCCTTGCGTGACCAGGCCAGCGGTATTTTGCCCGACGACGCTTTTTACTACTTTGAAATCGCCCGCCGCTTCGCCGCCGGCCAGGGCATCACGTTTGACGGAACCACGCCCGCGACTGGGCTTCACCTCGGCTGGCTGTTCCTCATTTCCCCGCTGTTTGTGCATGCGGATCCCGGCAGCGCCTGGCCTGTCCGGCTGACGCTCACCCTGAGTTCTCTGCTCGCCGCCTTTGCGGCGCTCGCGGCCGGACGGTTGTCCTGGCGCATCAGTGGCAGTTTTGCCCTCGGCTTGCTGACCAGCCTGGTTGTCTCCACCAGCGCCTGGTTCATTCATCAGACCATCAATGGACTCGAAACCGCGCTCGTTTCCTCCGTCATCCTCGTGTGCTTGTTGCACTTGTTCAGTCAAATCGAGCAACCCAGCCGGACGGGCGCGGTTCGTCTCGCGGCCTGGACTCTCCTTGCGCTTTTTTGCCGCTCCGATTCCCTGGTGTTTCTCGCCCCGGCCTATTCGCTGTTGCTCCTCCGCCGGGACCGCCTTCGCGAGAATGCCACGATCGTCGCCGTCGTCGGCCTCGGCGTTTTGGGGCTGTCATTGTGGAATTTCCTTCACACCGGCTCCTGGTTGCAAAGCAGCGCCAACGCGATTCCTGCGGTCTTCAAACAAAACTGGCAGCGCTTTCATCCCGATGAGTCGCTGCGGCAACATTCGCTCGGCCAGTTTCTCGTCATTTGCCGCGACACTTGGCATGCCCTGGGCATCACGTCCATTCTGGTGGCCGCCGGTTGCACCATTTGTCTGTTCGGCGCCGTGATCCTCGGTCTGCAAAAGCCCCGGCGGCAGGCGTTGTTTCCGTTGTGCGGCCTGTGGATTCTTCTTGGGGTCGGCCTGTTCGCTTTGCATTTCGTGCATGGGTATGTTCGCTGGCTGCCCCGGCCTTGGTATTGTGTCTCCGCGGTCTACGTGCTCGCGCTCGCGCCCGCCTTCGCTTATCGCGCCGTCTCCTCCTTGATCTCCGAAAGTCAGGTTCCGGCTTGGGGCGGTCGCTTGTTCGCCGTCTCTCTCTCTGTCTGGCCGATCCACGAATTCCATCTCAGTTGCGTCGAATACTCCGTTCCTGCCTATGTCTGGCAGGCCGAGATGTATGACGCTGGCGTGGCCATTGATCATGATCTGCCTCCCGGCCTCGTCGGGTCGTTCAATGCCGGCATCATCGGCTACATGGCCACGCGCCCGGTAATCAATCTCGATGGCGTGGTTAATGAAGCTGCCGCCAGGGCCCGCCGGGAGGACCACTTTTACGACTATCTCCGCGCGCGCGGGGTTGCTTACCTCGTTGACAGTCCGGCGATGTGGGATGATCCGCTGTTTCTCGACGGCGCCCGGCCACAGTGGGGGCACCCCTTTACCGAGCCACGCCTGATTCACGCATACGATGTTTCCGGGGTCGGTTGGCCGCATGCTGCGGATTCGGTTGAAGCCGTCGAATTGCGCTAGGCTGGCGAATACCGCGGACCGGCTTTTGCCTGGTCATCTCCTAAACGCCGCCACTCTTCAGCGCTTCCACCATCTATCCGTAAACCCTCCAACCTTTCCTCAAAAAAAGTGCCCGGGAAGGGACTTGAACCCTTACACCTTACGGCGTACGCACCTCAAGCGTATGTGTCTGCCAATTCCACCACCCGGGCCTTAATCAGCTTCCCGGCGTAAGCCGCCGGAACCTGTCCAAGAACGCGCAACCTACCCGCCGCCTGCGCCCTCTGGCAATAAAAAACCGCCCGCCCGCCTTTGCCCTCTTCTGCAACCCGCTCTCCCGCTGCGGGTTAAACCCCATCCCCCGTATCGCTTATAGACTTGAGAATTCCCCCGCCTTGCTTTTAAATAAGGAGTCTATTTTTCTGATAAAACCGTCCGCCACGGCTGGCCCGTGCTATGCTTAACCACAGCCAGCCCTCCATGAATCCACCCGACTCCAGCACCGAAGGCGACCCTACGACGCCGGCAACCGCCGGCGGCCCCTTCCCGCTCGGCCTTCGAGCCTCCGGCCTCATTTTCCCGTCCGTTATGGAGGCCCGCCATGACTGAGCTCATCCTCGCCGTCCTCTTTACCGTCGTGGTGTCGGCCCTCTGCTCCACCATCGAGGCCATGCTCCTCAGCACGACTACCGCTGAGATCGAGTCCCTTAAAACCCGCTCCCCCCGCGCCGGCGTCCTCCTCGCCCAGTGCCGCGACACGCTCGACGAAAGCATCTCCGCCGTCCTCACCTTCAACACCATCGCCAACACCCTCGGCTCCTTCATCTGCGGCGCCATCGCCTCCCATATTTTCCATGATTACGAATTCGCCTTCGCCATCGGCATGACTTTCGGCGTCCTCGTCTTCGGCGAAATCCTCCCCAAAAACATCGGTGTTCTCCACCGCACCCGTCTTCACCCCAGCCTCGTCCACGTCCTCTACGTGATGCGCCTCGCCACCCGCCCGTTCTCCTGGCTCATGCGCCAGGTGCTCAACCTCCTCCCGCGCAAAGTCGTCTCCGCCAACGCCACCTCCGACGAAATCACTCTCCTCGCCAAAAAAGAGGCCAACGAAGGCAACCTCACCACCCAGGAAAGCAACCTCATCGCCAACGCCCTCAAGCTCGACGAAGTCTACATCCGCGACATCATGACCCCGCGCATCGTCGTCACCGCCCTCGACAAATCCCGCACCATCGCCGAAGTCTTCCGCGACCTCCCCAACATTCCCTTCGCCCGCCTCCCCGTCTTCGACGGCAACCTCGACAACATCGTCGGCCTCGCCCGCCGCCGCGACCTCCTCAAAGCCAAGGCCGCCGACCACGACAATCTCGCCGTCGCCGACATCATGCAGCCCGCCGTCTTTGTCCCCGAGACCGCCACCGCCGCCACTACCCTCCAGCAATTCCTCAAAAACCACCAGCAAATCGCCGTCGTCGTGGACGAATACGGCCTCCTCGCCGGCATCGTCTCCATGGAAGACATCTTCGAACACCTCCTCGGCATTGAGATTTTCGAAAAAGACGACCTCGCCGTGGACATGCGCGAGCTCGCCCGCCGCCGCGGCCCCCAGCGCCCTCCCCTCTCCCCCGCGCCCCTCGCCACCGACCATACCCGCAAAACCGGCTAAAAGAGAGGAGAGGTCCTCCTCGCGCGCTTTATCTGCGCTTCCCCATGTCGCCCGATTTTGCCTGGACTCGCCATCCCCTGGCAAACCCCCACTCTTTCATTGTCAATGGGCCCAAATGTCTTCAGCCTCACTGCCGCTACGTTTGCCCCAGCAAATACCCCCCATGCCTACCCCTCCTGAAGCCCTCGCGCCTAAAGCGCACGGGATGTGGCGGTGCGGTTTCGCCGCGCTGTGCTCCATCCTTCTGGCCGCCCTCCCCACCCGCGCGGCCAATACGACGACCATTGTCTTCGACCAGCCGGTGTCCACCCACCAATTCACCCTGAAGCAACTGAACCCCGATTTGCCCGCAGACTGGACGCCCTACGATTTCCTCGTGCTCGAATTTCGCGCCTCCTCCAGCCAGCGCTTCGAACTCGGCCTCCAAACCAGCGATAAACTTATTTCCAAACGCATCCATCCCTTTCCCGGCGTCTGGGTCCGCGCTTCCATCCCCCTCCGTTTTTACCGCCAGGGCTTGGGCAATGCCTCCGACCTCGCCGCCACCGTCAATCAGCCGCGCAATTCCTACTGGATTAACATCGAAGGCGGCAGCAACGCCCCGACCACCAACGTCCTCGGCCTCAGCTTCGTCATGCGCTACCCCGTCGGCTCGCCCACCCTCGAAATTCGCTCCGTCACCCTTTCCAAAACCGATCCGGGCGATGACATCCTCGATGGCGGCAAGCCGCTCATTGACGAGTTCGGCCAATACACCCACCTCGAATGGCCCGGCAAGGCCCACACCGCAGCCGACCTGAAAAAAGCCTGGTCCGCCGAAGCCGATGCCCTCGCGAAAGACCATAGCCTTCCCAATCTCGACCAATACGGCGGCTTCGCTTCCACCCAGGCCAAGGCCACCGGCTTTTTCCGCGTCGAGCAAATCAACGGCATCTGGTGGTTTATTGATCCCGACGGCCATTACTTCTATTCCACGGGCGTCAACGGCATCGGCACCACTTCCGGCACCCGTGTCACTGGCCGCGAGGATTATTTCGCCAAAATCCCCCCTCCCTCTGCTCCGGCTGGCGGCGGCCGTGGAGGCTTCGGCGGTGGCCGCGGCGGCGCGCAAACTTCCTTCTACACCGCCAATCTGCAAAACCGCTACGGCGCCGATTTCATGGCGCCCTGGGCCACCCTGACCTCCGAACGCATGGGCGCTTGGGGCCTCAACACCGCCTACGGCCCCAACCTCAACAACGCCCTCCCCGCCGACGGCCAAAAGAAAGCCTACGTCGCCAACGTCCGCATCGGCCAGTCCGGCCCGTCGGTCATGGGCCTGCCTGATGTGTATTCCGACACTTTCGAGCAGCAAGCCAACGCCACCATCGAGCGTTCCGTCACCCCGCTCAAGGATGACCCCTGGCTCCTCGGCTACTTCATCGGCAACGAACCGCCCTGGCCCGGGCGCGAAAGCCAGTTCGTGGACTTGGTCCTCCAGGGCCCGCCTTCCGCAATGCAAAACCACTTCAAGGCCGCCCTGGCCAAAGGCGACACCCCCGAAATCCGCCGTGACTTGGTCCTCGATGCCTTCGCGCACTACCTCGCCGTCATCAATACCGCCCTCAAAAAATCCGACCCCAACCACCTCAACCTCGGCATTCGCTTCGGCGGCACTCCACCGGATTACGTCGTCAAGCTCGCGAAAAACTTCGATGTCTACACCCTCAACAAATACCGCTTCGAGCCCCCGCCCGAAACCATCAGCAACGTCCACAAACTAACCGGCCTGCCCGTCCTCGTCGGCGAGTTTCACATCGGCGTGCCCGATCGCGGCATGGCTCCCGGCCTCGTCCAGGCCATGAACCAGCAGGAACGCGGCCTCGCCTACAGCTACTACGTCGAACATGCCGCCGCCCATCCCGAGGTCATCGGCACCCATTGGTTTGAATGGATTGACGAACCCGTTTCCGGTCGCAACGACGGCGAAAATTACAACATCGGCTGGATTGACGTTACCGACCAGCCCTACGCCGACCTCGTCAACGCCGCTAAAATCACCCACGCCCGGCTGCTCGACATCCATTCCGGCAAAATCCCCCCCACCGACCGCATGGCCAAAACCTCCGAGGTCGGCACCGCCGCCGATGCCAGCAAACTCGGCCTCCCCGGCATTCAATAGTCGCCCACCACTCCGCCCCACCCCAACCCCATTCGTCATGCACTTGCGTTTCCTCGCGGGCTCGATCGCCCTGGCTGCCGCGTTGCTTCTGGCTCCCCGCCTCTCGACCGCCGCGGCCGTCACGCTTACCGAAACGGATGAGGTCATCCCCACCTACCTCTCCGGGCTGCCCGATCCCAACCCGATGTTCTTCTTCGGTCGCAATTCCCAGGGCGCCGAAGGCCGCATTTACCCGTATCCGCTCTACGACAACCTCACTAATCAAAAGGGCGATCAAACCTACCACCTCATTTATCTCGAAAACGAATACGTGAAAATCGGCGTCATTCCGGAAATCGGCGGCAAGCTCTTCTCCGCGGTGGACAAAACCAACAACTACGACTTCGTTTATCACCAGCACGTCATCAAGCCCGCGCTCATCGGCCTCATCGGCGCCTGGATTTCCGGCGGCATCGAGTGGAACATCCCCCACCACCATCGCGCCAGCACCTTCCTCCCCGTCCAATGGATGACCACGGCCAGCCCCGACGGCAGCAAGACCGTCTGGGTCGGCGAATTGGAACCCCGCCAGCGCATGCGTTGGGCCGTCGGCTACACCCTCCACCCCGGCAGTTCCGTCCTCGACTGCTCCGTGCGCATCGTCAACCGCACGCCCCTCGTCAACACCATGCTCTGTTTTGCCAACGTGGCCGTCAACGCCAACGCCAACTACCAAATCATCTTCCCGCCCTCCACCCAGTATGTCGCCTACCACTTCAAACGCGAATTCGCCGCGTGGCCCATCGCCAACACCCGCTTCAACGGCGCCGACTTCACCGCCGGTGTGGACGTAAGCTGGTATAAAAACCACTTCAACTCCAACTCCATGTTCGCCTGGAATTACCAGGACGACTTTTTCGCCGGCTATGACCACGGCAAGGAAGCCGGCACCATGAGCATCGCCGACCACCATATCATCCCCGGCAAAAAATTCTGGACCTGGGGCAACGGCCCCCGCGGCCGCATGTGGGACGCCATCCTCACCGACACCGACGGCCCCTACATCGAACTCATGGTCGGCGCTTACTCCGACAACCAGCCCGACTACTCCTGGCTCCAGCCGTTCGAGGAACGCTCCTTTGCCATGCACTGGTATCCCTTCCGCGACATCGGCGGCGTCAAAAACGCCAACCTCGACGCCGCGGTCAATCTCGAGGTCAAGGATGGTGTCGCCCATTTCGGCTTCTACACCCCCACCAGCTTTTCCAACGCCACCGTGCGGTTGCAGGCGGGCGACAAAGTCCTCTTTGAAAAACAAGTGGCCATCAACCCCGGCCAACCGTTCACCCAGCAGGTTCCCGTCCCCGCGGGCATTGACGAACACGACGTGCGCGCCTCGCTCTCCGCCGATGGCCGTGAACTCGTCGCCTATTCGCCCATCCGCCTCGTTCCCTATCCCATGCCCACCCCGGTCACCCGCACGCCCGCCCCGGAGAACATTCCCAATGATGAGGACTTGTTTCTCGCCGGCCAGCGCATTGACCAGTTCCACGACCCTGCGCTCGATGCCGATCCCTATTGGGACGAAGCCCTGCGCCGCGACCCCGGCGATATCAACGCCAACACCGGCCTCGGTTTACTCGACTTGCGCAACGCCCGCTTTCCCGCCGCGGAACAGCATTTTCGCAAAGCCCTGGAACGGCTCACCTTCAATTACACCACCCCCAAAGACGCCGAACCTTTCTATTACCTCGGCGTCGCGCTCAAGGCTCAGGACAAGATGAACGAAGCTTTTGACGCCTTCTACAAGGCCACCTGGAGTCAGGAATGGAAATCTCCGGCCTATTTCTCCCTCGCCGAAATCGCTTCCTCCCGGGGCGATTTCCCCGCCGCGCTCGATTTTGTTGACCAGTCCCTTGACGCCAATGCGCTCAACCTGCGCGCCTACGGCCTCAAGGCCGCCGTGCTGCGCCACCTGGGCCGCACCGCTGAGGCCCGCGACGTGCTCGCCTTCGCCGCCCAAAAAACCGACCCGCTCGATGCCCGCCTCATGGCCGAGCAATGGCTCGCCTCGCCGAACTCCACCACCGCCCAGCCGCTCTTCACGACCTTGAACACCTTCACCGACGACGCCCAGGAAGTCGCTGCGGAATATTACGACGCCGGCCTCTGGAGCGATGGTCTGGCCGTCCTCTCCCAGACGATTGCCAGCGCGCCCGACCCCGCCAAAGTCTCGCCCATCGTGTATTATTATCTCGGGGATTTCGCCGAAAAACTCGGCGACCCCGCGAAGGCCGCCGCCTATCGCACGCAGGCCGCGCTCCAATCGCCCGCCTACGTCTTCCCCTTCCAATCCGAAGTCATCCCCGTGCTCCGCCGCGCCATGTCCGCCAACCCCCAGGACGCCCGCGCCCCCTACTACCTCGGCAACCTCCTCTTCGACTGGCAGCCCGCCGAAGCCGTCGCCCTCTGGAACAAATCCACGGAACTCGATCCCAAATTTCCCATCACCTGGCGCAACCTCGCCCAGTATTATTCACATCAAAACGACGACGCCTCGCGCGCCCAGGCTATCGCCTGCCTCGAAAAAGCCGTCGCCCTCAGTGACGACTACCCGACCCACTTTGCCGAACTCGACCAGCTCTATCAAGCCGCCGGCGTTCCCGTCGCAAAGCGCCTCGCCCTTCTCGAACAGCATCAAGCCACCGTGGCTAAAAAAGACGAGGGCCTCGGCAGCCTGATCACTCTTAAAACTTTTGTCGGCAAGGCCGACGAGTCCATCACCTTGCTGCAAGGCCGCACCTTCAGCATCTGGGAAGGCGGCACGAGCTTCAACACCGGCGAAGCCTGGTTGAACGCCCATCTCGTGCGCGGCCTCCAGCGTCTCGGCGCTAAACAATACCCCGACGCTCTCGCTGATTTTCAAATCGCGCTCTCCCCGCCGCCCAATTTGCGTGCCGAGCAGCGCGGCCCGTCCCGCCAGGCGGAAATTTCTTACTGGATTGGCTGCGCCTACGCAGCCCTCGGCGACACCAGCAAGGCTCGCGACGCCTGGAACGCCGCCATCGCCGTCAACCTGGCTGGTGGCGCGGCCCGTGGCGGAGGCGGTGGTGGTGGCGCGACGGGCAACCCCCTTTCCACCCGCGGCACCCAGCAATTTTATCAGGCCCTTGCCCAACAAAAACTCGCCGACACCGCTGACGCCGAAAAAATCTTCCGTGATTTAATCGCCTCCGGCACCGCGTCCTTGGCGGGAGCCGGCAACACCACCTCCACCCCCGCCCAGTCTCTAACACCACGCGTTCGCACGGCCACCGCCCACTACCTCGCTGGCCTCGGTTACGCCGGCCTCGGCCAGAAAGATCAGGCCCGCCAGGAATTCGACGCCGCCCTCGCGAATTCACCCGACTACCTCAGCGCCGAAATCGCCCGCAACCAACTCTGAAAAAAACCCTCGATACGACCGGCTCTTTTACCCCATCACCCCATGAACCGAACCCTCTTCCTCGCCTCCGCCCTTGGCTTTGTTTTGGCCAACAGCCTCGTCCACGCGGCCCCGACCGCCGACACCGCCACTCCCCCGGTCGCCGCCACCACCCCCGTTCCCGCCCTGCCCCTCCTCAAAATCTCCCCCAATGGACGCTTCTTCGTGCAGGACAACGGCCATCCGTTCTTCTGGCTCGCCGACACCGCCTGGGGCCTCTACCCCCATGCCACTCCTAGCGACGTTGACCTCTACCTCCACGACCGCGCCGCCAAAGGCTTCACTGTCATTCAAACCGTCGCCGCGCTCTGGGACGCCCGCAGCCGCCCCAACTACGACGGTCAGTTGCCTTTCATTGACCGTGACCCAACCAAGCCCAACGAAGCCTATTTCCAGAACATGGATAACGTCATCAACAAGGCCCAATCCCTCGGCCTCTATGTCGCGATTCTTCCCTTCTGGTTAAAAGGCGTCGGCGGCAACATCCCCGCGCTGCTTGATCCCGCCACCGCCGAATGGTATTGCCATTACCTCGCCTGGCGTTACCGCGACAAACCCGTCATCTGGATCATCGGCGGCGACACCGGCGGCAACACTTCTACCGGCCCCGATTATACGCCCCTCGTCCGCGCCATGGCCGCCGGTCTCCACGCCGGCGACGGTGGCGTCCACCTGATCACCTACCACCCCACCGGTCGTCAAAGCTCCTCCTTCTGGTTTCAAAGCGAACCCTGGCTTAATTTCGACCTGCTCCAATCCGGCCACTTTATCCAAAACACCAATTACGAAATGGTCGCCGCGGATTATGTGAAGACCCCCGTCAAGCCAATCGTGGACGGCGAGCCGGGCTACGAAAATATCACCGACCGCCTTGTCAATTCCGCGACTGACCCCAATGCCACCCGCATCGGCGCGCAGGATGTCCGCCGCTACGGCTACCTCAGCGTCTTTGCCGGCGCTGCTGGCCACACCTACGGCAACGGCGAGGTTTACGAGTTCTGGCTCCCCGAACGCGCCCCCGCCCCCCGCTGGGGCTCCGGCCTGCCCTGGCCCCAATCCCTCCTGCTGCCCGGCTCCGGCCAAATGCAGTATCTTCGCAAACTCATCGAATCCCGCCCCATGCTCGTCCGCATCCCCGACCAAAGCCTCATCGTCGGCGACACCTTCCGCACCACCCAGCGCCTTCAGGCTACCCGTGCTTCCGACGGCTCCTACGCATTCATTTACACCTCCGCCGGACTCCCCATTACTGTCAACACCAGCCTCCTCGCTGGAACCACCCTCCGCGCCTATTGGTATGATCCGCGCACCGGCGCCGCCACCCTCATCGGCGAAATCCCAAAAACCGCCACCCACACCTTTACCCCTCCCGATAGCGGCAAAGGCAGCGACTGGGTCCTCGTCCTCGACAACGCCGCTACCCATTTCCCCATCCCCGGCTCCGCCCGGGCCGTGGAGAATTGAGCCGCTTGCGCCGATGCTCGACTTTACCTGTCGGCCTCAAAGCTTGCGCCCCGGCGCGGTTCCGTTCCAATAGACATCCAAGTCTTTCTCAACCAACTACCCTCATGCTCAAATACCCCACTCCCGCCCTCCTCGTTGTTTGCCTGTCATTAACGCTCGCCCGCGCGCAAAATACCACGCCGGCGGCGGCCCCAGCCCCGCCGCCTCCGCCTGCCGCCACCGCCTCTTCTACCCTCCCGCCTCCGCCCGCCGCCAAGCCCGCAGCGCCCGTCGCCCCGTATTCTCCTGACACCCTCCCCGGCAAAGGCTTGGAGCAGCATCCCTTTTTCTATGCGGGCGAATGGAACTACCCCAAACCCGTCCAAACCATGTTCATCGTCCGCGACGGCAAGGTGGCTTGGTCATATGATATCCCTTCCAAAGACAAGAGCGGTGGCATCCAGGAAATCAGCGACGCCACCCTCCTTTCCAATGGCAACGTCGTCCTGGCCTACATGGCCGGCGCGCAGGAAGTCACCCCGGACAAAAAAGTCGTCTGGAACTACGACGCCCCCAAAGGCTTTCAGGTTCACGTCGCCCAGCCCGTCGGCCTCGACCATGTGATGATCATCCAAAACGGTGACCCCGCCAAAATGATGCTCATCAACACCATCACCGGAAAAACCGAAAAGGAAGTCGTCCTCACTCCCGGCAATCCCAAGAGCACCCACGGCCAATTCCGCCGCGCCCGCCTCACCGCTGCCGGTACCCTCCTCGTCGCCCATATGGACAACAACAAAGTCGCCGAATACGACATGGACGGAAAAGAAGTCTGGTCCATCGCCATTCCCTCCCCCTGGGCCGCCGTGCGTCTCAAAAACGGCAATACCCTTATCAGCAGCAACAAGGGCTTCGTCCGCGAGGTCAACCCCAAGGGCGAAACTGTCTGGGAGTTCACCCAGAAGGACGCCCCCGACATCAAACTCTTCAGCATGCAGGAGGCCGACCGCCTCGCCAACGGCAACACCATCATCACCAACTGGTGCCCCAACGGCATCAAGAGCCCCAAGAATTGGCCCACCTCCGTCCAGGCCATCGAAGTCACTCCCGACAAGAAGGTCGTCTGGGCCCTGCGCTCCTGGACTCCCCCCGCCGACCTCGGCCCCGCCACCGTCCTGCAACTGCTCGATGAACCCGGCGTCCCCGAAAAACCCGGCGACCAGCAGCGATAATTCAAGCCGCAATTTTCGCTGGCGCCCGTCATCGCCTTTTTCCCTCGCGTACACGCTAAACCTTTAGCCCATTGCCCTAACTCACTTATTTCACGACGGCCCATGAATAAACGAATCCCCACCTCTACAGCTCTCGTTTTCCTCCTGACTCTCCTCTGCCAGGGGGCCGGCGCCCAGCCCGTCGCCGCTTCCCCGCGCACGGATGTGGACTTCGATTTCGGCTGGCGCTTCCTCATCAGCGCATCCCCCATGGCCATGCAGCCCAAATTCGACGACTCCGCCTGGCAATCCGTCAACCTCCCCCATGACTGGAGCATCGCGGGCCCGTTCAGTCCCGATTACGGCAGCGGCAATGGCTACGCCCCCGGCGGCATCGCCTGGTATCGCAAGCATTTCCAGCCCGACGCCACCGCTCAGGGCAAGCTGGTCACCCTCGAACTGGATGGCGTGTATGACAACTCCGAGGTCTTCCTCAACGGCTTCTTCGTCGGCGCCCGTCCCTACGGCTTTGAAAGCTACACCTGCGATTTGACCCCCTTGCTCAAATTCGGCGAAGACAACGTCCTCGCCGTCCGCGTGGACCACTCCCGCTTCGCCGACTCCCGCTGGTATACCGGTTCCGGCATTTACCGCAACGTCCGCCTCAGCATCACCGATCCGCTCCACCTCGCTCATTGGGGAACTTTCGTCACCACCCCCGTCGTAAAAGCTGACTTTGCGACTGTCCACGTCGAAACCGTCGTGGGCAACAGCTCCGGTCGCTCCCGCGCCTTCACCCTGCAATCCGACGTCATTACCCCCGACGGCAAAGTCGTCGCCACCGTCTCCACTCCCGCCAACGTGGACCTCGGCCAAAACCAAAATGTCATTCAAGACTTGGCCATCGCGCAGCCCCAATTCTGGTCGCCCGACACCCCCGCCCTCTACTCCCTCCGCACCCGTCTCATCGCCGACAACGCCACCGTGGACGAAGCCACCACCCCTTTCGGCGTCCGCACCTTCGCCTTCGATCCCGGCATCGGCTTTTACCTCAACGGCATCCCCACCAAATTCAAAGGCGTCTGCATCCATCAGGACGGCGGCAGCGTCGGCGTCGCCATCCCCATTCAGGTTTGGGAACGCCGACTCGCCGAATTGAAAACCCTCGGCGTCAACGCCATTCGCACCAGCCACAACCCGCCCTCGCCCGAATTCCTCGACCTCTGCGACCGCCTGGGCTTCCTCGTCATGGACGAGGCCTTCGACGAATTCACCCCCGCCAAAAACAAATGGGTCGTCGGCTGGAACCAGGGCGTCCCCAGCCGCTTCGGCTATAGCGAATTCTTCCCCGACTGGTCGGTCCGCGACATCTCCGACATGGTCCTCCGCGACCGCAACCACCCCAGCATCATCATGTGGAGCATCGGCAACGAGATTGACTACCCCAACGACCCGTTCACTGACCCCGCCCTCGGTGACCAATACCGCCCCGGCAATCCGCCTGGCACCGACATGGTTAAATGGGGCCGTCCGCTCGTCGCCGCCGTCAAGGCGCTCGATCCCACCCGCCCCGTCACCGCCGCCCTCGCCAGCCTCGCCATGTCCAATGCCGTCGGCTTCGCCCAAATTCTCGACATCGCCGGCTACAACTATCAGGAGCCCCGCTACGCGCAGGACCGCCAGCAATATCCCCAGCGCGTCATCTACGGCAGTGAAAACAAGCACGACTACCCTTCCTGGGTCGCCGTGCGCGACAACCCCGCCATCAGCGGCCAGTTCCTCTGGACCGGCATTGATTACCTCGGCGAAGCCCGCGCCTGGCCCGCCCGCGCCAATCCCGACGGCCTCCTCGACTTGTGCGGCTTTGTAAAGCCCATCGGTTACTTCCGTCAAAGTCTATGGAGCACCCAGCCGATGGTCTATTTGTGCGCCGAGCGCAGCGGCGCCGCGGCCAACGCCGGCGGCGATACCAACGCCCCCACCGGCAACGAAACCTGGAATTGGCCCGACCAAACTTCCCTCACCGTCTCCTGCTACACCAATTGCCCGCAGGTCACGCTCACCCTCAACGACCAGCCCCTCGGCACAAAAAAATTCACCGATGCCGTCAACGGCATTCTCACCTGGCAAATCCCCTTCACCCCCGGCGTCCTCAAGGCCGTCGGCCAGAATGACAGCCAAACCATCATCTGCGAATTCACCCTCAAAACCGCCGGCCCCGCCGCCCGCATCGAACTGTATCCCGACGCCACCCATCTGCGCGCCGACGGCAAGGACATCTCCCAGATCGAATTTGCTGTCGTTGACGCCCAGGGCGTCCGCGTCCCCGACGCCGCTCAGGAACTGACCTTCGCCTTGTCCGGCCCCGCGCGGATCCTTGGCCTCGGCAATGGCGATGTCACCAATAGCGAACCCGTCCAGGGCCCCACCCACCAGGCTTGGCAGGGTCGCGGCCTCGCCATCATCCAATCCTCCACCACCCCCGGCCCCATTACCCTCCAGGTTTCCGCTCCCGGCCTCGAACCCGCCACCGTGACCTTGAACAGCAATTGAACCGCCCGGACTTCGCTCTACCGCTTCAAATCCTGCCGCAGCAAGTCCCGGATCTCCGCCAGCAAAACCTCGCTCTTCGTCGGGGGCGCCGGCGGTGGATCCTGCACTTCCTGCCGCTTGATCTTGTTGACCACCTTCACCAGCGCGAACACGCACGCCGCCACGATGAAAAATTCGATGATCGTGTTCAGGAACGACCCATAGCCCACCACCGGCGCGCTCGCCTTCTTCGCCTCGTCAAAGGTCTTGTAGGTGATGCCATTCAGCGAAATGAACAGATCCGCAAAATTTATCCCATGCATCAGGTAGCCCACCGGTGGCATGATCACGTCATTCACTAATGACGTCACAATCTTCCCAAACGCCGCCCCGATGATAACGCCCACCGCTAGGTCTATCACGTTCCCCCGCGCCACAAACTCCCGGAATTCCTTGATGATCTTCATTGCGCGATACAACCACCCGCCCGCCCGATTTCAACGCTGAAACTCACCCCACCCACCACCACGCCATAAGGCAGCGTCGCCTCCCGACCCGCCGCTCTTTTTTCCTTTTTAGGAGGGATGACTTCCGTGTCGTCCATTCTTCCGTACGGACATCGCGCCTGCCCTCGCAAGAAGGTGCGACGGGCCACTCTTCCATAGCGCTGGGCTTTAGGCAGCCCCTCACCCGTCAACAATACCACCCCCCGGCGCCCACTCGTTTGCCGGGCTTGGCTCTAGGCCGCTCGCCGCCTACATCATCAGCCAGTCGTAATGGTGGCGTCTCGCCGGTTTGGCCGGCTTCGCCGCATCCTCCACGAACTTGTCCGACCGCGGGGAACCGCCTGGTGACGGGAGCGAAACCTCCTCGTTCTCGTCCCGGATTCCGGCAAACGGGGCCATGCCCCCTCCGCCGCAATCGCCCATCCCCTGCGTCGCTGCCTGAATGCTTAAACCACTTCCGGTGGAATTATTCATGTGTGTCGGGGCGCCTCCTTACAGCGTTTTCCATGCCAACCCCTTCACCCAATCGTTACCCAAACGATACATCCCCTGATCCACCATTTTCAGCACCTCACACCCCCGCCGGCACCGGCTCCGGCTCCACCCACTTCCCGTGCTCCCTAATTAAATCCACCAGCCGGTCCACCGCCTCCTCCTCCGGAATGTTGTATTTCACGCATTCCTTCCCCACATAAAGATTTACCTTCGCCGGCGCCCCGCCCACATACCCGAAATTCGCGTCCGCCATCTCCCCCGGACCGTTCACGATGCACCCCATCACCGCGATCGTCACGCCCTTGAGGTGACCCGTCCGTCCCTTGATCCGCTGCGTCGTCGTCTGCAAGTCAAACAGCGTCCGCCCGCAACTAGGGCACGCCACAAACTCCGTCTTCGTCGAGCGCGTCCGCGCCCCCTGCAAAATATTATACGTCAGCGCCACCGTCTTGTCCCGGTCCGGCTCTGTCTCCACGCTCAGCAGGTCCCCCAGCCCGTCGCACAACAGGCTCCCCGCCACCATCGAGGCCTCCAGCAGCCGCGCTGTGAAAAAGTTTTGCGCCAAAATCACCTGCGCCGCCGTGTGCCGGATCCACAGCGGCGCCTTCAATTTCAGCCTCTCCGCCTCCCGCATCAGCGCCCGGTAGCCGCCCACCGCGTGCGTGTGCGCCTCGCCCGCGCTCTGTGTCAAAATCAACCGCTCCCGCGCGGGATGTTTCGCCAGCACCGCGCCTAACTCTCCCGCCAGCGC